>JBDHCH010000210.1:0-6922 GCA_039592115.1 Gemmatimonadota bacterium | reverse complement strand
CCTCGCCAAGGCTGCGGGCTCGGTGAGAGCCGACGCCAGGGAAGCGACCCAGCGGGCAGCCATCGCAGAGATGGAGAGCCGCCTGGAACGAGCGGTGGCCCTTCTCCGGGGCGGAGACGAGGTGGGAGGATCCGCCGAGGTGGACTCACTCTTCGCGATCGCCGAGCGGGCGGGGCTGATCTCGGAGTTCTTCCTCGATGTCTTGGCGTACAACTACTTCGGCCAGGAGCACCGGCTGATCCTCCTTCAGCTTCTGGAGAAGAAAGTGGCGCGGTTTCCTTCTTCCCCCGGATTCGAGCTTCTCGGGGATGCCAATGCAATGGTGGGCGACACAGTGCAGGCCGTGGAGGCCTACCAGCGGTCCCTGGAGTTGGACCCGTCGAACCGGAACGCGGCGAAGAGGATTCGGCGACTCCGAGGTCGGCAAGGAACCCCGAATGAGGGAGAGATGGGGGCGCTCCGAGACACGCCCTGATCCCCGGCAGAGATCACAATGCCTTCAGGAACCGGTCGTTACAGGAATCTGTAGAGCGCGAAACTTATCCGAGCCCTCATCCGAATTGAGGCCTAGCCCAGTCCCTTTTTCGGGGAGGTTACGATGCGAGCAGTCTTCCTGTTTTTTGCCCTCCTCTTGGTAACCTGCCAACCTGCGGATGACACCGACGCCGTTTCCCCAGACGCTTATCTCGGACAGACTCCTCCGGGCATGACGGCGCAGTTGTTTTCGCCAGACTTCGTATCAACAGAGGACGGCGAACTCAACTCCATCTTCTCCCCTGATTTCCACGAGTTCTACTTCACGCGTCGCGGGGTCCCGACCGTCCCTCCGCGAGTCATGGTCTCAAGGAGAGGGTCCGAGGGTTGGGGGACCCCCGAGTCGGTGGGCTTTGACCGACGCTTCAGTGCAATCGACCTCTTTCTTACCCAGGATGGTCAGCGGATGGTCTTTTGCTCCAACCGGCCTCGCCAGAGAGGCGACTCAACACGCGTTGATCATGACTTCTGGGTGTCAGTGAGGGAGGGCATTGGGTGGGGAGAGCCGCAACTCTTCGCTCCGGAAGCCATGTCCGAGTTTGAGGATTTCTACCCGGTCATCACTGAGAGTGGGAATCTCTATTTCAACTCGCAACGAGACGGTCCAGGCACCAACAACATCTTCCGCTCGGCTTGGACCGAGGGGAGATACGAGCCCGCTGAGAAGCTTCCAGCTCCGATCAATTCCGAATTCCGGGAGTTTGACGCATTCGTCTCGCCTGGGGAGGACATGATCATCTTCTCGTCCGACCGCCCGGGGGGCGTCGGCAGAGCGGACATCTACATAAGTCACTTGGAGAATGGACGCTGGTCCGAACCGATGAACCTGGGAGTAGCTGTCAACTCAGAAGCCTCTGAGTATGGAGCCATGATGTCTCCTGATGGCCGCTTCCTCTTCTTCACCAGTTCCAGGACGGGAATGGAGGATATCTACTGGGTTTCCGCAGGCGTTCTCGGTCTTCCCAGAGGGTGATACTGCCACGAGGTCGTGGGCGACTTCTCGCAGTAGGGCAGCTGAACCGAGCACAGATTCCAGCAACGCCCGTTTCCCGCTGCGGCCTCAGAGTGCGCTACCGCGCAGGAGTCTCTAGCTTGAACCGGGACCCCGGCCTTGCCCTCCGGGACCTCGCCGGGCGGTAGCAACAGGATAAGGGCGGCCAAGTGGGCGCCCAGCTCCGGCCGGGAAACGAATGGGTCGATATCGTCCTCGGTGTCGAAGAAGTTCGGGCTCACCCTGATCTGCCCCTCACGTTGCGCCACGATGATCCCCTGAGAGGCCAGCCTCTCGAGGAGGCCCCCGTTCTCCTCCTCCGGTCCCAGAGCGAATGAGTCGAACACAGGGAAGAGCGAACGGACGTCGTCAATATTGATGTGTTCCTCCCTTGACCAGGCGATGCAGCGAACGGCAATGGGGGTCCAGGACACTACCTCGGTCCGGAACCGGGAGCCAGGTCGGGCGCTACCCTGAGAGACAGTCCAACCCTGAGGCGTGGTTAGTCTTCCCGCAGTACCGTCATCGGATGGATGCGAGTGACACGGCGCGCGGGGACCAAGCTGGCCACCAGGGCCGTGAGGGCCAGGATGCCGATCCCCCCACCCAGCGCCAGGGGGTCCAGGGGTCCCACCCCATGGAACACGCTCCTCAGGAGGTGCGCCAACGGCAGTCCAATCAGCAAGCCCACCAGAAGACCGACCAGGGCCAAGTTGGTGCCTCCGCGTGAAACCCGCCTGATCACCTCCCCCCTGTCCGCCCCCAGCGCGAGCCGAATGGCCATCTCTCGGGTCCGATCCGTAACAGCCATGGTCACGATGCCGTACAGGCCCACGGCTGCCAGGATCAAACCGAATGCGCCACCCCACCCAAGGAGGTCGGAGGCGATTCGGAGGTGGATGAACTGGATCGAGACCTGCCCATCCAGGGTGGACGGATAGACCAGAGGGACCTCGCCAGGCGCAAGCTCCACGTGGTCCCTCAGGAGCGGTACCATCTCCTCGCCCTCACCGATTCCCTTCAGGCTCACGGCTACGGTGGAGGCGTAATCCTGGAATAGGGAGGTCCAGAAGAAAGGAATCAGCCCATCGTCGAAGTCCTCGTAGGTGCCGTTCTTCACCATTCCCACAACCGTCATCCAAATGGGGTCTGTCCCGGTTTCGCCGTGCCAACCATCCATGTCCGTCATGCGGAACCGGCGGCCCACCGGGTCCTGCCCCGGCCAGAATCGCTCGGCAAACGTCTCGTTTACCACGGCAACCAGGGGGCTTCCAGGGACGTCGCTCTCCTGGAGGGTACGGCCTCTCAGGAGGGGAATCTCCAGCATCTCCAGATAACCGGGGGTCACCGAGTTCCGCAGGACCCTCTGTCCTTCCCCCTCCTCCGTCCAGGATCCTTCCCCGAAGACTGTGGCCTCGGCCCCGGCCTGAAAGAGGGTCAACTCCAGACTGCGGGACAGCTGGGCGCTCACCACTCCGGGAAGGGCGGAAAGCCGCCCCCTGAGCGCCCTGAGCACCTCGATTCCCTCTGCTGGTGTGTACTCTGATTCGGGAAGGCTCCTTGTCATGACGGCCACTCCCTGAGTGCTGAAACCCAGATCCATGGCCGTCGCTTTCTGAAGCGTCCGAATAAACAGGGCCGCTCCCACGATGAGGACCAGCGAAGCGGCGCATTGGACCACTACCAGCTGGTTCCTGCCTCTGGTCCGCCTGGACGTGCGACCCTTGGGTCCGGCCAGGAACCCACCGCCCTCACCCTTCAGGGGAGGCATGAGGTCCGGCCGTGAGGCTTCCAGTGCCGGGAACAAGGCGAACAAAAGCGTGGCTCCGATGGAGGCCAGTATCGCAAAGATCAGCACCCGGTGGTCCAACGAAACGGCTGGGTTGAACGGGACGTTCAGGGGAAGGGAGAAGGTCTTGACCTGGCGCACAGTGAAAAGAGCGATGAGGACACCAACCGCACCACTCGGGAGCCCGAGGATCAGACCCTCGGTCAGCAGTTGTCCCAGGAGCCTGGGACGACTGGCGCCAACGGATATGCGGATGGCCATCTCTCGCCGCCGCCGGCCGGCCCGGGCAAGGAATAGCGTTGCGACGTTCGAACAAGCGATGAGAAGAATGAATCCGGTGGCGACCAGGAAGAACAGGGCGATCCCCGCCAGGAGGGGACGGGCCCTTGGGTTGAGGCGAGAGTCCTTCTCGGAGAGGGGCGTGAAGGCGCGGGCTTGACCACGATCATCCGTCCACACCTCGGCGTACTCCCGATGCAAACGGCCGGCGAGGACGGAGAGCTGCGTCTGGATCTGCCCGATTCGAACACCCTCTTTCATTCTTCCCAGGAGAAGGTATGGGCGGGTTCCTCGCTCCAGGAGGGCCTCCGCCCGCCTGGTCGACCGAGTTCCGGGAACCCCGATGGGGACCCAGGCATCCGTCAACACTGGAAGCCTTCGGGACATCACCCCTTTGGGACCGATCCCCACCACGGTGAAGGGTTGCCCATTCAAGCGAACGGCGCGGCCCAGCACTTCAGACGAGCCACCGAAATGCTCCATCCAAACATGGTGACCCAGGATCACGACTCTTTCGGCCGGCCCAGGGTAAACCTCCCCCGGGAGGAAGCCCCGGCCCAGAACCGGCCGAATCCCGGTGACGGCGAAGTAGTCCCGTGATACCTCCTCCGCCAGGATCGAGGCCGAGGTGAGCCCCTCTCCCATTGCGAAACCCCTCAGCCCGAAGGCAGCCCCACCCTCCAGCCCATCGATCTCTTCTACGATGCTCTGGAAATCCGGGAAGGACGTGTTTCCGTACGGCTCGCCGTCCTCACGACTCGTATAGATCGTCACCAGACCCTGCGGATCGGACAATCCGACGGGTCTCCGGAAGATGGTCCCGGCAGCCAGTGAGCACGCCGTAGTCACCGCTCCGACCCCTAGTCCGAGTGAGAGGATGGTCACCATGCCCACTACTGGAGTCCTGCGGAGGCTGCGCAAGCCGAACCGCAGGTCCTGAACGAACCAGCCCAGGGGCCCGCCACCTCCGGCGGATGTCCGACGGGGGGCCGACCCCCTCCGGAGCTCGGCCCGGGCCAGAAGGGCCCGCATGGGCACCTCTGCGAAGGAGCGGATCGAGATGACCAGGACTCCCAACCACCCTCGGCGACGTCTTTCGGCCTCACACAGGTCTGAAAAGAGCTCCTCCATGGCACGGCCATCCTCGGCCCGCACCGTCTCGGGATACAGCCGGAGAAGAGCCCGGTAGACATGCTCCAACAGAGGAGTCCGCCGACCCGGTTGGTCGCTCATGATGGAGCACTCTTGGGGATCAGGTTTCGATCGGAGGCCGCCTGGACGAGGGACCGCAAGAATTCCGCCTCCGTTGCCAGGACCCGACGGCCGAGGGGTGTGAGCCGATAGTACCGACGCCTCTGGTCAGCCAGATCAGGAGCTTTTCGACCTTCCGCCTCCGCCACCAAACCCTGTTTGGAGAGTCTCCTGAGAACGGCGTAGAGATTCCCCGGCAGAATCCTCACCTTCCCGCCGGTACGATCCTCCATCTCCTGGACGATGCGGTACCCATGACTCTCGCCATCTGCCAGGACTAGCAGAACGAGGAACTCGGTCCGCTTGAGGGTGGGTACCTCTTCGGCAGCCAGGGCCCTCCTCGACCCTCCGTGTTCCTTCGCCTCTTTCTCGGCCATCTCTCCTCCCCGCAGAAACCGGCTTCTCCGACTACACTACTGATGTTCAGTATAGTTGGTTTCAGCATAATGACGGGATCTGTGTTGCCAGCTCGCCAGAGCCCGATCCACTTGCATCCATGAGATTCCTTCCATAAGATTCTTTACATAACGTTCTTTAGTGAAGGTTCTTGACATTGATGAAAGCCCCTCCAATTGCCGCGGAGATCCCATCGTGACGGAAATCGCCTCCAACAATCTCCTTCGGGGAACCGTAGATCTCCTGGTCCTGAGAGCTCTCCTTCAAGGGCCCAGACATGGGTTCGCCATCGCCCGTTGGATCAAGCAGGAGAGCGGGGACCGGGTGTCGTTCGAAGATGCCGCCCTGTACCAGTCCCTCCATCGCCTCGAGCGTCAGGGCGCCGTGTCCTCCTCCTGGGGGCGTTCCGACAAGAATCGAAGAGCTCGATTCTACGAGCTCACCGCACAGGGAAGGAAGCGCCTCGGGGCAGAGAGTGACGCCTTCCGGGACTATGCGGAGGCAGTGACGAGCCTCCTGGAAACGAAAGCCTGAGGCGACCATGCGAGACCGTGGCAACTTCCGGCTTCCGGGCAACCCCGAGCCAGGGACTGAGGTGGAGGAAGAGCTGGATTTCCATCTTTCCATGCGGATGGAGGAGCTGATAGTCCTGGGGGCTTCGGAGGAGGAAGCCAGGCGACGAGCCGAGGCGGAATTCGGGGACCTGGAGGGGACGAGACGGTATTGCCGTGATCAGGATCGAATGAGGAGGAGGCGACTGGCGATCGTTCACCCCTTCCGCACTGTATGGGATGAGCTTCTCATGGCGGCCCGTGGGCTGGCCCGGAAGCCCGGGGCGGTGCTGGCTCCGGCAGCCATCCTGGTCCTGGCGGTCGCCATGAACGCCGTGGTCCTCTCCGTGGTGCGTGGTGTGCTCATGGCCCCCCTCCCCTTCTCCGAACCTCACAGGGTGGCGGTGGTAGAGGAAATCCAGGACGGCGGAGGCTTCGTGCGCGCGTCCTATCCGGTCATGGACGCGTGGCGGGAGGAGGCGCGCCAGGTAGAGGCTCTGGCCGGGTACCTGGAGACTCGCCTGCCAATGGTTACGGGGACGGGTCCCGTCCACGTGGACGGTGCAAAGGTCACCGAGGGGTTTCTCGAGCTGCTGGCCGACCCTTTGCGGATGGGCAGGGCATTCTCCGCCGACGAACACCGAGTTGGTGCCGCAAGGGTCGTGGCCATATCAGAAGGTCTCTGGCGTCAGGCATTTGCCGGGGCGCCGGACATTCTGGGGCGGACCCTGGAGCTGGAGGGACAGGCCCACGAGATCGTCGCGGTGGTCCGGGATGAATCGGCCTTCCCGGACGGTTCCCAGGTATGGCTCCCGGTTGAGCCCGCCAACCCGGATCTGACACAGATCGCCGGAGCGAAGATCTTCCTGGCGCTCGCTCGCTTCCGACCTGGGGTGGGGCTGGATGCAGCCGCCCTGGAGTTGAAGGAGATCTCCGGGCGCATCCCGGGAGGAGCGACGGAGGCGGGGGCCGCTTGGCTTTCCGATCGCCTGCTGGGTGACGTCAGGACCCCCCTTCTCCTGCTCCAGGGGGCGGTCCTCCTGGTCCTCCTGGCCGCTGCCGCCAATGCGGGAGGCCTCCTCCTTTCCCGGGGGGTCCGCCGGCGAGGGGAGGTGGCTTTGCGGGCCTCCC
>JBDHCH010000209.1:0-12201 GCA_039592115.1 Gemmatimonadota bacterium | reverse complement strand
GTCGACGTGCCCATCGGTATCCTGAACACCTCGTGGGGCGGGAGCCGAGTCGAGCCCTGGATGACGCCCGAGGCCCTGGGATACGGTCAGGTGCAGGTGGATTCGGTATTCAACGCCGACCGCAGGGCTTCGGAGTTGGCCTTTGAAGCCATCAGGGAACGGTTGGGGTCCGCTCCAGACCGAGACGAAGGGTTCGAGCGTGGGGAAGCGGTTTGGGCCGACCCAGATATCGACGATTCGGAGTGGACGCCGATATCCGTTCCTGCCTCCTGGGAGGACCAAGGGTTCGGGGGGGTTGATGGGACTGCCTGGTACCGTACTTCGTTCGACCTGACGCTTGAGGAGGCGGCGGCGGAGGTGGTCCTGGGGCTCGGCGTCATGGACGATTTCGGGAGGGTCTGGGTCAACGGAACGGAGGTCAGGGCCCCCGCTACGCCATGGAGGGTTCCTCGGGCCTACAGGGTGGAAGGCTCCTTGTTGAGAGCCGGGCGGAACGCGGTCACAGTCAGGATCGAGGATGTCGAAGGGGCCGGAGGCATCGTCGGCTCGCCGGACCTGCTCTTCCTGGAGGTCGGTGAGGAGCGCCGGGCCCTTCCGGAGACCTGGGCTTTTCGTCTTGGTGGGGTCCGAGCAGCGGGGATGCGCAGGAGGGAGGTGCCAATGATCCTCTACAACGCCATGGTCCATCCACTCCTGCCTTTCCCCATCAAAGGTGCGATCTGGTATCAGGGGGAATCGAACGCGGTCTCCGAGGAGGACGCCCTCGCCTACCGAGACCTCTTTCCCGCCATGATTGCGGACTGGAGAAGCCGATGGGGGGTCGGTGACTTCCCCTTCCTCTGGGTCCAACTGGCCAACTTCAGGGCGCCGGACCCACAACCCGTGGACAGCGACTGGGCTACGCTCCGGGAGTCCCAATCGGCGACCCTCTCGGTCCCAAATACTGCCCAGGCCGTCATCATCGACATCGGAGAGTCCGACGATATCCATCCCAAGAACAAGCAGGACGTCGGTCTGCGGCTCTCCCTGGCGGCCCGGCGCGTCGCCTACGGGGAGGAGATCGTCTACTCAGGTCCGATGTACCGGGCCCACCAGGTTTCTGGCGGCCGAGTCACCATCGAGTTCGACCACCTCGGGCAGGGGCTGGTGGGGAGGTCGGAAGACGGCTCCTTCCGGCCGGGGGTTCCACTGGGAGGGTTTGCCGTGGCTGGCTCCGATGGACGGTTCCACTGGGCCGATGCCCGCATCGAAGGGAACACCGTGGTGGTGTCGAGCCCGGCCGTTCCCTCTCCTGTGGCTGTGAGGTATGCCTGGGGAGACAACCCGGACCGGGCGAATCTCTATAACGCTGAAGGCCTTCCGGCATCACCGTTCAGGACCGATACGGGGTGACGATGGGCAGGGCGGAATCCGGGGGAAACGGCCCGAGCGTTGGGTCGTGCCCCACAATCCTTTGATTCGAGGGAAGTTACATGGAATACCTGGTGCTTGCCGGTAGCGACATCAAGGCAGGTCTTTCCCAGACTCTTGGAGAGTTTGCTCCTTTCTTCTGGAGCGTTCTCGCTCCCATCGGCCTTACCGTCCTCTGGGTGTGGAGCCTCTGGGCCCTGTGGGGAACCTGGCGTCGGGAAGGCGGCGGGGAAGAACTCCGGGGGGGCTTCGTTCCCCGGCTGCTCGTCAGTCTCTTCCTCGTGGCAATGATCATGGGTGCAGGAACCACCCTGGAGTACCTCCTCCTCGGCGACGGGTTTGTCCACGCCCGAATTCTGGGGGGCGTCGTGGAATTGTTCGGCGTTTCATCCGTTCCAGACCCATCTACCCTTCCCAGCGCTCCCGGGAGTGTCGGCTGACGGAATCACCGACCCGGCACCGGATGCCTGCCTCCTTGCCCCCTCCTTAACCGCATCTCATTGTTCCGGTGGGATGGTCGGCTGGGCTGGATCGGGGAGTCCCCTCGTCCGGGAGCCATCAGAATGGCATCCAAGCTCTCGCAGCTTCTTACCGAGCTCAAGCGGCGGAAAGTCTACAGGGTTGCAGGGGTCTACGTCGTCGTGGGCCTTGGCATACTCGGTGCCGCTGAGGTCATCCTCGACCCCTTGGGGTTGGAGGCCCTTCGCCCCTATATCGTCATCCTGGTGCTGCTCGGCTTTCCCATCGCCCTCGTCCTCGCCTGGGCATACGAGGTCAAACCGGAGCAGCCCCCAGGTTCGAGGCGTGGCGAGAGGGAAGGGGCTCACCAACCCTCTACCCATCCCTCCGAGGACCCCCGGCCCTCCCTGGCGGTGCTTCCCTTCGCGAACCTCAGCCAAGATCCGAAGAACGAGTTCTTTAGTCTGGGAGTGATGGACGACATCCTTACCCGCCTGACGGTCGTGGGAGGCCTTCGGGTGATTTCGCGCGCTTCCGTTATCCGATATCAGGCCGCCAACAAGAGCACTCCGGAGATTGCCCGGGAGCTTGGCGTGAGAAACCTCTTGGAAGGGAGCGTTCGCCGGGAGGGGAACCGAGTGCGCGTGGTAGCTCAGCTCGTCGACGCGGACACGGATGAGCCTCTCTGGGCGAGCACGTACGACAGGGACCTGGAGGATGTATTTCGCGTTCAGACTGACGTGGCAGAAAACATCGCCCTGGCTCTCAGGGCGGAGCTTTCAGCGGAGGAGCGGAATCGGGTACGATCGATTCCCACCGAAAACTTCGCTGCGTACGATCACTTCGTACGAGCCGTCAGCGCCACCGAGAGGATGCTTCCGAAGGACCTGGCCCAGGCGGAAGAGCACTGCCAGGAGGCGATCCGCCTCGATCCAGGCTTTGCCAAAGCCTATGCGGTGCTGGCCCAGAGCCGCGTGATAGCTGGACTTTATGCAAATCAGCATCCTGCCGAGCTCTTTCCGAGGATTCAGGAGGCCGCGAGACGCGCCCTGGAGCTCGATCCACAGTGTGTCGAAGCTCATACGGCAATGGCAGCCTTCAAGCTCCATCACGAATGGGATTCTGTCGGGGCGGGGCAGGAGTTGGCTCGAGCATTGGCTCTCAATCCGGACGCCTCCGAAGCCCATTTGTGGCAGGGGGACTACCTTCTCTGCCACGGACATTTCGACGAAGCGGAAGCGGAGGTGCGGAGGGCTCTTTCGTCCGATCCCCTTTCTCCTCTTGCCCACCACGACCTCGGAAAGGTGCTGGCGTTGAGTGGAAGGCCGGCAGAAGCAGCTCAGGTCAGCAGGGCGGCTGTCGACCTCTGGCCGGACCTTCCGACGCTTCACCTCTGGATGGGAACGTCCCACTTCCTCCTGAACGAGCCGGAAGAGGCGCTGCCGAGCTTCGAGAAGGCCGCTCGACTCTCCGGATGCCTGCCGTTCTTCGAATCCATGCGCGGATTCGGGCTGGCGGCGCTCGGGTTGCGAGAGGAGTCCCGAGACGTTCTGGAGGGGCTCAAGACCAGATCGCGGAGCGAGTACGTCGATCCCTACAACCTCTTCCAGGTTACGGCGGCACTTGATGGGTTGGAGGACGCCTTACCCTACTTGGAGGAGGCGCTGAAGGTCCGCTCATTCTTCCTTCCATACCTGGGGGTGCTTCCTCCGTACAGGTCCTTTCACAATCACCCGCGGTTCAGGGCGGTATTGGACAAGATTTGGCCGGGAGTGAGGTTCGAGGCCTAGCCACCGCCCCTCCTAGCCCTTCTTCAGCCCCTGGAAGAGCGGCAGCTCGTCCATTCGGTGTTTTCAGATCCGGCCGGGGCACGGTCCCCGATGGAGCGGGTGGAGTGCCCGTTTTGCCCCGGATACTGGGTCCAGGGGCCTCAGGTGGCCGAGACCTGAAGGCTCTTTAGATCCCCCAGCAGATCCTGAGCATCAGAGTACCGATGGGCCGGGTCCTTCCCCAAGCATCGCATCGTGATTTCCTCGAAGAGCTTTGGCAGCCCCGGTCTCAAGGTGGAGACTGGCTCGGGAGCGGCCTCGACCACGTTGTACATGGTGAGGGCGTGAGACTTGGCGAGGTGGGGGTTCTCCCCGGTCGCCATCTCGTAGAGCATCGTGCCGAATGAAAAGACGTCCGAGCGCGTGTCCACCGCTCTTCCCTCGATCTGCTCCGGGGACATATAGGCGAGCGTGCCGAGGATGGCGCCGGTTTTGGTGAGGTCCTGAGAGAGAGCCCCCACTCCTTCCCGGTCCCCCTCTCCGGACTGGGCCGCATGCAAGGCCTTGGCCAACCCGAAATCCAGGATCTTGATCCGGCCCTCCTGGCCAACCATCACGTTCTGCGGCTTGAGGTCCCGGTGAACGATCCCGTGGGAATGCGCGGCGGAAAGACCCTCCGCAATTTGAGTCGCCGCGTCCAGGAGCTGGTCCAGCGGCATTTTGGGCGTGGATTCGAGGACGTCTCGCAGCGAGCGCCCCTCAACCAGTTCCATTGCGATGAACGGAGATCCCTCAGCGACGGATTCTCCCTCCACATCTGACACGGCCACGGAGCCTTCTTCCACCCGACTCACCTCGTAGACGGTACATATGTTGGGATGGTTCAGGGCCGCGGCGGTCTGGGCCTCTCGCAGGAAGCGGGCTCGTCCCTCGTTACTGCCGAGGGAATCCAGGGGGAGGAACTTCAGCGCGACGGGCCTTTTCAGGATGACATCATCCGCCCGGTAGACCACTCCCATTCCTCCGGAGCCGATCAAATCCACGATCTGGTAGTGAAGCTCGGTCTGAGGGCTGGATCCTTCGATCCCCAATTCATCGGCGACGAGACCCGCAAGCCATCCGTCTACAGAGGATGGCCCGAAATCCAGCATCGCCGTGTGATAGGTGGTGCCGTTCAGCTCAACCGGGGTGTCTGTGAGGGGCGTGAACCCCAACTTGACGGCGGCTGCAGCGTAAGCTGGGAGGTCGACGACCGTCAGATACACCCTTCTGAGCCTGGGCCGAAGCTCCATATAAGCGCGTTTGACGTCGAGCCAACATGCCGCCTGTACGGGGGACGGCGCCTCGCCATGCTCCCGGCTGAGCCAACGACGCAGGAAGAGGACGGTCTGGCCCCCCGGGACGGGGTTCTCCCGCACGTGGTCCCACCAGAGCGTCAAGATGGGATCCTCCTGGAGATCGGCCGGATCCACTGTATTGGGATCGAAACAGCAATAGTAACCGACGGTAGACCCGTCCTCCCCTCGCACGACGTGGAAGGTGTCGGGGTGTCGGTCCCACCAGTGGCGGAGGAACCGGGCTGCATCCGGACATTCGTGTTGGACGGTGAGTTCATGGATGGCTGCCTGGTCCTCATTCCGGGCAGGCTCCACGGCGAAACGCTGAGATCCGCTGGGGAAGAACGCCTCGCGAACGACTGGGTTCTCGATCAGATAGAGCATGTCAGCCGTATAGCGCCAAAGCTCCCTGGCGCTCGCCTTTCGGACCTCTTTTCTCAGCTGCGTCCAGGCAGACCGGCGGTACTCCAGGTAGCGACTCGGATCAGCAGCCCGGAGCGAAGCGGCGATGGCTTCGTGAACTGCGTCGTGCACTCTCAGGCCATCCCGCATGGCGTCGACGAACGCGAGGGCACTCAGCTTGTCGTAGGTTTCTTGCGCCGGACTTTCAGGGAGCATGGCGGCGAGGAGAGACTTCGTCATTCGCCGCACGACCGAGGCCGCCTCCAGTGCTTCTCGGGTGGTTGAATCGGCTACATCCACGAGGAAGAGTCTGGAAAGCTCCTGGATCACCTTGTGTTCCGCCAGATCCTGGAGGTCCAGGCTGGGACGCTCCAGGGCCGCAGAGGCCGCGAGTTTCAGTGTCAAAGGGTGTCCCTGAGCAAATCGGTTGATTCGGTCCGAGTTCTTTTCGCTGACACCTGCACCTTGAAGGAGCGCCACCGCGTCGTTGTGACCGAGAGGCCCGAGGGGCAGGCTGTTGAACAGGCCTTGCCACTCTGGGGCAGTCAACCACCCGGGGGTGGGGGGCTCACGTCCTACCAGGATGAGGCGGACGTTGTCGGTGAGGGCCGGCACGAACCTCTGGCGGAGCCAGGTATCCATGAGCCTGAACAGTTCATAGGTCTCGAGCACCAGGAACACTCGAGGGCCAAGACCCTCCAACCGGTCAACCACCTCGTCCAGGGAAGGGGTATCGATCCCGATCGCGTGTCCCAACTCGTGGAGGAAGCCCCGCTCGGTCGGCTCCATGAGGGGGCTGTCGAGCACGATCACAAGCGCTCCCAGCTCCTGAGCCCGAGCTGCAAACGCTTTCAGCAGAGCAGATTTCCCGACTCCGCCGATACCGTGTATCTGTACTACAAAAGGGCTCTCCTCATCCAGACACCGGAGAAGGGTAGTCATCTCCTCTGCCCGCCCGATGAGACCCTCCAGGGCCTGCCGCGCAAGGACATCCTTCATCCGACGAGGCATACTCACTCACCTCCGATCAGGGATAGTCGGGCCTTGGATCTGGGTTGAGCCCCAACTCCGCCAGCGACCCAGAGGCCCGCGGCTTCTCCACGTTCTTGTTGGTGTCAGGGGAAACTACTCAACCAGGCTTAGCGTAGCAAAGCATTCCCGCTGGGGACGGAGGGTACCTCGGCTGATCTCTTTTCCCCCTCCTCAACCGCCTCGCACCGTTCCGTGACCCAACTCCCACCACCCGAAACCAGAACGTATAGTCGAAGCGAGCCCCTTCCGCGTTCTGGCTCCACGGCAGCGTGGACGACCGATTCCGGTTGTATCACGGAGGGGGACTGATAAGGGGAGAGGTGACATCCAGGCCTAAGCCCTCTCCCCCGGGGAGGATCGTTGTGGCGATCAGCTCATCTGAGTACCGGTAACCTGCGGACCTCGCGGTCCGGGTCGCGGCCCCAGCGACCAACCGGGCCTGGATCTCTCCGGCCCGTTCCACCTCCACCAGGAGGACCGTGAACTCTGGTGGGTGGCTGCGGGTGAAGGGGATGCACGAGGGGAGCAGCGCTGAGCACGCCAACAACGCGATTCTCAGGCCCGAACTCATGCGGATCATCTCAGTCCTCTCGCCCCATCGTTCTGCTCGGAATGTAGCGGGCGTGACCCTCTGCCACCCTCTCTCTCCGCCCCTCCCGCCTGGCCCTGCAGGTGCCTCTCTTCCCCTCTCTGCTTCTGCCCGAACGCAGGCCAGCGAGAGGACTGACGATTAGAGGAGGCGAGAAGCCCACCCGGCCAGGTCGGACCCCTCCCAGAACGGCCGAAAAAGAGCCTTTGCTTCGGGAAAAAAGGAGAGTACGATTCAAATAGGGGGGTTGTTGCACGCGGGGCCTCCCTGGGGACGTCCGGATCGGCTGGATACAACGCAAAGACGTCCCTGTCAGGCGTTGAGTCGGGAGAGGTTCGATGGAATACCTGGTCTTGGCCGGGACCGGCGTCAGGTCTGCGCTCTCGCAGGCTCTTGGAGCGTACGCGCCGTTCTTTTGGGGTGTCATCGCTCCCATCACCCTCGGAATCCTTTGGCTCGGCTGCCTCCATACCCTGCGGGCGATTTGGCGCCGAAGGAAAGGCGGGGAACGAGAGCTTGGCAGTGTCCTGCCCAAGCTGTTCTTCACCGCCCTCCTCTCGGCGGTGATCCTGGGTGCCGGGACCGCCCTCGAGTACCTCCTCTTGGGAGACGGATTGGTTCACGCCCGCATCCTCGGAGGGGTGGTGGATCTGATTGGTGCGCCGACGGTCCCCAACCCGCCGCCGATCCCCGGCAGCACCGGGGGCCTGGGTTGAGTCGGTAGCCCCCGGACCGGGCGACCGCCGCCAGCCTTGCCCCCTTCTTGACTACACCACATAGTTTCCTCGAATGGCCAACAAAGCTGGACCGAGCAGTCTCCTCTTGGACGGAGCCCCTATCCGTGGCCCCTCCCACGCTCCTTCACCGGTTGAAAGAACGAAAGCTCGTGCAGTGGGCCTTGGCGTACCTGGCCGGAGCCTGGGCGCTGGTGGAGTGCGTGGGCTTCCTGGCAGATCAGTTCGCCTGGCCGGGGATGGTGGCCCAGGTCGTCACGATCCTCGCTGCGTTCGGGTTCTTCGTGGCCCTGGTCATGGCCTGGTACCACGGGGAGAAGGGCCAGCAGAAGGTCAGTGGGGCGGAATTGCTGATGATCGCAGCGCTGCTGGCCATCGCGGCAGGCGTACTGGGCATCTGGAGTCGCGGCGGAAGACCAGCCGAGAGTGGCCAGGCTGAGCCCTACGCACCCGGCGCAGTCCAGGACCACGGTCTGCCCTCCATCGCCGTTCTCCCCTTTGCGGACATGAGCCCGGAAGGGGATCAGGAATTTTTCGCCGATGGGATCGCCGAAGAGATCCTGAACGCGCTTGCCAAGGTCTCCGGCCTGAAGGTGGCAGCTCGGACGTCCGCCTTCGCCTTCAAGGGCGCTGACACCGACATTCGGAGGGTGGGAGAGCAGCTTGCCGTTAACTCTGTGCTGGAAGGCAGCGTGCGAAAGGAGGGAAATCGCGTCCGTGTCACCGCCCAGCTCATTGATGTTCAGGACGGTTTTCACGTCTGGTCCGAGACGTTCGACCGTGAGGTGGAGAGCGTGTTCGAGATTCAGGACCAGATCGCTCGGGAGGTGGTGACGGCCCTGGAGGTGGAGCTCATCGGGGGACCGCAGGGAATTGTCCCGAAAGCTTCTCAGACCGGTCCGGAGGCCTACCAGGCCTACCTGAGAGGTCGCCACGCCTTCAATGACTGGACCCCGGCCGGGCGCCAGAACGCGCTGGAGCAGCTCGAAAGAGCCATCGTATTGGATCCTTCGTTTGGACCTGCTTTTGCGAGCCTCGCCCTGGCCCGGTTCATGAGCGGGTTCTTCGACGTGGTTCCCTTCCATGAAGCGGTCCCAGAGGCCAAGGCGTTAGCCGTTCGGGCCCTGGAGCTGGATCCGGGGCTGAGTGAAGCCCATGCCGTCCTGGGTTATGCCGCGCTCTATCACGACTGGAACTGGGCGAGTGCGGAGGCCGCGCTGGAACGCGCCCTGGAGATCAACCCCAACGATGCCTTCGCCAGACACGGGATGGCGGACCTCCTCACCGTGCTGGGCGATGTGGAGGGAGGGGTCCGGCAGGTGGAGCTGGGCCGGCAAGGCGATCCACTCTCCCTCATGGCGAACGTGGTCGTGGCCGGCCACCTCCTCTTCGCTCGGCGCTTCCGGGACGTCATCGCCCAGGTCGGTTACCTGCGGGAGCTCTATGCAGACCAGCCGAACGTAGGAGCCGATTTCATTTCTTCGGCGTTCTGGGAGTTGGGTCGGTTCGAGGAGTCCCTGGAGGAGTTCGTGAAGGTCTGGCCCAACGATCCGGGAGTTGCCCCGGCCATCGAGGAGGGACTGAGAACGGCCGATCCCCAAGGGGCAATGCGGGCTGTTGCCGAGCATTTGGCGGGCCGGTACCAGGAGGGCTCGGCTCTCGCCTTCGAGGTCGCACGGTGCTATGCCAGAGCCGGGGACCATCAGGCCGCCCTGGACTGGTTGGAGGGGGGTTACGAAGCTCGCCTCCCCGAGTCCCTGCACGCGGTCTTTTATCCAGATTTCGATCCCCTGAGCTCGGACCCGAGGTTCCAGGAGCTTCTCAGGATGATGGACATTCCGGAGAGGTGAAGGATCCTCCTTGCCCCTTCCTTAACCGTATCACATTGTTCTCGTGGGTGGCTGACGGCGCTGGACCGGGCGGGCTCCTACAGTCGGAGCTTCGGACGTGGCATCCAAACTTCCAGTGTTCCTGGCGGAGCTCAAGCGGAGGAAGGTCTACCGCGTGGCGGCTGTGTATGCCGCTGTTGGGGTAGCCATCTCCCTGGGTGTGCCGGACATCTTCACAGCCTTCGATCTTCCCACCTCCGCTGCGCGCCTGGTCATCATCCTGATTGCCATCGGGTTCCCCGTCGCCCTGGTCCTGGCCTGGGCCTACGAGGTCAAGCCGGATGAGGGAGAGGGAGGGGCACTAGTTGAGCCAGAGGAACCCGAGGCCCCAGCCCCCGAAAGCGAGAAATCCATCGTTGTCCTCCCCTTCACAGACATGAGCCCTGGAGGGGACCAGGAATACTTCAGCGACGGCCTCTCCGAAGACCTCATCAACGCCCTGACGCACATCAGTGATTTCCGGGTTGCAGCTCGGACCTCGGCCTTCTCCTTCAAGGGTCAGTCGGTCGACGCCCGCACCATCGGCCGGGACCTGAACGTCCGAACCGTTCTCGAGGGCTCGGTGCAGAAGTCGGGGAACCGGCTGCGGATCACGGCTCAGCTCATCGACGCCGAGGACGGCTACCACCTCTGGTCCCAGCAGTACGACCGGGAGATGGAAGACGTCTTCGCCATTCAGGACGAGATCACCTGGGCCATCGTGGATGCCTTGAAGGTCGAGTTGATGGCCGGGGAGAGGACGGCCGTCAGCAAACGGCACACCGAGGACCTCGGCGCTTATCATCTCTATCTGCGTGGCCGGTACCACTGGAACCGTAGTAACACCGAGGACTACTGGAAGGCCATCGACCACTACCGGGCGGCCATCGAGGAAGATCCGACCTACGCGCGGGCCTATGTCGGAATGGCCGATGCCTACGCCAGTCTGGGCGATGCTGGGCACTCTGCCATCTCGCCGAAAGAGGCTTTTTCGGCAGCGGGCACAGCGGTTCGGAAGGCTCTGGAGTTGGATGAATCCCTTGCCGAGGCCCACGCGTCGCTGGGACATCTGAAGATGCACGAGTTCGCCTGGCCGGAGGCGGAACGATCGTTCCAACGTGCCATCCAGCTCAACCCGAACTACGCGACCGTCCACCGTTTCCAGGCCTTCTTCTTCGCAGGCCAGGGCCGCTCTGAAGAGGCCGCTGCCTCCATGAAGCGCGCCCTGGAGTTGGACCCTGTCTCCCTCGGAATCATTACCGACGTGGGCGTCCTCTGCTATTTCGCACGGGACTGGGATGGGGCCATCGCCCAGTACAAGAGGGTCCTGGAGGTGGATCCAGGGTTCACCAGGGCTTATGTGACCCTGGGATCGGCTTACGCCCAGAAGGGGATGTACGCAGAAGCAATCGAGTCGCTCCAGAAGGCCATGGAGTTGTCGGGAGACCGACTGAAGATGGCTCCCCTGGGCAGGGCCTACGGCCTGGCTGGGATGAGGGAAGAGGCCCTCGATGCCATCGAAGAATTAAAAGAGATCTCCAGGGCGCGGTACGTCACGCCCTACGCCTTCACGCTCATTTTTTCCTGCTTGGGAGAGCGGGATAAGGCGTTCTCATACCTGAAACGTGCCTGCGATGAGGGCGTGAGCGACCTCATCTATCTGAAGGTGGATCCCTTCCTGGACAATCTCCGGGGGGATCCGAGGTTTTCGGAGTTGTTGGGGAAGGTTGGGTTCGAGCAAACGTGAGACCTCCTGGCTAGACCACTCATGATCCGCCCCCTGATATTCGTATGGCCCCATGCCCTTGGCTTCTGGCTGCTCTACGCGCTGATCGTCGTGCCGGAGAAGAGGCTCGAGCAGCGTTCGAACAAAACGGCGGAGGCTCACCGAGCCCAAGACCGTGGCTCAGTGAAGATTCTCCATGCTGCAGGGGATTCTGCAGCATTCCTCGGGTTGGCGGCGGCGATTTTTGTACCTGCTGCCACCATTTCGCCGGGCCGTGATTTCGCTTTCGTGGTAGGGCTGATGGTTCTTGCGGCGGGTGAGCTACTTCGCCACCACTGTTATCGGATGCTGGGGCCGTACTTCAGCGGCACAGTCCATGTGGTCGAGGACCAGCCCGTCGTAGAGCGAGGCGCGTACAGGTGGGTCCGGCACCCGGCCTACTCGGGAGGGATGATGCTGGCGATTGGAATCGGTCTTTCCTTCACAAACTGGGTGAGTTTGGGATTCCTAACGATCATTCCAGCATTGGGTTACATGTTTCGTGTGCGTGCGGAGGAGAGGGCATTGGTCGAGACGCTCGGCGAGCCCTACCGAGCATACATGGCGCGTACGAAACGGTTCGTGCCTTTCATTTTCTAGGGGGCTTTGCTCCGATATCGGAGCCCAAGGTACCCACCCAAGGTCACCATCAGGAGGATTGAGGCCCAGATCAGGGGGATAGGGAGCATCCGTGGCCGTCGAAGCGGGACCTCCACAGTGGGGTCGCCCACAAGGACGAAGGCTCCCCATTCCGCCGCGGGGGAGCCCCTCTCGATGGCGGTGATCTTGGCCGCACGCAACGCACCTCCCGCCGAGAGGCCGTCTGCCAGCCCTTC
>JBDHCH010000208.1:0-6991 GCA_039592115.1 Gemmatimonadota bacterium | reverse complement strand
GGAGACGGGGTTGGCCACACTCAGCCCCTGAACCGAGATGGACCCGTTGCCGACCTGGGCCTTTAGCTCCGCGGAGATGTCGTGGGGTACCGTCAGAATCGCGGATCCATTCCCTACCGAGAAGACGATGTCCCCGCCTAGCGGAGGAGAAACGACCGCGTTGACGTTACCGTTCCCCAGGGTGACCAGGGCGCACCCCTCCACACGCTCGAGGACGACGTTCCCGTTCGCGACATCGAGGGCCACCCAGGCACGGAGGTCCTCGACCCTCGTGTTCCCGTTGGCGAGGTTCCCGGCGACGTACAAGTCCGCGGGCAGGAAGACCTCGTAGTCCACCGTGTAGGTTCTCCCGTGGGGATCCCCGATGTGAGCCGTCTTCACCTGAACTTCGTCGGGAGTGGTCTCCACCTCGATGTGGATCCTGGAGAGGTGGGCTTCCGCGTCGGAGACCGAGTGGGATCGTACCCGCTTCCTGGCTTGAACCGTCACTTTGTGGTCCCCCTCCACCGCGAAGACCTCGATGTTTCCATTCAATCCGGTGATCCGAAGCCCGGTTTGGGTGGTCACCGGCACGGACCGGGTCACGAGGAGGGTGGCTTCCGCGTCGTTTGACCGCTCGTCGTCATCGAGATCGATGACCCCGACAATACAGCCACTCGCCAAGAGTGGCAGAAACCCAACAATGGGGAGCCAGGTCCTGGTTCCTCTGGGCGATTTCATATGCTTCTCCCTCCTTCTCCGTCCGATCCGACTGTGAGGCGGGTGTCCCATGGCCTCTCCCCCTCACTACGTTTCGGTGGCCGGAGACTACCAAGGGGATAGGGAGTCAGCCTCCAACCCTTTCTGCCTGTTTCTGCGTCCAATGACATAGCAACTATAGTGAAGCGTCCCGATCATGAGGCAGGCTATGTCCAGAGACGCCCTCGGAGACCTTGAGCACCAGGTCCTTCTCGCTTCTCTTCGTCTGAAAGGTGAGGCCTACTCCGTCTCCGTGGTTCTGGAGATCGAAGGGCGCACCCACCGATCCCCCGCCCAGTCCGCCGTCTTCATCGCCCTCCGGCGCCTGGAGGAGAAAGGCCTCCTTCGTTCCCACCTGGAAGCCAAGTCTCCAGAATCGGGCCGGAGCAGGCGGTATTTCCGGATCACACCTGCAGGAATGGAGAGGCTCAGGGAGATGCGGGAGTCGCTCCTGGGACTTTGGGAGGGGATCGCCGCCGAGCTGGATTCGGCCCGATGAAGCGCCTTGTATGGTGGCTCCTGGCCAAGCGGCATGGGCGGGCGGAAAGTGATCGCTTCCTGGAGGAGCTGGACGAGCTTCACCAGGTGAAGGTCAGGGCCGAAGGCGTGGCCGCAGGGGACCGGTGGTATCGAAGAGAGGTGCGGCGGGCTTTGCTCAGCGGGGTGTCCGGTCTGCTGAGGAGAAGCCCACACGCGGGATCCGGCCGAGTCCGGTTGGTGGCCCCCGCCCACTCGGTCATTGAGGCTGTTTTCGACCTGATCCGGGACTTTCGCTTCGGGGTCAGGACTCTCCGAAGGCGACCGCTCTTTGCGCTCCTGGTCATTGGGACCTTGGGCCTGGGGATCGGCGCGTCCTCTACGGTCTTCAGCTTGGTCGACGGGGTCCTTCTCACGGACATGGCCTACGAGCAGCCCGGGGAGTTGGCGACCATATGGCAGACCTATCCTGAGTGGGCGGACCACGAGCTCCTGAGCGAAGCCTGGGACAAGGTCGGCCTCAGTTGGAACGAGTTTCTCACTCTTCGTGAGGAGACTCAGGCGTTTAGTGCGGTAGGGGTACACCGCAGCCGGGCCATGACCCTGGCGGGTGTCGGGATCCCAGTGAGATTGGACGTGGGGGAGACCAGTGCCGGTCTCTTTCCCCTTCTGGCTGTTCGGCCACTTCTCGGTCGGACCTTCCTTCCCGATGAGGAGGGTCCGGGAGCACCGCGCTTGGTGATCCTGAGCCATGAGCTTTGGAGGACACGATTCGGATCCGACCCCGACATGGTGGGCCGACCCGTGTCGCTGGATGGGGAGCCCTGGGAGGTCATCGGCGTTCTCCCTCCGGAGGTCCGGATCCACAGCACTCTCTTCAACCTTTTCCGCTCCGCCCTCGACACCGGAGATCGGGCCCTTTGGGTTCCGGTGGCGTGGGACGGGCGGACCTCAGACGGCAATCACGACCTGGAAGCCATAGGGCGGCTGCGGCCCGGAGCCTCAAGGGACCAAGCGCTGGACGAGGTCGACCACATCTTGCGGAACGACCGGACCCATGCCGAGCTGGGGTTCCGACTCACCACTCCAAAAGACGAGGTCGTAGGCGGGTACCGATCCCCTCTCCTGCTCCTCCTGGGCGCGTCGGGGCTCCTCCTTCTAATCGCATGCGGGAATGCTGCTACCCTCCTCCTTGGGGAAGCCGTCGATCGGAGGGGCGAGATTTCCACCAGGGTCGCCATGGGCGCAAGCCGGTTCCGCATCACTCGGCAGCTCCTGACGGAGAGCTTGATCCTGGGCCTCGGTGGCAGCCTCGTGGGGATCGCCCTCACCCCTCTCGGAGTCAAGGCATTCCTCGCCATGGGCCCTGCCCTTCCCCGGCTCCAGGAGGTGGGGGTAAATCAAAGCGTCTTGCTCGCCTCCGCCTTGGCTGGAGGGTTGTGCGCGGCAGTCTTCGGGCTGGCGCCGGTCTTCCTCCAACACAAGGAATCCATCCACGCCGCTCTCCAGAGAGAAGGGCGATCGCGGATGGGCGGCACGGGGAAGATCCAGACCTCCCTGATCTCGGGGGAGCTGGCGCTTACCATGGTATTGCTGGTAACGGGCGGCCTGCTGGCGGAGAGCTTCCTGGAGCTCAGCCGGGTGGATCCCGGGTTCGAGGCCAGGGGAGTAGCGACGGTTCGGGCCCAGGTTCGCGGTGAGCATTTTGGGACCGATCCCGCCGCACAACGGAACGGAGCGCGCCGGTTCAGGCACGAAGCGCTCCGGAGGGTGGAAGCTATCCCGGGAGTCCTTCATGCTGGGGCTATCGACGGGCTACCCTTCCCGGGGCGTGTCTCCGGGAACACCTTCTTCATCGAGGGGCCCGGCCTCGACGGCAGGCAGGAGGTGGTGGCCAGGACCCACCGCGCGTCCCCGGGCTACTTCGACGCAATGGGCATCCCGCTCCTGGAAGGGCGGGGCCTGTTGGAGAGCGACGGTGAAGACGGCGCGGAGCCTGTGGCGGTCATCAATGAAAGCATGGCCCGCCGATTCTGGCCCGGCGGCTCGCCCCTGGGAGCCAGCATCGGCGAAGGGTCCGGCTTGCGCAGGATCGTCGGTGTTGTCGGGGATGTGAGGGAGAGGCACCTTACGGAGGAACCCCTCCCGATGGTCTACCGCCATCTCTCTTCTCGCCCCGGTGACTTCAGTATCGTGGCCCGGACCGCTGGAGCTCCGGAGAACCTGGTGCCCCTGATGCGGGAGGCGGTCTGGGCCGCAGATCCTGGGATTCCCGTCACCCAAGAGACCACCATGCAGGTTCTGGTGGCCGAGTCGGCCCGAGCAGAGCGGTTCCGGACCTTCCTGGTCACCGGATTCGGGTGCATGGCCACCGTGCTGGCCCTGGTGGGAGTGTTCGGGGTCACTGCCCGGAGCGTGGCTCACCGGAATCGGGAGATGGGCATTCGACGGGCCCTTGGTGCCCAAAACGGAGGCCTGATCAGGATGATGGCACTTGGGACCCTCCGGGCCGGTGGGTTGGGCATCGGTATAGGGCTGCTGGGGTCGGTTGGGGCCACCCGTCTCCTCACGGCATTCTTCTTCGGGACCCGAGCCTGGGATGGTGGAACGTATGCGGGAGCGGCCCTTCTCTTGGGCTCCCTCTGTGTCGGAGCCGCGGCCTTGGCGGCCAGGCGGGCGACTCGGGTGGACCCGATGCAGGTGCTTCGGGAGTAGTGAGAGGGACCAGGGCGGGGCCCGTCAGGCGTCATCGTCGTGAGAGGAGAGCAGCGCACAGCGAAGACTCAGGCAGTCGGTGCGTTTGCCGGCTTGGGCGCCAGTCTGATCGCGCGGCGGGGGCACCCCGCTCTGGCACTACCAGGGGTTCACTCGGTACCCCTGCTCTTGGAGCACCACGAACGCCGTCATGGCCGACAGCGCAACCTGCACCCCCTTGATGCGGCGTTGGTCCGGAATCCCCCGGGATGAAGCGGTTTGACCGCACAGAATCACCTGGACGCCGAAGCCCAGAAGCTCCTCGACAAGCTCCTTGTTGGGGTTGGCCACGCCGAACCGCTCCCGGTAGGCGTCATCCTCCAGGATCTCCCATCCTGCGGTACCATGGACCACCACAGCCGCTCTGACGCGCTCCCTGGGCACCCCGGCCTGAACATGCATGTTGAGGAAGCGAGCGACGCTGTTGAGGGCGGGGTTGAGCAGATCGGGCGTCGGAGAGCCCTGGCCTACCTCGAACGCGAGGCGGTAGTCCAGGTCCGGAGGCGTCGCGAAGTCGGGGGCCGGAATCTGGAAGACGGCTCCGGCGGAGAAGATGACAGGGCCCGCGACCGCAGTTTGCTGGGCTGACAGAGCCGAAGCCAGGAGAGAGATGGCCAGGAGGACGGAGGTGGCTGAGCGCATGCTTGGGCCTCGGACGGGATTGGGTTGCTGGGACACGACAACGGTATGCCCCTGAGCTGCGAACCGCCACGGCGGAAGCTCACCCGTGGGGTACGCGGGCGGGTGGCGGCAGGGCCCCGCCATTCGATGCTTGTTTCGTACAGGTCCGGGCCGATTTGGTCCGTTTGGGATATTCTTATTCAAGCGCAGGGCGTAACCCGCTCTCTTTGTAGGGTCGAGGAATAACCTGGAGAAGGCGATCCCATGGACTCGGGGTGGCCACGGAGGTCCGGGGCCACGGGGGACGGGCGCCTCCTGAGCAACACTGGAACGGAGAAGGATGATGACCAGGTCCACTGCAGGAACCATCGGTCGTAGAGATCTGCTGGCGAAAACGGTCCCGGCTTGCGCCGCGGCGTGCCTTGGCCTTGGTAGGGTCCCGGGATTGAAAGGAGCCGTCGCAGCGCTCCCGTGCCAGGAGGTTCACAAGTTCGACACGAAGATCGATCGCCAGTTTTCCGTCAGGGAATTGATGCGGATGGAAGTGCGAGCCATGGAAACGATCATCAAGGCCATGAGGGAGGACATGGGAGACAACGAGACCATCCGGGTCCTGAACATGAGCTCGAAAGCCCTCGGAGAGCAGGTAGGAAAGAGGCAAGCCGAGTCTGTTTCCGATACGACGTTCGAGAATTTCGTCGCGGGTTTCAGGCAGATGATCACGGGCAACAACCTCACAGGTGAAGTGGTGGAGGATACGGAGGAGGTTTTCGCCTTGAGGATCACGGAATGCATCTGGCCAGAAGTGCTCGGTGAGGTCGGCCTGGACGGGGAAATCGGACACGCCACGGTCTGCAACATGGATTACCACTGGCCCCCGGCCTTCAACCCGGCATTCAAGATGGAGCGTTCGACGACCCTCATGCAGGGTCACGACTGCTGCAACCACCGGTACATCAACACGGCTGCGGTTTGAGGCCCTGAGGATGTCCCGTTCCATCATTGTCGGTCCCCAGGCCAGACACCTCTGTTCAGCATGGTTTCCGGGCCCGCCGTATCCATCCGTCGCCTCCCCGGGGAGGATTGCATTGAGATCACTCTCCGCCGCGGCTTCACTCGGAAGGAGTTGAACGCGGTGCGGGCGTTGCCGGGACGGAAGTATGATGCCCGGCGGCGGGTCTGGACCGCGCCGAATGGGGGTGCGGCCGTGGCCGCTCTTACGGTGGCGTTAGGGGCCAGAGGAGTCGAGGTGGCCCCCGGATCCGAGCCAGCGACGGATGCGGCTCCCGGGCCTTCCAGCGAGATCCTCCACCGGGTCCGGGATGCTCTGACGGTGAGGGGCTACAGCCCCCAGACTCGCAAGGTCTACTTCGGCCATCTGCGCCGGTTCCTCGAGTGGTGCGGTGAAGGGGAACTGCAATTGCCGGAGGATCCGGCCCGGGAGGGCGAAGCCTACATCCTGGAGCTCATCCAGCAGCGAGAGATCTCCCGGAGTTACCAGAACCAGGTCGTGAGCGCGCTCCGCTTCCTTTGCGAGTCGGTCCTAGGCCAGCCGGGCGTGGCCCTTAGAATCCCAAGGCCCCGGAAGGAGCGTCACCTTCCCGCCGTCCTGAGTCCGGAAGAGGTGGCACGCATGCTCCGGAAGACACGTAACCCGAAGCATCGCGCCCTCCTCATGCTCCTGTACTCGGCAGGGCTCCGCGTTAGCGAGGTCGTGCGCCTCACGCCGCCGGACCTGGATACGGAGCGGGGCCTCGTGCGTGTCCGGCGGGGCAAAGGACGCAAAGACCGGTACACGCTCCTCGCTCGACGCGCCGTCGAGGCGGTGAAACTCTACCGGGACGCCTATCCCACCGGCCGATGGCTGTTTCCCGGGGCCCGTCCCGACCGGCACCTGACCACCCGATCAGTCCAGCGGGTCGTGAAGTACGCCGCCGCGGCCGCAGGCATCGAGAAGGACGTCACGGCCCATACCCTCCGACACAGCTTCGCCACTCACCTCCTGGAAGGCGGCACGAACCTTCGCGTCATCCAGGATCTCCTCGGCCATCAGAGCGCGCGCACCACACAGGTTTACACTCACGTGGCCCGGTCCATGATCGAGTCGGTGCGGAGCCCGTTGGACAACCTGGAGTGAACCCGGGAGACTGCTGGTTGCGCCCGCGGTCACCCAGACGAATCTTCCCCTGGAGCAAGCCCCCCCCTCCCCGAAGAGTTTGCATTGCCGCGGAAACCACTGTTTCCCTGTGTTGACACAGGCATTGACACTCTCGTCGCAAACCCCCGCGGGATGGTATGAAGGAGGGACACGGAGCTGCGGCAATAACGAGTTATAAGAAATCGGCGGGAGCATCGGAGGTAGGGTTTCCGTACTTAAGGAGTGAGAGTAGAACGGGGTTCC
>JBDHCH010000207.1:0-19310 GCA_039592115.1 Gemmatimonadota bacterium | reverse complement strand
TCTTCGTCTTCCAGGAACTCCAGGATCCGGAGGCGGTCCGGGTGGCCCACCACCTTGATGACGTCGGCGGCCTTGTTGAGCGCTGCCGGATCGATGGAGCGGATCAGGTTCTGATTCGACATAGTGGATAGCATAATAGCGATATTCCTATGTGTCAAGGGCGGGGTCGCGGATGCCTGATGGAGAGGTATGCAACGAGATCTCAGCAAACCCTCCGGGGAGGGAGCCACGACGCCCAGGACCAGGAACCGCAGTGTTGCCGCGTACGATAAACAGCAAACCTGCAACGCGATAAATCTCGTCTCGCATTAGGGCGACCAGAATTGACCGGTTGGTCGGTTTCCTCGGCCGATTTTCGGTTTTTGAACCCCGCCGGGTTCATCGGAGACTGATTTGCTCGAGTTCTACCTCTTCGAGGGACCTTTCCTTCCTCCAGAGCCCGCCCGCCCTCCATTCCCTGCACCGCTCCGACCGCCTTGCGGCTGCGAGTTGGGATGACTCGAGTCCGTGGAGCAGGAAGGCATCTCGCAGCAGCCTGATGCATTCCTTCTGGTTTCGCATTCCGTGAACATCGTCGGCGATGAAGTAGGTATAGTTCGGGAACCAGTTTCCGAGCTCCACGGCTGGCTCCCAGGATGAGACGTGGTCCCACCGGCCGGCCAGGGTGAAGGCCCGGGTTGCCCGGTCAGGGCCTGGTGGATTCAGCGCGGGAGGGAATCGGATGCGTATGGGTTGAGGAATGAGCAAGTCAGAGAACGCTAACGTTGCGTCCAAGAAAAGATAAACTTATCTTAACGCATAGATAAACTTGCTTCGGAGGGACTGGATCAGCTGTTTTCGGCCCTGGGTTAACACCTGCATGCCGCCGGTTCATCTGCAAGTATCGTCGTCGTTGGGGGCAGCACCCTTGCTTTTCGGGGCTGGGTCGAGCGCACTACGAAGGACGTTGACGTAATCGCACAGGCGACCGCCTCAGGTTCTGGGAGGATCCTCAAGCCAGCTGAGCCCCTGCCGGCGCCACTCGTTGATGCAGTGGAGCGGGTCGCCAGGGATTTCGGACTGCCGAGTGACTGGTTGAACACGGTCATTGGCGCCCAGTGGGATTTTGGACTCCCCCCGGGATTCGTCCAGGAAATCGAATGGCGGGAGTTCGGCCCGTTGAGCGTGGGCTTTGCCGGGCGGCAATCCATACTCGCATTGAAGCTGGCCGCTGCCGTGGATCAAGGGCCCAAGAGTGTCCATTTGCAGGATCTCATCGTCCTGGCACCCACACCCGATGAACTGGACCGGGCTGGCGAATGGGTCCTGTCACAGGATGAGAGTGACCAGTTCCCCGCTCTCGTGAAGGGAGTGAAGGACTATGTCCAGCGTGCCCTTGGCTAACGCGGATACACAGGCGAAGAAAGCGGCAATCCAACTCTGCTGGACCCAGTGGCTATCCATGGGCTCGCTTGGATCCCCTGCTGGGACCAAAAGGGCTGAGGCCATCATCGATCCAGAAGCTCTGATACTCCTCAGCCTCTATTGTCAGGATGAGGAGAGAAGGCTGGCCGATATGGTGGCATGGTGGGCCGGTGTCGGCTCCCGCCTGACCAGCCTGCAACGCTTGCGCCGGGTGGCCAAGCGGTTCCCAGGCCGCACAGGGACGGAAGGCCTGGAGCTCTTTGCCAGTCTAGCTGTTCAGGCCGGCGACCGGCGGTGGAGGAGGCAAGCTTCGGCGCCCGTTCCAGAGTGGATTCGGCCGGCCAAGGGTCCTGAGCAACCCATGCTGATCGAATCGAGCGCACTGTGGCCAAGACTCCGGGCCGCCTTTGGAGTAGGGGCAAAAGCCGACACGCTGGTCTTCCTGCTGGGTCTACAAGGAGGCTGGGCAAGTGCGAAGGTGATTTCCTTCGCAACCGGGTACAGTTCTGTGGCGGTGAGGCAAGCCACCGGAGAGATGGCGCTTGCGCACCTGATTCGTGAGACGACAGGGCGCCCCGCAGAGTACGTAGCACCCGCTCGCCAATGGGCGGAACTCCTGGAACTCTACCCGCCCTCCGCTGGACGAGGACAATCCCCTCAGACGCCGGCCTGGCGGTTTTGGTCCGAGGTCTGCGCGTTTCTGGTTGGAGCAATCGAACTGGGCGAGTTGAGCCGAGTCGACGATAGGCTTGGCCCGCATGTGGTCGCCTCCAGGGCCAGGGACCTGGTCGAGCAGCACTCACGGGCTTTCAGCTTCAACGGAATCCCAACCCCTCCGCCAAACGCCTTCCGAGGCCTTGAGATGTTGGGGGGCCTTCAGGAGACGGTGAGGATAGTCGCGGGATGGATCCGCGAGGCGATATAGGCCTTCTGACATCAACAAGGTTGCCGCCTTCGCTCGCAAAGCTCGAGCAAGTGTGGTGGCTCATCTTCCAGCGCCTCCTGGGACCCATCGGCCATCTTTCCCCGGTTGGAGTTTGAGGAGTTGTATTACGAGCGTCAGGAGGGACAAACCGAAGAGGCGGGACTCAAGGAAATGAGTCTCCGATGAACCCGCCAGGGTTCATCCTGGAGGAGATGGAGCGGGACCTTCCGTCCACCTGTGGAGGCTCCGGGTACCTGGAATGCCACTGCGGAGGCGATTTCTGTGCCTGCCACAATCACGGGAGCACTGTGTGCCCTGGATGCCCTGATTGTGAGGGCACGGAGGAAGAGTTCGACGATTGGGTACCCGAAGGCCCGGGTGATGCATATGGCTACTAAGACGATTTGTGATTGTCAGCGTGCGGCCTGCGGTCTCGAGGTCGTCGGCAGAAATGCCGGCAACGAGCCGATCACAGTCGGAAGCAAGGGGTTCCGGTTCCAGGTCACCCTGCTCCCTGGGGCAGCTGGGAAGACCTTCGATTTCAGGCCCTCCTGTGTGCAACGGATGGTCGCTGAGGGTGAGCTGATCTCCGAGAACGGAGAGTCGCCCAACGGCATCGAGGATGCCCCCCCGGCTCCACCAGATTCGGAGCCCCTCGATGCCTGAGGGCGCCCTTCCCGTGAAGGTCCACAAACTCCGGCTCAAGGAGTTCCAGTGCACCAGGTGCGGGCAGGCATTCCCGTCGCTCCTGGTCGCCGCTCTCGAGCCGTGCACATCGGATCCATCAAACGGGAGAAATGGCCATGGCCAAAGAGATCCCGGGCCTGCGGGCCCGACACGCCATCGTCACTCCTGACCGTATCGGGGCTTGTAGGATGAGCGGGGCCGTCACTGCGGCGGTCAACCTCCCTTGCTGACCGAAGCGGCGGGCTCTTTTCGCATCAGAGGGAGCCCGAGTATCGCGCCGCAGTGCACCGATCGGGTTGAAAAAAGGGGACTTTGCCCCTGCTAGAGCCTGACCCCGACTGTCAGTGGGATTAGGATCCTAGGCCCACCACCCCCCTGGAAGACATTCCCAAAAAGCCGAGGGCTCAACTCGAGGAAGCTCTCCCGCCCAAGGATAGTCAGATCCGCTCCGATTATGAGGAAGTAACCAGCATCGTGGGAGGTGTTCGGGGAAGAGATACTGCCTTCCCGGTTGATGCTTAGCCCGAGGCCCAGATAGGGAACGGGAGGCCCCTTCGGGGCCAACCGGATCACAGCTCCCAACCCACCCCCGAACGCATTGCCCGCGTCTTTCCTAACGGCTCCCCATAAGTCCAGTCGGAAACCCAGTCCACTTCTTCCGTGGCCGGTGACAGCCATTATTCCGTGGAGACCCCATCTCCCGAACGGTTCGTTACGAACAATGGGCCCACCACCGACCCTGACGCTCAACGCCCCGTGCTCCTGACCGCCCGCGAACTCCGGATCAGAGATCACGAATCCCAAAGCAAGGGAAAAGGGTACCGCGAGTGATGCAATACGTCTCACGCTTCGCACCCTTCCTGCCCACCTTCCTCGCAGTCAATGACGGTAACAGTTGCGGTTCCTGTGATCCCGTCAACCGTGGCCCAGTATGTAGTGGAGCCAAGCGCTTCTCCGAAGAACCACCCTCTCAACCCCGCTCCCGCTGTCACGGTGGCGATCGCCGTGTTATCGGTCCCCCAGGTCGCGTTAGATCCAAACCGATGAAAGCCGTATTGGTCGAGCAGAGTTGCATAGGCGTCGATCTCGTAGCCCTCCCCAACTTGGACCGGCGGGACCGAGACCGATGTCTTGACCGACGCCGAGATTTGGTCCCACGCGAGGTAGGCGTCCCAACTAACGTCAGGGGACCCAACAAGGAAGCGCCCCGCATCTTCCCCCGAATAGACTACATCCATCTGATAATCCGCATCGGGCAGAATGGGGTTCTCCTCATACATCCTCACGGTGAGGTAGTGGTTGGCCCCGGAGGGTAAGGTGTAAGGGATCAGGACCGGGGGCGAGGAGGAATAGCGCTTCCATTCAATATGGTCTGTACCCGGGGCAGGGGGATAAAGACACGCTTCCGGATGGTCCAAGTAGAGGTTCGCGGTCGCTGTATGGTACCCCGTCTCGGAGTACAACTTGGTCAGGAACCGGAGCTCAAGATCTCCGCCGTAACCGCCATCACAGATATTCATCACCTTAACAGAGTCTACCCGAGTGTATCCGTTCGACGGCGGTGCAGTGGTCATGGGCCCTGCCTCTTCCCAGGACGCCAGGTCGTTCATTAGATCAAGGTGACTTCCTTCAAAGCGGGTACCATCGGCCATATCCCACACGTAGTAGGCAGCAATCTCGTTGTCGCCTTGGATTACCGAATTGTCGTTCCGCGGTCCGTCCCAACGAGTGATTCGGCGCCCTGCGGGTTTGATCAAGAACACCGCATCCGTTCCCTCCGGCACGTCCAAAACACGGTTTCCGGTCTTTGAGAATACGACGGCGGATGAGACCCCCGAAGCTAGGTGGCCAACTACGGAAACCGCTTCGCTCCCCCGCCACGTTCGGCGGGCGTGGTAAGGGGTCACGAAGAGATCCATCGGGGGAAGGACGCGGATCTCTGTCAGGAGGTTCTCCGGGGTAACTCCGTGCCGATCGGCGATCAGGGAAAGGACTTTCGTTCCAAGAGGGGTTTCCAGGAAACCGTGGAGATCAAGCTCATGTTTCCCCCACGGTGAGTCCCTCATGGCCTTCAGGAGGTCGATCCGTATCTCTGCATCTTGGAGAGCGATGGCCAGCCCGCCTGTGACGGATTCTAGCGCCTCAGCAGGGGAAGATGCGGCGAGGAAACCCTTAGTTAACTCCGTTGGAGTGGAAGTTGCTTCGGTTCCAAGGTCCGTCGTCGAGTGACAGCCCGACAATAGGAACAGGGAAAGGAGAAGACGATAGCGAGGGTGCATCATGAGTGAACCTCCGATCGAGGAGAGCCATTCGCTCATGCGACAGAGTGCTGAGCCAGGCTCAAAGGATCTTGAAAGTCCATCATGGGGGGGCCAAGAGGCTAACGGTGCTTTTTCGGCATGTCAACTCACGGGTTCCCACCCGTCCGAGGTGAGGTGTGGGAGAAGATCAGTCCTACTGGAGGAGAAGGGGGCCTCCTCTGCCCGTCCTGCCTGGTTCGTAGGTGTGTGTTTCTCGGGCTCGAGACAGAGGCCAGATGGGCGAGTGGGCCATCTGCCGATGCGGAGGATGCTAGGCAAGGAGGACACGACTGGGATGAGTTCATGAACAGAGAACGCGAGCGATTTTGAATTGGGAATGAGGAAAGGGTGGCGTTCGCGTTGCATCACACTTTAGGAGTGGACGCGCCAAGGGCCTCCAACATTCCATCAAGTACTTCTAGGAGGCCACTGTCGACCTCGACTCCCCCATCATCCGTCGAACTCAAAACTCCAAATGCTCTCAGGCGATCAATGTCGGCCTGTCTGACTGATCGGAGGTAGGTGATTCCCGAGGGCTTATCAGGGTCGAATGACAAGAGCCCTCCATCGGGGCCGAGTTCGATGCCTGGCAACCTGATGTCAACGACTCCAGGCTCTGGCTCCACAGCATGCCTGAGGATTGTCTGGCTCGCCAAGGCCCGTCGGAGATCAACAAGCCCGCTCTTCCCCCTCTGCTCATATACCTGGGCCAGCACCTCCAACGGTGTGTTCTTTCGAAGGGTCGGCCCGAGGTAGTTCTGAGCCCAGCGGGACCTTGCCCGACTGAGGCGTTTTTGAAAGAAACCAGAAACCCAAGCCACAGGGAATCCGATCAACACGCCGATGAGGACTACACCGAAGAAATATCCGACGAGGCGAACCAACTGAATGGGAAAGCCCCCTTCGAAGGACGATGCGAGAAAAGACTGTTCCGATGGATCGATCGGTGTGCGTGAGACCGTCAGGGAATCGATCCCGGCAATCTTCCCGAGGACGGAAACTGTCGGCTGCGATTCCGCTGGGTGGAGTACGAGCAATTCGAGGGTGATTCCCTTGCCTCGTTCCAGGATAACCTTGTGGAAGAGAACAGTGTCGGGGGGATTCACAGTGGGGCGAATGTTCTGATCCAAGTACTCGGAGCTTGCCCCAGTGAGCCGCACCTCAATGATCTGCCCATCGTCAAGCCGGAGGCCCCAGGGTTGCACCTGGTCGAAGTGGTTCTGGAGGATATCCACATCGCCCGTATTGGCGATCCGCAGACCGATGATCCTGGGGATAGGAAAAAGAAGCACCCTACGCTCTCTTGAGATTGCTGTGGGAATGCGGACGGGGCGGGTCAAGGAGGGTGGAGGGGGCGGAATCGCGGGTGCGGCGGGTGCTGACCTGCGGTTTTCGGGTGCGCCTCGGGCGGGGCGGGAGGGCCCGAGAGGTCAGGCGCCCGAGCGCTGATCAAAGTCGTCTTCTGGAATGGGCTCGGGGTCGGTGGGATCGAACTCAGGGCTCTGGTCGAGGTCGTCGGGGAAGAATCCCTGGGCGACCTCGTGGTGTTTCCCACCGTGGGGCCCCATGGCGAGTTCGGTCTGAGGTGGGCCCCTGGCGGGATGGAGGAGCGGGGGCGAGGTGGGCTCGCCGATATGGGCCAGGATTGGGGTGATGGGCTCCGGGTCCGTCAGAAAGGCGATGAACGTGAGAGGCGTCTGGCAGGTGGGACAGATCAGCGGGAAGACCCCGTAGATCCGAGCCAGGAGGGCGGCCCATCTGGTTGGTCGGGGTGGTGGTGCTTCTGACGTGGGAGGCGAGACCGTGGGGTTTGTCGGGAGAGGAAGAGGGGGACCACCGGGAGCCTGAGCGGCGAGGGCATTATCCTCCTGGGCCCGGGCCGTGACCAGCGGACGCAGGGGAGCGTTGGGGGCGAAGACGCCGTGGTAGCGGTGACGGTGGATACGGGGTGGAGGGAGGATCTTGGCGAGCCGGTCCAGGAACTCGAGAGCCGAGAGACGCAGGGCGGTTCGGCCGGCGAGGTCGGGCCCTGGGAGGAGGTAGAGGATCCGGTCGGAACGGTTGCCGACCAGGTGGAGACGGTCGAGGGCGAAGGGGGGCCTGGCGCAGTACCGGATGAGCCGTGCGAGGCCGGCGCGGTCGGTAGCCTCGATACGGACGCTGGCGTCCAGGCTGCACCCACCACCGTGATCCCAGGCGAGCATGTCCTCGGCGTCGTGAGGCTCCAGGAGGCCGTGGCGGCGGAAATGCCTCAGGATCCTGGAGCGGATCGTGTGCTGTAGGCTCTCCAGGAGCTTGTGGGTGAGGGCTGTGGCTTCGTGGAGGCGGAGTTCGTCGTCGGTCTGGGAGGCCGAATCCTGGCCCCCGTCCCCCGGGATCTTCTCGAAGAGGCCATCGACGACGACGAGATGAAAGTGGAAATGTGGGTTCAGCGAAGAGCCGAAACGATGGAGAAAGCTGACGGCCCCGAACGAAGCATCCGCTGGTGCCGTGGGGCAGGCCTCCCTCAAGGTGGCCCGGAGGGCCCGGAGGAGGATGTGGAGGACAGCGCTGGCGGTCCGGGGCCTTTGTTGGAGGAAGGGCCGGAGACGTTTGGGCACGGAGAGGACCCATTGGCGGACGGGCACGTGGGGAATGACGTGGTCCACCAGGTGAGCCGCGGTCTCGGCCATGCGCTTGGCGTTGCATGAGGGGCAGGCCCCCCGGCCTTTACAGGAAAAGGCCACCAGGAAGTCGTAGCCGCAGGTTGCGCATCGAGCCCTGGCAAAGCCGTGAGCCAGGATGCCGCACTTCAGGTAGCCCCTGAGCTCTTTTTCCACGTGATCCGGTACGCCGTCACCCATGGGATCGGCCTCATTGGCCAGGGCGAGGTAGGTCTCCAGGTGTTCCCGGACGATGCGGTGCAGGGTGGTGATTTCGGGACGGCGCCGACGATAGGGCTGGGCATGGGTACCGGCCGATGGTCTGGGTGGTTGTGTGGACCACCGGGTCTTCCGGCGAGTCGGGTGGGCCTGAACCGGCACGAGCGGTCCCCGGCGTCGAGAGGAATGGAGCTGGGTGTCTCGACGTCAAGGACCGGAGATGGTTGGGGCGGGAGAATGGGAAGAGGGGCCCGGGGCCAGGCGACCGGACGGGAAGTCTTGTCCGCCCCATCGAGGGGCGGGAGACTATGAGGTGCAGTGGCCAGACCGATTCCATTGAGCCATCGAACTTGTGGGTCGATGGCAATTGCGGCACCGAAGGCGTTTAGACTTGCGCGTAATTCATGAACCGCCGTGTACGGAACCGTACGCCCGGCAGTGTGGGAGGGCGGCGGCGGCCCCGGCGTTGCCCCCTATCCCGATTCCCCCTGGGCGGTCCTGGTTCAGCCCTGCCCCATCTCCCTTATCCAGATATTCCGGAAGTACACCGGGCTCCGGTCGTCGTGGTTCTGGAGTCCGATGTACCCCCTGGGGCTGAAGTCCTCCACCTTCCCCCGGGGCTCGGCTTCCCAGTCCAGCACCGTCTCCCCATTGAGCTCTACCTGGAGCCCGTTGGCCTCGGATGCCGAAGCGGTCCTTGATCGACTTCAGAGTTTCGAAACTATGACTTGGGCAGAGATCGAGGGAAAGCGCAACCACTTCAGCAGGTGGACCGCCCGAAGGATCTCGGAGGGTGGGGGGAGGCCATTTCGTCTCATGGACCGTCTCAGACTGCGCTCGTCTGAGCCGAGTCTCTTTGCCAGATCTGCTACGGCGGAGGCACGGGGCCAGTGCATGAATACTGACCGAAGAAGTCCATTCCCTTCCGGCGGAACGTGAAGGGCCATCGAATGCCAGACTTCCGCGAATCGCGCAGAAGACCTGGCTGCGGAGAGGGCGCAGAGGAGATGGGCCGGAAGGTCGTCCCGCCCAAGCCTCAACAGGATGGGGAACCGACTTCTCAAATGGGGCGAGGCCGTCGACGGGATCCGGGCGGCTCGGTGTGAGAGGTATAGGACGTTACCGCAGAAGCGTGTCAGGGGTGCCCTGCCCGGCTCCTTTTCATTGATGGCGGGTTGATCAGAAGGTCCAAGGAATCCGCAGTAGCGTTTGGAGCCCCACTTCGTCGGTCTCCACGACATAAACCGAACTTTCACCCCTCCCGATGAACGCCTGGTTTTCGTCCAGGAAGATCACGGCCGCCAAATCGCCCCGACGATCCACCACGTCATACCTGTTTTTTCCGAGGCTCTGGGTGGGTGTGCGTCTGATCAGGACATGTCCACCGGGCGCGGCCATAATCGAGGGTGGAGGGAGCAGGCTCGTGAGGAACGGCGGGATGTTCTCGGGCCAGCCCGGCAGCACTGACGGATCACAGGGAGTCGTGGCCAGATAGGTCCTTTCCATGGCAAAACACTGCTCGGCCTTGGTAAGCTCCTGACGAGGGAAGGGTAGTGGCTTCCCCTCCCTCCACTGGCCATCTGGATCTCGCCAATCAACTCTGAACGGATGAACCCGCACGAGCGCAACCGATCCATCGGGTAGCGACACTGCTTGATCTTCCGCAGCCAAGGGGTTCCTGCCGACGACCATTGGAGCTTTGTTTCCTCGCCTCGGCAGTACGGTGAGGCCGAGGCCCCCACTCCCCCGTATCCGTGCTAGGGTGTCCACCCGATGTGTCTTGCGATCAGCGAGAAGGAGGAGAAGCGAATCTGCACTCCACCTCCGTCTCGGCACACCGTTCTTCCAACGGAACCCTCGAACGCCCAGAATATGGCCGTGAGCATCGGTTCCGGAGATGTCATTCCCGAAAAAGCGATTCAGAAAATGAACCTCGCTCTGTGTGTCAACGATCTCCGCACCGTCCAGGAAGTTCCAACGAGAGGTGAAAGAGTCCAGGAACAGTGTGGAGTCCGATGCTAGGGGGAAAACCCCAGCCACATGCCGATATTCGCCTGGTCCACCACCAATCCGCCCGATCTCTCGCCGTTCTTGGGAACCCCACACTATGAGAGCCACCCGGTTCTCTGCTTGATCTGCGACGAGAACGCTCCCGTCTGAAAGCTCCCGAATCGACGAGATCCGCGTGAAAGTTTCTTCCGAAACTGCATCTGGCGGACTTAGGGAGATGACCGGAGGCTCCTGGGCCCGGATTCCCTCAGCGAACGCTGTCAGGATGACTGCCAGGAATGAGAGAACCCAAATCCGAAAGATGGTCGGAGTTCCGTCTCTGATGCTCGGCCCACGGCTCATCAATCTCTTCCCAACTGTTCTGAGTTCAAAGCTCGCCCATGTGTGTTGGGCCTCATCGGCTGACGAACTTCGAGCGGCCGTTGATGATCTCTTTCGCAATCAGAGCCAGTGAGTCGGTTGGCGGCGCCTGAAAACGCCACCCGTTGATCATCACAGTTGGGGTCGCCTTGATACCGAGCTCGGCTGCCAGTACCCGGTGGTGCTCAATCTGAGTAATGGTCAAGGGGTCTTCCGTACATCGCAAGAAGCTCATGGTGTGAGCGATCCCCACTGACCGGGCAAAGCTCGCCCAGGACTTCATTCCCATCGAGTCCTGCTTGGCCAAGAGTTCGGCCGCCATCGGTTCAAAGAGCTCCTCAGCGGCGGCGCACTCTGCGGCCCTGGCCGCAGGCACAGCATGTGGGTGGATCGAGAGTGGAAGATGGAAGTAGACCAGCGAGATCTGGCCCGGGAGTTTATCCATCACGTTCAGAACTGCCTGGTGGAAGGTCCTGCAAAAAGGGCACTGAAAATCCCCGAATTCCACGATCTGCACAGGGGCAGAGGCCGGCCCAAGTCTCCGGCCGCTATCGAGCAACTGGTCCCAAGCCTCAACATACTCTGGCCTGCCTGGGCTCTCTGACACAGAACCGGTCGAGGATTTCCAGACGACTGTCCCTGCAACCGTCACAGCACAAACAGTGACCAGAATCGATAGTGTATCTTCAACACGTGAGGTCACAGGGCACCCCCTTCGACGCTGTGAGCGAGCTGCCTCCCCACCCGAATCTGGGAGGCAGCTCAGTGGCTCTGATCCGAAGAAGGGCCGTAATCCGGAAAGGTGTAATCACTTGGTCAACCCGGGCCACCTATGGTACACATCAGCCACACCGTTCCCGGGTCGCATTCCTCGTGCTCGTCTGCACACATCCCTGAGTTGTAGGCACCGCCACAGAGCGACGGGCAGTTATCCTTAATGAGATCAAGATCACACTGTCCTTGACCGGCCACGCAGAAGTGGCCGCAGGCGAAGAAGGCTGACGACTCGCTGGGTGTCAGTAGGGCTGCGAGCCCCATACCCAGGACCGCCGCACCTCGCCAAAACAACCGGTTCATCTCTTCCTCCTTTGTCTTGTTTGGAAACAGGGAGCGTCGGTTTCACGCCAAATCATTCTCTCCAATGCCTCCGGTGCCGGGTCTACTGGGGCCTCCAGGGGGCTGGACGGTTCCTTCTCTCGCCTTGTCTGGACACTAGTAGTATGACGCCCCCGAGACCCAAAGCGTGCACGCTGATCTCTCGAAGGCCCTTCTCACCCCCTTCGGGGAGGAAGAGAAACCCACTCCCAGAAAACACCGGAAAACCCGGAAGGAGGCTCCGGCGTCCTGAGGCTCGCCCCCTCAACCGAATGTGCCATTTTCACCCACCACAAATGAGCCATTTTCATCCGGCGTTGACACTGCCGACACCTCCCCTCCCTCGCCAACGAATGACACCCAACAACCAGAGCCCGTGCACGCTCGGCCAGGGGGAACAGAGCCCTGCCCGTGCCGATCTCCACGATACGATCATCGAAGTCATCGACCCCTGGGAAGGAACCGTAATCGGTCGCACTCGGTTGGACGAGCTTGCCATCGGCTTCTCGGCCCCGGGGTTGTTCTACACGTATGACGACCGGGATGTCTTTGACCGGATCAGCCTTTGGCGGGTGATCCTCTCAAACGACCCAGGTTGGGGCCGGTAGGGTCGGTTTTGGTCGTGTGTGGGTGGTCACCAAGTACCAAGAAACGGCTGGGGTGGGGCATCCACCGCATGGTACGTCCCCCGGTTGTCGCGCAGTGTGATACCAAGGTGTTGCCGCGTGCGATCGACGGCAAACCTCCAATGCGATAGACCTCGATTCGCATTTAGGGCGACCAAAATTGACCGGTTTGGTCGGACTTGGGCTCGACTGCACTCGCCCGCAAGGTGGGCCCGCTGGAAGTTTGGCCGGATTTGCGGGACAGACGGCCGGAATTGCCTGGAGTCGTCTTGAGAGGTGGGTATTCTTGTTGGGGGCCCTGGAAATCGTCTTACCCGGCTCCAGTGAGGGCCCGCGCTCCTCGGAAGATCTGAGAATGTTTCCATCGGGCGAGAAGGTCCTCTGCAACCGCAACCAAGGCCAATGGAGGCCCCGATGAAACCCTTTGTGAAACTTGGACTTGCAATCTTCGCGTTTGTGGTCATCGCGACCGTAGCGAACACTCACCCCGGGGCGGCTGACCCGGGACCATGGTGCTATGCGTGCGCGAGTAGTTGCGAGGAAACGACGATGGAGACGGCTTGCCAGCTGGCGTGCGGCGCGGATCCATATGAACCGGAAGAATGCCGGGATGATGAATGGGACTTCTGCGACGACTACTCCCCTTCGATGAACAAAGTCGTCACATGTGATGCTACCTGATTCGACTGTCCTTCATCCACTACAGCCAGGAGTCCCTTTGTTCTCCCATGAAGCCGCGAATGCGCATCGTGGTGGTTCAAGACCGGTGAGTCCGGTTTCATTCTCTCGCTGAGATCATGGCTTCGGCCCACCTGTGGGAACGCCTCGCCACTGCGGCCACGATCATGGTGGCGACGGCGGGAGTTTGTCTGGCGGGATCCGTCGTGTGGCAACATCATGTTGCGACGGAAGGCACCGGGGGGCAGGCTCCCCGTGAGGACCGGAGAATCCCTGATTGGCGTGAACTGGCCGAGCTAGGACACCGAATGGGACCGGACAATGCGGAAGTCACGGTTCTGTACTTTGGAGACTATGAGTGTCCATACTGCGCCAAGGCGGACCTGGACTTGGGGGCCCTCAGGGAGGAGTTTCCTGAGAATCTGGCGGTAGTCTTTCTCCATTTCCCCCTCGCCACTCATCCGCGTTCGCATGCGCTTGCCAGGATGGCAGAGTGTGGAGCTCACCAGGACTCTTTCGAGGCGGTTCACTCCCTCCTCTTTCCCACCGACGAGTTGGCTGATGCTGCGGGGGATGAGGAGCTGCCCGGAATCGAGGAAGACAAGTCCATTGGAGAGGAACTCGGGATCCGATCGACTCCCAGGTTCATCCTCCAGGGTGTCCTCCTGGGTGCCTCACCCGACTCGGCCGGGTTGTCAGAGCTGGTTCGGGGTCACCTGGAGAAGGGGGGGCTTTGACATGGGATCGCTTTCCCACCGCACGTCAAGAGCGGGCCTAATTGGTATCCTTTTCGCCTTCGGTCAATCCTCTGCCAGTTGCAGCCAGACGCAGTCGATGGAGCACCAGGCATCGACGAGGGATAGCGCTGGCATATCCATCGTCGTCGACGCCCCCCCCACCCCCGAGGACAATCCCGCTTGGGCCGTGGACCCGGATCCTATCTTGACCATTGGGAGGCTCGACGGGTCGGAGGAGTACTTCCTCGAAGCTATTCAAGCGGCCACGCTCTTGGGGGACCAGACGACCGCCGTGCAAAACAGTCGTGGGGGCCTGTTCGAGGTCAGGTACTACGACGCCCAAGGGAAACACCTCCGGACTGTGAGTCGTTGGGGCGATGGACCTTTTGAGTTTCGTCTCGGCTTCGGCTTCTTCCACCTGTCCGGGGATTCGGTGTTCGTGCTCGGACTTGATTTCCGAATGGCCGTATTCGGGCCGAATGGTGATGAAATTCGAGAGGATCGCCTCGGAATCTCTCCTTCGGGTTCTTTTACTTCATCTGCTCTCATCGACCCAGGGCACCTGGCTCTGGTACAGCACCTCAGCGCACCCCCCAGTGATGGCCAACAACGCCCCAAGAGCCGCTACCTGATTCACAGCTTGGTTGATGGTGTCACAACACCGGTCGTAGAATTGGACGGGATCATCCAGTTCCAGAGGTGGAGGTACCCTTTTTCCCCTGTCCCCTACCACGCAGCTGGCGTGGGTCGGCTCTGGACGGGCCAATCGGATCATCCTGAGATCAAAGGGTTTGATGCGACCGGCAGACTGGTCACGATCATACGGTTGGATCGGCTTCCGAGGGACGTCAAACCGAGAGACCGAGATCGTTGGATGGAGCAGGCCGTCGCCTCCGCTGACTCGCCGGATGGCAAACGGGAGACCAGGGCTGCATTTCGGCGGATGGAATATCCGGAGAGCATGCCTTTCTTCGGTCGGTTCGAGATAGACCGCACAGGCAACCTCTGGGTCAGTCGATACGAGCCTCCGTGGAAGACAGGCTCCCAGTACTGGGATGTCTATGACCAGCAGGGGATGAGGATTGCCTCAGCGAAGATACCCGAGGAGATCGTGCCAGCGTGCGCGCGGAAGACCAGGTACGAGTGCGACTACATCTTGGAGATTGGGGGGGATTACGTCCTGGTGAGACAGGAGGACTCCCTCGGGGTCCAGTCCTTGGTGCGTTATCATCTTTCCAAGCAAGGGAGAGGATGAACGGATAGTGGGTTCTCTCAGTCCATTGTTTCTCGGGCCCTGGGAGGGTTTCAGACGGATGGCCTCGGCTAGGACCGGTCAATACTGCCTGCGGCGGGCTCAGGCCATGTACCTTTGGGTGTTGGTTGGCTCCCTGCTCTCCTTTTCGTGCGGCGTCGAGAGATCAAAGAATGACGGGCTAGAGCCCGGTGCGGAGCCTCAGGCTTCGGCCCTGCCAGAGAGTACCACGAATCCCACCATGAATATCGATTCGATCAGTGTTCGGATGAGCCGGGATCAAGGGGCCGCCGCCCTTGTGGGGACAGTCTTCGACGCTCGTTCCGGCGACCCCTTAATGGGAGTAAGGGTGCATGTAGAACCAACCGATCTCGAAGTACTCACCAACATCCACGGGCGGTATCTCGTATTGGATATTCCCCCGGGAGACTATGGGGTTACCTTCTCACATCCCAGCTACGAGGAGGCATCCGTGACGGTTGTGGTCCCTGTTCCCAGAGCGACGGAACGGGTCCCGGTGGAGCCCGGTATCTAACCCAAACCACTATGTTCGAAGGTGGGCCGCCACCGTCCTCACCACCTGGTCGGTGCCTCCTGATTCCAGTAACTCGCCAATATCTACACCAATGAGATTCCTGCAACTTCGGGATAGGGAGTAGGAATCACTATACCCCAAGAGTGCTGCGAGGTTGGAGGACGCCACTACCCCGAGCTCCCTGAGGCTCACGGCGTCGAGCAGGTGGACGGCCCGAAGGATCTCGGAGGGTGGGGGGAGGCCATTTCGTCTCATGGACCGTCTCAGACCGCGCTCGCTCGAGCCGAGTCTCTTTGCCAGATCTGCCACGGCGGAGGCACGGGGCCAGTGCACGAATATTGACCGAAGAAGTCCATTCCCCTCCGGCGGAACGTGAAGGGCCATCGAATGCCAGACTTCCGCGAATCGCGCAGAAGACCTGGCTGCTGAGAGGGCGCAGAGGAGATGGGCCGGGTGGTCGTCCTGCCCAAGCTTCAACAGGATGGGGAACCTACTTTTCAAGGAGGCCGAGGCCGTCGACCGGATCCGGGTGGCCCGGCGGGAGAGGTAAAGGACGACTGCTTCATTCCCTCTTCTGACCGTCACCCGTTCCAAGTCCTCGAGGTTTGCGTGGCCTCTATTCCCCCGAAAGGGGTCCACCACGAGGACACTGTCCAAGTTGGCCGAAGATTCGCGCTCCAAGTCCCTCCATGAATTGAGAAAAGAAAGCTTCCAGGGATGTGGGGCCCAACGGGGATGGGGCAGGGATCCCCGAAGGTTCAACCGGGCACGGGCCTCCCCAAGAAGGCAGACGATCTCCATGCTGGGATTCTCCTGGTGTGCTGTTTTCCAAAGTCTCTTTCGTGCCCTTTGGCCTGCCGATAGTGCAGGGCTCGGAGCTGAGCACGGGTTCCGCCCCGGGGCCGTCCAGTCGCTCCGTCGTACATGTGATAAGACGCCTGTGACGACCGAGGCGTGCACGGTCTCGGGGTCTCCAGCTTCTTCGATAGGTAACCGAGTGAACCCTGACCTCCTTCCGATCAGCACAGCCTGGTTGCTTCTTTTCGCCGGCCAGGGATACACGGGATGGACAGGGTCAGCGCAGCTCCTCCCCCACCACCTCCTCCAGGTCTACCAACGCCCGCTCCAGTGAGAAGAGTTGTGTGATAACGTCCCTCTCCGCGTTGGCCGCCGCATCGATGTCCTGTTGCAGCTCGCTGAAGGTCCGTGTCCCCAGCCGGAACCGCTCGCGGCCCAGAGTCAGCCTTTCTTGAGCGATTTCCTCGGACCTGATGGAGATCTGGTAGCGTTGGTGCGCAGTCTGGACGGAAATGAGGCGGGTTTCTACGTCCTCTTCGACCTGGAGCCGGGTCTCCCTGAAGATCTCCTCCTGGTTTGCAAGGGACACCTCAGCCTGGACGATGAGGGCCTTGTTGTTGAAACCCTGGAAGACGGGAATCTGGACCCCGAAGGAGCTTCCACCGGAGCGGGACCGATCCGAAAGGAGGTCGGCAAACCCTGACCAGTCATCCCCGTATGTGCCCTGGCCAACGTTGAAGTTGAGGGTGATCCCGGGCCAGTTTCGTCTTCGGGCAGACTGGGCCTCGGCTTCCCTCACGGCCACCATCACTTCCTGCTCGATGAGGATGGGGTTGGCGGAGTACGCCCGTTCCGCCAGAGCCCGGGGTTCCAACCCACCGGGGTCGAAGGGTATCGGAAGAGTCTCCGTCACCTCGAAGCCTTCCATGCTCTCATCACCCACCACCGTGCGGAGTTGCAGAAGCGCCCGCTGGAGCTGGCCTTGGGCCTCCTCAATGCGCCCCTGCTGCTGCTGGACGTTCAGCTCGGCCGTCAGGACGTCCACCCGAGTGGCTCCGACCAACTCGAACATCTTCCGGGTCCTTTCCAGGTCCGCCTGTCGGCTGGCCAGAAGTCCCTCCTCCACGGCTAGGAAGGCTTGTTGTTCTTGAGCGGACCGGTACGCCCTGATCACATCCGCCCGGAGGGTTCGGAGGCGGGAGGTCGCAGTGGCCTCCCGGGCCCGGGCCTGGGCCCGCTGGGTGGCCGAGTTCCGGGAGCGGGCGCCCCAATCCCAGACGACGAGCCTAGCAGAGAGGGACTGTGAGGAGGAGCTGGACGTCTTCCAGTTTGTTAGGGGGTTCTCAATAGGGTTCCCGAAGTCGTCGGTGGAAATGAGCTGGCGGTTCAGGTTGACCCCGGTGGCCGCGCCATATGAGAGGGTTGGTAGATAGGCGGCCCAGGCCTGTTTTCGCTCAATCTCGCTGAGGTCAAGATCTTTCAGGGCTCGCCGATAACGCGGGTTGTGCAGACTGGCCCGCTCCAAGGCCGCCTCCATGGTCAGGACCGGGCCCTCCTGGGCCAGCGTTGGGACAAGGGAGGGTTGGACCGATGCAGCGAGAATGAGTACTGGGAGTCGGCCCAAGGCCCTGCCCCTCACCGGTCACCTCCGATCCCAGAGACCGCATCACTCTCCACCGACCGGACCGCGGCGATGGGAATCAGAACAATGCGGGTGTGCACGGGGACGATCTCACCGGGCTCAATCACTGGGGGTCTCCTCGTTGGGGTTCATCTCCACCAGGAAGTCGTTGCCGATGCCGGGTATCAGGTAGCGCTGCAAGGCATGACAGTCTCCGAAGACGAGATCGCACCGCCAAGGTGAGCCAGACCCGCTCAAGCTCCGCTGATGAAAACGAATGGGAAGAACCATCACGGCTATCGTCACCCTGGCGAAGTCAGCAGCTTCGGAGAACCGGCCCATCACAACGCTCCTCCCAAGCCCCCGGTTTCCGAAGGGGTTTGCGCAGCAGAACTCGCGGATGCCCTTCCCGGCCCGCATGGTGCCACGGTCGCTCAGGCATTCCGATCCCTGATGCTCCCCATCAAGGATGATGACCCGGGGCGACCGGCGATTGAGTTTCCGTTCAGGACCCGGGAGCTTCCTCTTCTGGAACGAACCAACCTCAAGCCCTTAAGAGTTTTTGGCTCATGGGGTTCCCCCTTCCCTATGTCGGTGGGGAAGTTTGCCACCCAGTTCCAGCCCAATCCAAATCGCATCTATATAAAGACGCTCTAAATCCGCAGAGCGTGCACGGTACCGGAGTCCGTCCACAAGCTCCCCGGTCACAGAGGACGGCCGGCGTGCACGCTCCGGGCCCCATGAGCGTCTATATCATGTGTGGAGAGGAGAACAAAACCGCTTCCGTGAATACCACGACGCTTCGTTTGAGAGCGGCCGAAGAATCGAGTACACCACGGGCTGGCGTGACATCGCGAACACCGCCGGGATACCGGACCTCGAGGAATTTGAATCTTGTGTGCGAAGTCGCAGGCTCGTTTCCAAGATCGAGCAGGACACAACCGACGCCGCTAGATTGGGGGTCCGCGTTGCGCCCACCTTATTCATCAACGGAGAGCGCGTGATCGGCACAGCTCCTCTCGAAGTCCTCGACTCGATTGTTGCATCCAACTTCGCTGATAGGCGAGTGAGTTCCCGGTCATGATCCGCCCAAAAGCTGATGGTCCCGACTCGCGCAGTCAGCAGGCTGCTTGCCTCCCCCGGTCGAGGGATACGATCAAACCTGAGTTCCTGGAGCCGGCGGGAGTTGGTGGCACTCAAGTCTCCCCCACATTCCGGGGCGTAAACAAGGTATTTTGGCGACCACTGAGAGTTCCGCTCCATACCGTTGCGGTCTGTGCTCTGCTTGCTTGTGGAGGCAACGATAGCGGGGACTTCGGTGACGAAATCGGTCACGCGCATCTCGACCCTGATCCCGTGATAGCAAAGGTTTTGAGTGCAGCGCCTGTGCTCGGGCGTCCGCTGGGAATGAGGGTTTCGAA
>JBDHCH010000206.1:0-8142 GCA_039592115.1 Gemmatimonadota bacterium | reverse complement strand
ACCCCATGGCGATCCACCACGGACATTTCCCCCGGGGCTTTCCAGAATTCAGCGATGAGCCGCCGCCCCCCGGCCTGACCGGGTACGAACGGACCCGGGCCGAGTATGCGTACGATCTCTACCAACAATGGACTTCCCCGAACTTCCCCCGGATGCTGGCGGTGAAGATCGAGCACGCGAACCCCTACTACGACGACTCGTACGCCGTGAACTCGGAGAACGTTGGCCCTTATGGCGACGCCATCGTGGAGGAGTTGATCCCCTATCTCGAGGAGCGCTTCCGGGGCATCGGTGAAGGGTGGTCCCGAGTGATGTTCGGAGGCTCTACCGGCGGGTGGGAGGTCCTCGGGCAGCAGATCTTCTATCCGGACGAGTTCAACGGGGCCTGGTCGTTTTGCCCGGATGCGGTGGATTTCAGGCAGTACGAGATGGTCGACATCTACAACGACGAGAACGCCTACTTCATGGACAGTGACTGGAAGCGCACGCCCAAGCTTTCCGGTCGCAACTGGCTGGGTCACCCCATCTCGATGGTCCAGGAGGACATCACCTGGGAGATGGTGTTGGGAAGCAGAGGACGGTCGGGAGAACAGTGGGCGATCTGGGAAGCCGTGTACGGTCCCGTGGGTGAAGATGGGTATGCGGCACCCATCTGGGATCGGGTTACGGGCAATATCGACCGAGATGTGGCGGAGTACTGGAGGGAGAACTACGACCTCCGCTACATCCTCGAGCGGGATTGGGCCACACTGGGCCCGAAGCTGGTGGGCAAGCTGCGAATCTACACGGGCGACATGGACAGCTGGTACCTGAACAACTCCGTCTACTTTATGGAAGACTTCCTTGAAAGCACTCGGGATCCCTACTACGGAGGACTGATCGAGTACGGGGACCGCTACGAGCACTGCTGGACGGGCGATCACGAAGAACCCCTGGAAATCCAGCGCCTGACCGTCTACCAGCGGTCCTTTCCCGAGTTCGCCGAGCATATCCTTCCCTGAAAGGATAGATAGCGGCACATGCGACACATACCTCTGATCGCTTTCCTCCTCCTTCACTCCCTGGGATTGACCGCTTGCGCCGGCACCGCGCCCCCCGCGCCGGTTCCGGAACCGGCTCCCGCCCCGGGGGACGCCTCGATCGAGAAGTACTTCCGTGATGTTCGGGAAGCGTATTCCGGCGATCGGGCCATGGAGATCGTCGCCTCCATGGAGGGCACCTTCCGGGTCCCCGGGAACGATGGATTCGATGCCAGCATCGAGAAGGTGGTGGAGGTCCTGAGGGCTGCGGGGTTCGTGGCCGAGGAGGGAGCGGGACCAGGTGCTCGACTGACCTACCGGGTCGAGCACAGGGCCATGAGTGGTCCCACCTGGGAGCCTTCGGAGGGGTCTCTGGAGCTGTTGGGGCCGGGAGGAGGGAACCTCCTGGACCTCTCCACCAACCTGAACATGATTGCCATCAACTCCCATTCCACCCCGCCGGAGGGGATCGAAGGGGAGGTGGTCTTCGTGGGAGGTGCCGCGCCAGAGGACTTCGAAGGCCTGGACGTCCAGGGGAAGATCGTATTCGGCGAGACGAGCGTCCGGCGCCTCTTCCTGGAGGCTGTCCAGAACCGAGGCGCTCTGGGCGTCCTCTCCTATAGCATGCCGGCGTACACCCGCCCGGAGGTCAATCGGAACTCGATCCAATTCAGCGGCATCCCCCTGGATCCGGACAACCGGTCGTGGGGGCTGCGCCTCTCCCTTGCCGTGCGGGATCGGCTGAGGGAGGCCCTGGAAGCGGGCCCGGTGAGAGTCCGAGTGAAGTTGAAGACGAGGATCTTCGAAGCGGACGAGCTCACCCTGGTGGCGGACGTCCACGGTCGGACACACCCCCAGGAGCGATTCGCCCTCAGCGCCCACGTGCAGGAGCCTGGGGCCAACGACAATGCCTCGGGTGTGGCGGTTCAGGGCGAGATCGCTCGCGTTCTTGGAGAGTTGGTGCGGGATGGGAGGTTCGACCCCGCGCGAACGATCTCCATGATCTGGGGCGATGAGATCAGCTCCACTCGCCGCTATATCGAGGACGATCCAGCTCGAGCCGAGGGAATCCTATGGGGAGTGAGCTTGGATATGGTGGGGCAGAACACGGACCTGACCGGCGGGACCTTCCTCATCGAGAAGATGCCGGATCCCTCCCACATCTGGGCCCGGGGAACGGACCAGCACACCGACTGGTGGGGGAGCGGGAGGGGCACCCTCTCGGTGGACGATCTGACCCCTCATTATCTAAACGACTTCATCCTGAGCCGCTGCCTGGATCAGGCCTCGGTGACGGATTGGATCGTGAAGACGAACCCGTACGAAGGGGGGAGCGACCATGTACCCTTCCTCCGGGCGGGGATCCCGGGCCTCCTCCTCTGGCACTTCACCGACCAGTTCTACCACACCGACGGGGACCGGATCGACAAGGTGTCTCCGGAGACCATGATGAACGTGGGGGTGAGCACCGCGGTGTCGGCGATGACTCTGGTCACGGCAAACGGAGATGTCGCCCGACGCGTGATCCAGGAGTTGGAAGATGCGGCCCTGGCCCGACTTTCTGCCGAGATGGAGCTGAGCCGGTCCGCCATCGCCTCGGGCGAGGAGAAAGACGAACAACTCCTCATTCTGCAGTCCTGGCTGGACTGGTATCGGGAGGCCCTGGCGACGGCCACGGACATCGAGGTTGGCGGGGCTTCACCCCGGACCCTCGCAGCCATTGAAGATGCCACTGCACGGGTCACTACTGCCGGGCAGGAGTACCTGGCTATGTTCCGATGACATCTCCCATCTGGATGACCGCCCAAACAGAGTTCATATCTCAAATCGAAAGGTCCCGGACGACCATGAAGAGACTCTTCCTCTGCTCCCCGCTCCTCGGTGCCCTGGTCGCATGCTCCGCTCCTGGCCCAGGGCCCGACTCCCCTTCCTTCACCATCCAACTCACCGAGTCCGCTGCCCAGGAGATCGAAGCTCTGGGGTTGGAAGTGCCCGTGACAGGGAGGGCCTATGTGATCTTGACCCGGGACGGGGAAACGGAACCCCGCCGGCAGGTGGGCGTCCGTGGAGTCCCGTTCTGGGGCCGGGAGGTCAGGGGAATGACAGGGGGGGACCAGGTCACTCTCGTTCCCGGTGGGGACGGTGTGATCGGACACCCTCTGGGCGACTTCTCCAGTGTGCCCCCCGGCGAGTACACCGTTCAGGCATTCCTGAACGTGTTCACGACCTTCGAGAGAGCGGACGGGCACGTGGTGGAGATGCACCTCAACTCGGGGGCCGGTCAGAGCCCCTGGCGCGCGCCGGGGAACGCGTTCAGCGAGCCGCAACAGGTGAGCTTCGACCCCACCGGTGGAGGGACCATCCAGCTGGCGATCTCCCAGGTGATTCCGCCGACGCATCCCGTTCCGGAGGGGGGCTCCCTCCAGCAGGGTAATCCGCCGGATCGGGGGGACTTCGTCCGGTTCGTGAAGACCCGGAGCGAGTCCCTCTCGGAGTTCTGGGGAAGGGACATGTATATCGGCGCCAATGTTCTCCTCCCGTCGGACTACTGGACGAACCCTGACCGGCGATATCCGGTCCTGTACCTGACAGGGCACTTCCCGGGGGATCGGGCCCCGAACGGATATTCGGACGATCCCAGTCAGACCCGGGCACGGAACCAGGGCTTCACCGAGTTCTGGAACTCCGCGGGTAGCCCCAAGATGATCCTCATCTCCGTCCGGGACGCGAATCCGTACTATGACACCGGCCATTCCGTGAACTCTCCCAATGTGGGGCCGTACGGTGCCGCCTTCACCGAGGAGTTGATCCCTCACCTGGAGGAGGAGTTCAGGATCCTGGCAGAGCCCTGGGCCAGGGTATTGGCGGGGGGATCCACCGGGGGCTGGGAGGCTCTGGCCATCCAGATCCTCAACCCGGACTACTTCGGCGGCACCTGGGGTTGGTGTCCCGATCCCGTGGACTTCCATGCATACCAGATCGTGAACGTCTACGAGGATGAGAACGCTTATGAAGACCGGGATGAGTGGACGACGGTGGAGCGGCCCAACAACCGGAGGCCCGACGGGACCCTGGTGTCCACGATCCGGCAGGAGATGTCGTACGAGCGTGCGGTGGGCCCGAATGGGCGATCCGGAGGACAGTGGGCGATTTGGGAGGCGATCTTCAGCCCGGTGGGCCCCGACGGGTATGCTGCACCCATATGGGATCGGGTCACAGGAGAGATCGATCCTCAGGTCGCCGAGTATTGGCGGGAAAACTGGGATCTGACCAACCACCTGGTGTCCAATTGGGGCACCGTCGGTTCCGATCTCGCCGGAAAGCTCCATGTGGCCGTGGGAGATATGGACTCCTACTACCTGAACAACGCCGTGGAGCTGATGGAGGAGGCCATCGGGGAGCTGTCCGGACCTGCGCCCGCTGCGTCCTTCGAGTACGGGCGGAAGAAACCCCATTGTTGGATCGGGTACAGCCCGTGGCGGCCGGGGGAGGACCTCAACAGCGTCGAGTTCGTTCGGGTGGTGGCCGAGTACTGGCAGGGCAGGGGGGGGAGCTGGTAGACCGCTCAGACCTACAGGATAGAGGGAGGTCAGCATGATGAGGCTTCGGCGGGTGAACGGATCTGGAACGGCTCTTTCGCTCCTTTTGGTGCTGGTCGGAGGTGCCGGCCTCGATTTGCCGGACCTGAAGGCACAGTCCCGAACCCTCACGGTGGACGATCTCCGTCTCGAGATCGGGGTGTCCTCTCCCCAGATCTCCCCCGACGGCAGTGCCATCGTGGTGGTGACGAGCCGCCCCAACTACGAGGACAACCGGTTCGATCGGACGTTGATCCTGGTGGATGCCGAAACGGGAGAGCAGAGGGACCTCACGCCTCACCGCCCGAGGGTTCGGCAGCCCCGGTGGTCGCCTTCGGGCGAGTTCCTGGCCTTCGTGGACTCGGACGAAGAGGGCACTCCGCAGGTGTTCATTCTCCCCATGACATGGGGTGAGGCTCGGCAGGTTACCGAGGCGGAGAAGGGAGTGCGGGTCTTCCATTGGACCAGAGACGGCGACGGCCTTCTCTACTCCACCGCCGACCAGCCCGAGAAGCGGGAGGGGGAGGAACGCCACAACCTTTCCTTCGAAGTCGGCTACAACAGCTACCTGACCAGGGAAGCCCCGACTTCGGCCCACTTGTGGCGAGTCTCTTTGGAGGGGGGGGAGGCGACGCGACTTACCGAGGGCCCCGAGAACGTATCGAATTTCATCGTCTCCCCGGATGGACGCACCGTAGCCCTCGGGGTTACCCCTCGCCCTCATTCTGGCGAGGGTATTCGCACGATCATACAACTCCTCGATCTGGACTCCGGGGAGCAGCGGGACCTGGTGGATGATCCGCCGGTCAACCTCCAAGCCTTCTCCCCCGACGGCCGGTTCCTGGCCTTCTCCCGCTCCAGAGGCCCTGAACCCTATTTCAATCCAGCGGGGATCTTCATCCGGCCCCTCGTCGGTGACTTCCCCGTGGACGTGACGGGGCAGATCGACCGCAGCCTGGGGGGCGTTGCCTGGCTCCCAGGGGGTGAGGGATTCGTCGTCAACGGGACGGATCTGACCTGGCAGGCCATGTGGCACCAACCGTTGAACGGTGACCCGGAACGGCTCGATCTCGGAGCAGTCCATGTCGCCTCCGCTCCGGTAGTCTCCCGGGAGGGGACGGTAGCGTTCGTGGGGAGAGAGGCTCAACGATCGTCGGAGCTCTACGTGATGCGGGCAGGAGAATGGAACCCGGGGCGGCTCACAGACTTCAACGGCGCTTTGGCCGCTTTGGAGCTCGGCGCCGTCGAGACCATCACCTGGGACGGGCCCGACGGGTTCGAGCAGAATGGGGTCCTGGTCTACCCCCCTGGCTTCACCGAAGGGGAGCGGTACCCCCTGGTCCTCAGCATCCACGGTGGCCCCATGGGCACATCCACCGAGTCGTTCAGCACCTTCAACCAGATCATGGCCGCCCAGGGGTGGCTCGTCTTCAGCCCCAACTACCGAGGGAGCTCAACCCAAGGGAAGGCTTTTCAAAGAGCGGTGGTGAACGATGCCGGGGACGGCCCGGGTCGGGACGTCATGTCCGGGGTCCAGGCGGTGAGGGAGCTGGGGATCGTCGACGAAGATCGGATCGCCGCATCCGGTTGGTCGTACGGGGGGTATATGACTGCCTGGCTCACCTCTCACTTCGATGGCTGGGCGGTGGCGGTGGCAGGAGCTGCCGTGACCGACTGGTTCGACTGGTACTCCATGGCGGACATGAACACCTGGGCCGGGTTCGGCTTGGACGGATCGCCCTGGCTGAACGACAACGCCATGAACTATTGGCGACAATCCCCCATGGCCTATGCCCACCAGATCCGCACGCCCACACTCATCCTCTCCAACACCGGGGACGAGCGGGTCACGGTGAGCCAGTCCTACAAGCTCTACCACGCTCTGAAAGACAACGGCGTCGAGGTCAGCTTCATCGTGTATCCTGTGGCCGGTCACTTCCCCTCCGACCCCGTCCACCGAAGGGATATTCGCCGACGCTGGGTGGAATGGATCGCCAGTCACTTTGAGTGACGGGTCCCGCGCCGGGACCGTGGCCGGGGATGCCCTCCAGGGTTGGTGACCCGGTGTGGGGCAGGACAGAGGGGTCCTCGACGGCTTGGGCCCTACCCGTGGAGGGCCTGCGAGGGGTGGACAAGGAACGAAAGGGATCAATATTGAAGCTGCTCCCCGCCCTGCCTCTTTTTCTGATCTGACGGGATTCGGTTGATGACGGGTCGTGCGATCTGGCTCATGGCCAGCCTCTTCCTCGCCCATTTCCTGGGCGACTTCACACGTCTCTCCACGAAAAGAATGCAGGAGGCCAAGGCCACGGGTCGGCCCGTGGGGCCCATCGTAGCGCACGGGGCGGTCCACGCTGTCCTGGTGGGGATCGCGGTAGCCGCGGCGGCCTGGCCAGGGGTGTCGGTGCTGGTTGCTGCAATGGGCGTGGAGTTCGTGACCCACTTCGGAATCGACTGGATCAGGGGCCGCCTGGGGGACGGGCGACCGACCCTCTCCTCTCCCGAGTCTCCGGCGTTCTGGACGGTCCTGGGCCTCGACCAGCTGGCCCACTACCTGGTATTGCTCTGGATCGCGGCCCTGGTTTGTTGAGGGGGCGCGGGCCTTATGGCCCGCCCATATCCCTCACCCGTTCTCCCGCTCCACCCGCGCACACCGTGCGTTGAGGTCTCTGATTCGCTGGGATAGCGTCTCCATGAACTTCACCGCTAGAAGGGGATCCTCTTTGATTCGGCGGAGAAGGGTTTTCTTGTCGATCTTCAAGGCTCGCGCTTCTTCTTTCGCGCGGACGGTGGCCGAGCGAACCTCTCTCTCGAAGACGGCCATCTCCCCGAAGAAGTCCCCTGCCTGGAGGATGGCCAGGCGCTGTTCCCCGACCTCGGTGTCCAAGAACACCTCCACCTCCCCCGACTGCACCACGTACATGCAGTCACCCAGATCACCCTGTCGGACGATCACTTCTCCGTCCTTGTAGACTTTCCCGAGGGCGCCCTTCCTCATCGTCACGCCTCCCTTTCCGGGCCGAACCGTGGCCAGAGACCCAAGAACAGATTCCACGCCAGACCCAAGATGAATCCAGGGTGGAAGGTTCGGAAGAAGATCTCCCGATACGGAGCGCTTCCCGTGAACATGTTCCAGAGGACGGAACTCATGTGTCGCCCGCCGTCTCGCTTCTGCTCCCGACTCGCCATGCGGAACATGGCCCTTCGGGAGACGCGGGAGATCTTGAAGAGGGAAGTGAACCCGAAGATCACCTTGCCGATTCTGTTGTCTGTGGCGATGGCCCTGCATGCAGGCCAGTAGCTCTTCCGGAAGGCCTCAGCGGAAACCCCCTGGAAGACCGCGGTGGTCGCCGCCGCCTTGGCCGTTCGGAAGGCCGCTCCGATTCCATCCTTGTAGAGTCGGGTCACTCCACTGTCTCCAATGAGGACCAGGCGATCGGCATACGGGCGTTCCATCCCCCCCATGTTGATGCGGGGGGAGCAGCTGCACACGGAGGGGGTGGTGGAGGTAGGGAAGCATTTCCGGACCTCAGGGGACTCGAGAA
>JBDHCH010000205.1:0-16993 GCA_039592115.1 Gemmatimonadota bacterium | reverse complement strand
AGCGTGGACGGTGAAGCTTGGAGCCCACTCGGTGGGCGTCACGCCCCTGAAGGACTACCACTGCTACAGTCACGTGGGCCGAGGAGACGGATACGGAGAGAAAGTCCTCCTGGATCACCCCTTCGCGCTGGCGTTGACCGTGGAGATGGACAAGGAGATGGTCGACTCCGCGCCCAGAAGCCCCACCGCCATGGAGTCGGCCCGTCAGTACCTTCGCTCCGGGACGATGGCGATCCAGTTGGCGGACCTCATTCGTCGTCTCGGCTACCAGGCGCGAGCCCACGTAGATGGGAACTACAGGGTCATCTGCCCGTTGGTGGCGAAGGACGCGGGGTTGGGGGAGTTGGGGCGCATGGGCCTGCTCATGACGCCCACGCTGGGACCCCGGGTCAGGATCGCCGTGGTGACAACCGACATTCCCCTGGTCGCCGACGAGCCCTTCCGAGATCCTACCACAGTGGATTTCTGCCTCCAGTGCCGGAAGTGTGCCGAGTCCTGCCCTTCCCAAGCCCTTCCCTTCGGAGAGCCGGAGGAAGATGGAGACGGCGTCCTGAGGTGGAAGGTCGATCCGGAGGCCTGTTTCACCCTCTGGACGAAGTTGGGGACCGACTGTGCTCGGTGCATGGCCGTTTGTCCCTACTCTCATCCCGACAACGTTCTCCATAATGCCGTGCGGTGGGGAATCCGGAGGAACGTCTTCTTCAGGAGCGGGGCCGTCTGGATGGACGACCTGGTCTACGGGCGCCGTCCCCCCCCCAAGGGTCTTCCCAGTTGGATGGAGGGGATTGAAGCACCCGAGCCAGGCTCTCGTAAAGGGAGGGGAGGTGACCCGTGAGCACGGACGATTCGACAGGACGCAGGTACACCGAGGAGGAGTTCGCGCTGATCCTCCGGAAGGCCTCGGAGATCCAGGAATCTCCCAAAGGAGGACCTGGAAGGAGCCCAGGCCAGGGTCTCACGTTGGAGGAAATCCAGTCCATCGCCGGTGAGGCTGGGATCGACCCGCGGGCGATCTCCAGAGCCGCCGCCCTCCTGGGGACCCTGGAGTGGGAAGAGAAGCGGGGGTTGGCCGCCGCCATATTCGGGAGCCCCGGGAAGTACCACCTCAACTTCGAAGTGCCGGGCACCTTGCCGCCGGAGGAGATCGGCCGGCTCCTGGAAGTGATCCGGCGGTCTGTCGAGCATCAGGGTGAGGCGTCGGAGGTCCTGGGAGGGGTGGAGTGGAAGACGGTGGGCGAACTCTCCGCCATCAACGTGAACATCTCCCCCCGGGGCGAGTCCACGTCAATCCAGATCGTCGGGGACCGGGCCGGGGCAGGAGCCCTCACCTTTACCTTCCCAATGGCCGGGGCCGCGATCCTCGTGGGCGCCCTGGGTGCGGCCTTCGAGCCTTCCTCCGCGGCCGGGATCGTATCCCTCATCGGCGGACTCCTGGGAAGTGGCTTCCTCCTTTCCCGTACCCTCTGGGTGACGGGGAGTCGACGATTTCACAAGCGTCTGATCCGGCTCATGGAAACCCTGACCGGCGCGGTGGAGACTGCAGCGTTGCCCCCGCCATCGGGTGACTCCGCCGAAGGGAATCCCGGAGAGGTGTAGACCTTCCGTGGAGCCGTGACCCGAGCCGGATCCACTCCCACCCGCCACGCACTGGCCAGGTGGGGTTTTGGGATCCAGACTGTCTGATCCCATGGCTACATTCATCTCGGAGGCCCCCATCATGCGCCAGAGTCGGACCCTTCTCGGCCTAAGCGCACTCCTCGCCGTCGTCCTCAGTTCCTGTCTGGACAGTGGACCGCGGGCCCCGTCCGAATACCCTGAAGCCAGGCGCACCGAACACCTTGACGAGTACTTCGGTACCTCCGTTCCGGATCCGTACAGGTGGATGGAGGACCTGGAGAGTGAAGAAGTCGCGACCTGGGTGACGGCCCAGAACCAACTTTCGAGGCCCTTTCTGGAGGACATACCGGGCCACGGGGGAATTAAGGATCGCCTCACGGAGCTCTGGGACTACGCTCGATTCGGGATACCGTGGAAGGAGGGAGGGCACTACTTCTTCACCCAGAATGACGGCCTTCGAGACCAGGACATGGTCTATGTGGCGGACAGCCTGGACGGGGCTCCCCGGGTCCTGCTGGATCCCAATCGCTTCAGCGAGGACGCCACCATCGCCCTGGCAGGTATGAGTGCGAGCCCGGACGGGCGGTATCTGGCCTACGCCACGTCCGACGGGGGTACCGATTGGAAGACCTGGCGGGTTCGAGAGATCGCCACTGGGGAGGATCTTCCGGACGAGGTCACCAACGCCAAGTTCACCACCCCATCCTGGCTCCCGAGCGGCCTGGGCTTCTTCTACTCGAGGTATCCTGCCGACCTGGATGGCCGAGGAGATGGCCAGGCCCAGGTTCGCGTATTTTTCCACAGTGTCGGAACCGACCAGGAGCTCGATGAGCTGGTCTACACCGTGGAGGACTCTGCGATTCGAAACCCCGAGGGTACGGTTTCGGAGGACGGGAGATACCTTCTGATCGGCCTGTATGAGGCCCGTTTCGAGAATGCTGTCTATTACCGGGATTTGGGCGCGCCCAGCGGGGCGGTGGTCAGGTTACTGGATGAATGGGATGCCACCTATTCGTTCATCGGAAACGATGGTCCCTTGTTCTTCTTTCACACCAACAAGGACGCTTCCCGGAACCGAGTGGTCCAGATCGACATCCGGGACCCGGAGCCCGCCTCCTGGAAGGAGATCATTCCCGAGAGAGAGGAGACGCTCGAGTCGGCTTCGTTCGTTGGCGGGTACTTCGTGGGGCAGTATCTGAAGGACGCCCAGGCCCAGGTCCGGATCTTCGACGGAGGAGGTGCCCTGGTTCGGGAAGTGGAATTGCCGGGGATCGGGTCCGTATCCGGGTTCGGAGGACACTCCGACGACCCGGAAACCTTCTATTCCTTCCAGAGCTACACCGTCCCGCCCACCGTCTACCGGTATGACCTGGCCACGGGGGAGTCGGCGGTCTTCCGAGAGCCCCGGATGGAGTTCGATCCAGGGGAGTACCAGACGGTGCAGGAGTTTTTCACGAGCAAGGACGGGACGCGGGTGCCCCTGTTCGTCACCCACCGGCGGGGGTTGGAGCTGTCTGGGGAAAACCCTACGCTCCTATACGGCTATGGGGGCTTCAACGCATCGGAGACACCGTACTTTTCCATTTCCAGACTGGTCTGGCTGGAAATGGGAGGGGTGTTCGCAAGCGCGAGTCTTAGAGGCGGCGGTGAGTATGGAGAGGATTGGCATCTCGCCGGAACCAAGACCAGGAAGCAGAATGTTTTCGACGATTTCATCGCCGCGGCCGAGTACCTGATCGACGCCGAGTATACGTCGCCGGAAAGGCTGGCCATTCAGGGGATCAGTAATGGGGGTCTGTTGGTTGGCGCCACCATCACCCAACGCCCGGACCTCTTCGGCGCGGCCCTTCCGGCCGTCGGTGTCCTCGACATGCTTCGGTATCACACGGCCAGCTTATTCCCCCTACCACAACATCACCGAGGGGACCTGCTATCCGCCCTCGCTGGTGAGGACTGCGGATCGGGACGACCGGGTTGTCCCCTGGCATTCGTTCAAGTTCGGGGCGGCGCTTCAGCACGCCCAGGGGTGTGACAACCCCGTACTGGTAAGAGTTGAAACCCGGGCCGGACATGGTGCAGGGAAACCGACCTGGATGCGGATCGAGGAAGTAGCGGACGAGTGGGCCTTCCTGAAATGGGCCCTGGATTTTTGACTGCGATTCTCCTTGGCCCACTTCTTCGACGCCCCTCCAGAATCCTCCGAGGAGAGAGATCAATGAGCCCACGGCTTCCACTTCCAGCGGTCCTCCTGTTGCTGACACATGTGGCTCCGGCCCTGGGCCAGGCAGCCTCCCCGGACCCGGAAACTCCCCGACCCATTGACGCCTTCGACACGGTCTTCATCGAAGCCATGACCTGGATGGAGGTCCGGGACGCGATCCGGGACGGGAAGCGGACGGCCATCATCGCCACGGGAGGGATCGAGCAGAACGGTCCATACCTGGTGACCGGAAAGCACAACGTGATCCTTCGCGCCACAACAGAGGCCGTCGCCCTGGAGTTGGGCAACGCTCTGGTGGCTCCCATCGTCCCATTCGTACCCGAGGGGGAGATTGATCCTCCCACCGGCCACATGCGTTACCCGGGAACCATCAGCGTTCGAGAATCCACCTTCAGAGCCCTCCTGACGGATGTGGCCATGAGCCTGAAGGCGCACGGATTCCGGGACGTGATTCTTCTGGGGGATTCGGGTGGAAACCAGGAAGGGATGGCGGCCGTCGCGGCAACCCTGGCTGAGGAATGGGCAGGGTCCGGGACCGGGATTCATTACATCCCGGAATATTATGACAATCCAAGATGGATCGAGTGGTTGGAGGGCCGAGGTGTGGTGGAGGAGTTGGAAGGTCTCCACGATGATGTCCGCCACGCATCGATCATGGCCCTTGTGGATCCGGCCTTCATCAGGACCGAGGAGCGGCGGGAAGCGGGGCTCTTCAGAATCAACGGTGTGGACCTGGACCCGCTGGAAGAGACGGTGGCCCTGGCTCGAGACCTGGTGGCCTACCAGGCTCGGGTTACCGCCGAAGCCATCCGTATGGCCATCGGCGAAGGTTAGGGAAGGCGGAATTGAACGGCCCGGTGGTCGAACCCGATCGCGGGCTCCATCAGGCTTCTGAGATCGGGAACGGAAAGGAAGAGCTCAACCATGATCGAGGGCCTGGGAAGGGTCCGGAATATCTCGGGCCAGAGAAATGCGGTATGCCTTTCTCTCGCAGCGCTTGCACTCCTGGGATGCGGCCCCAGCGATACCCCGGAGGAGGCACCCTTCCAGGTTCGGGACAGCTCGGGCGTAGAGATCGTCGAGAATACCCGGCCGGCCTGGAGTGAGGGCGAGGGATGGAGAGTGGGCTCTCCATCCCTGCTTCGTCTCGGGGTGGTGGAGGGCGATGCGGCCCATCAGTTCACCGGCGTCACCGGAGCGGTCCGACTCGGTGACGGAACTGTGGTGGTGGCGGATGGGGGCTCGAACGAGGTCCGCTTCTTCGGACCCGACGGGGATCATCGAGGGACCGTCGGCGGGTCCGGGGAAGGCCCCGGGGAGTTCACCGGCCTGTCGGGCCTGGGGAAGGACGCCTCGGGCCGTGTCTGGGCCTATGATTTCTCTCTCAGGCGCATCACCTGGATGGATGCGGGCGGGGAAACGACGGGGCTCACCTCTCTTGGCCTGGAACCCGCCGTGCTGCACCCCCTTGGGGCCCTCCCTGGGGAGGCTTTCGCGCTGAAGCAACTCTGGGGTGCGGAGCAGGTGTCAGGGGCCTCGGAAACCGGGCTCCGCAGGGATCCGGTGGCCTTCGTGCGGTTCGACGGAGATGGCGCGCTGATGGACACCGTGGGCCTCTTCCCCGGAAGGGAGGTCTTCCTCCTGGATGAAGGTGGGAGGGGGGTGATGAGCACGCCGCCCTTCGCCCGGAACGCGAGCGGAACCCTTCGGGCAGGAAAAATCGTCGTAGGCGTCCAGGAACGTTTCGAGGTGATGGAGTTGGGTCCCGAGGGCGACCTTCTCCGGCTGGTGAGGATTCTCCGGGCGGCAAGAGGGGTGGGCCCAGAAGAGCTGGAGGGGTACATCCAGGGGCGGTTGGCCACGGCACCGCCGGAGCGCCACCCGTCCATCCGTCGCTCACTCGAGGACATGCCGGTTCCGGAGACCATGCCGGCCTATGGGGGACTCATGAGTGACTCCCCTGGGAACCTCTGGGTAGGGGAATGGGCCATGTACCCCCAGGTGGCGGGGAGCTGGACGGTGTTCGACTCGGCCGGGACCTGGTTGGGGGAGGTGGAGATGCCCCCCGCTTTTTCGCCGATGGATATCGGTGAGGACTGGATCCTGGGGGTGGAGACGGACGAGATGGACGTGGAATACGTCTCTCTGTATACCCTGGAGAAGTCCTAGGGGAGGCTTCACCACGGCCCGGCTCCGATCCTGAGCCGCTGCCCGGCCGGTGATCAGCCCCTACCCCATAGAGCGGCTTCCGCCGAGGCGGCGGGTTGCCCAGACCGCGGTTTGGGCTCAGCATGGCCAGGTGACCGGGGGGCTTCCCTCCGGTGGAACGCGACCCAGGAGGAGCCATGCCGGACCCGAAGCTTCCACGCAGAGATTTCCTGCGCGTTCTGGGGATGGGGCTTGCCGGGACACACCTGATCGGTCTCGGAGCCAGTGGATGCGGATGGGCGGGCGGGCGGAAGCGCCCTCCGAACTTCGTCTTCTTCCTCATCGACGATCTGGGATGGCGGGACCTGGGCGCCTTCGGCAGTACCTTCCACCTCACACCTCACATCGACGAGCTGGCAGCCTCCGGCATGCGGTTTACCGAGGCATACGCGGCCAGCCCCGTGTGCTCTCCCACACGAGCCAGCCTACTCACCGGAAAGCACCCAGCCCGCCTGGACATCACCGACTGGATCGGTGGGAGGCAGCGGGGAGACCTCCTCCCAGCGGAGTACGTGGACCATCTACCCCCTGGAGAGGTCACGCTGGCGGAGTCCTTGAAGGAAGCGGGTTACGCGACGGGGTACTTCGGGAAATGGCACCTGGGGAGTGCTCCCCACCTCCCGGAAGCGCAGGGATTCGATCTGAACGTGGGCGGGACTGGAGCCGGCCAACCGGCGTCCTACTTCCACCCGTACAAAGCCCCGGAAGGGAGAGATCCGTTCTGGGACGTGCCGGGCCTGGAAGGAGGTGCGGAGGGAGAATATCTGACGGACCGCCTCACCGACGAGGCTCTGGCCTTCATCGATATCAACCAGGAGGTCCCTTTCCTCCTCTACCTCTCTCACTTTGCCGTTCACACGCCCATCCAGTCGAAGCCGGAGCTGGAGAGTACCTACCGAGCCCGGAAGGATTCCCTTCCCCCCGCGGCGGGACCGATCCAGGAGGAAGAGCACGGCCGAGCCACGACACGGCTGATTCAGGATCACCCCGCCTATGCCGGGATGGTCCAGAGCGTCGACGAGAGTGTCGGACGGATCCTGACCCGACTCCGTGAGCTCGGGTTGGAGGAAGACACCGTGGTTCTCTTCATGTCGGACAACGGCGGCCTGAGCACCGTCGCCGGGGCGCGCACCGGACCCACGACGAACGACCCCCTCAGGGCGGGGAAGGGCTGGTTGTACGAAGGAGGGATCCGTACGCCGATGATCATTCGGTGGCCCGGCGTCGTGAGGGGGGGGACGGATTGTGCAGAGCCGGTCCAGAGCACCGATTTCTTCCCTACAATGCTTTCCATTGCCGGGCTGCCTTTCCGCCCGGAGCAGCACCGAGACGGGCTGAGCCTGGTGCCCCTTCTTCGAGAGACCGGAGGATTGGACCGGGATGCCCTCTTCTGGCACTTTCCCCATTATCATGGCTCGGGGAACCGTCCGTCCGGCGCCATTCGAGTCGGTTTCTGGAAGCTCATCGAATGGTTCGAGGACGGATCGGTGGAGCTCTACAACCTGTCGGACGATCCTGGAGAGGAGGCGGACCTGGCCGCGCTGGAACCTGAGAAGGCTCAGGAGCTCCTGGATCGCCTGAAGGCTTGGAGGGCGGAGGTAGGCGCCAACATGCCCAAGGAAGAGGAGGGAACGCCGTGACCATTGTGACCGCTGAGGCTCCGACGGGGATGGACCGGAGGGACTTCGTTCGGATCATGGGGATCGGGGCCGCGGCTTTGAGCCTTGGAGGCGCGGAAGGATGCAGCCCCCGCCGACCCCCGAATGTGATCTTCATCATGGCCGATGATCTGGGCTACGGGGAGGTGGGATGTTACGGCCAGACCAAGATCCGGACCCCCTCCATCGATCGCATCGCCGCCGAGGGCGTTCGGTTCACTCAGCACTACTCCGGAAGCCCGGTCTGCGCCCCCTCTCGTTGCGTCCTCCTCACCGGTCTCCACACCGGGCACGCCTATGTCCGGGACAACGACGAGATGAACGAGCGGGGGGACGTCTGGCACGATCCGGATCTGGAAGGCCAGCGCCCTCTGTTGGAGGATACCTATACGTTGGGCACCCTCTTTCAATCCGCGGGTTACGCAACCGGGGCCATCGGAAAGTGGGGGTTGGGAGGACCGGAGTCCTCGGGTCACCCCAATCGCCAGGGCTTCGACCACTGGTACGGGTACTTGTGTCAGCGAGTGGCCCACAACTACTACCCGACCCACCTGTGGCGGAACGGGGAGAAGGACATCCTGGAGGGAAACGATTACTTCTACCCACATCAGCGGCTTCCCGAAGACGCGGACCCTCTGGATCCTGAGGCCTACACCCCGTTCACGGGAGCCCTCTACTCCATGGACGCCATGGCGGAGGAGGCACGATCTTTCATCAGAAGCCATGCCGAAGAGCCCTTCTTTCTCTACCTGCCCTTCCCAGTGCCGCATGCCGCCCTCCAGGTCCCCGACGACTCCCTGGAAGAATACGAAGACGCTTTCGGCGACACGCCGTACACGGGGGACCGGGGGTATACCCCTCATCCGAAGCCTCGGGCCGCCTATGCCGCCATGGTCACCCGCATGGACGGAGAGATCGGCGGGATCCTGGATCTCCTGGAGGAGCTGGGTCTGACGGAAGACACCCTGGTTCTCTTCACTTCCGACAACGGGCCCACCTTCAACGGGGGGACCGATTCAGACTTTTTCGACAGCACATCTGGGCTGAGGGGGCTGAAGACTCAGCTCTACGAAGGGGGCATCCGCGTGCCCTTCGTGGCGAGGTGGCCCCTGCGGATCCCCGCCGGAACCGTGTGCGACCTTCCCTCCGGCTTCTGGGACTTCCTCCCCACCTTTGCAGAGCTGTTGGACGTTTCCCTCCCCGTCCCCACGGATGGCTTGTCCCTCCTCCCGGCCCTGGGTGCATCAGGCGGGCCGCAGAGGGAGCACGAATACCTCTATTGGGAGTTCCAGGGGCGACAGGCCGTGAGGATGGAGGATTGGAAGGCTTACCGGGTAGCCGATTCGGGAGCGTTCGAGCTCTATGACCTCGCCACGGATCCTGGAGAGACGATTGACGTAACAGGGGAACACCCAGAGGTCGTGGCCAGGATAACGGAGATCATGGCTGGGGCCAGGACGGAATCCGAGCTGTTTCCACTCGTTGACTCACCTCAGGAGCTTTGATGCCCATCCCCCGAAGAGTTGTCACCGGCGCCCCCTTGGGACTTCTCCTTTCGTTAGGCGTCTCCTCCCCCAGCTCGGTGGCAGGACAAACCGCTGAGCCGGCCTTCGAGGTCCCGGAGTGTCCCGGGTGTGCTTGGTTCAAGGGGAACACGCATGCGCATACTACCGAGAGCGACGGGGATTCTCCCCCGGAGTATGTGGCTCGCTGGTACAAGGATCACGGGTACGACTTTCTCGTCCTGTCGGACCACAACACGCTGACCGACCCTCAGCACTTGGTCCACATCACCGACTCAGGGTTCCTTCTCATTCCAGGTGAGGAGGTCACCTCTTCCTTCGAAGACGCCGCGGTCCACGTGAACGGTCTCAACCTCTACGACCTGGTTGAACCCCGGCAGGAAAGCACCCTGGTGGGTACCCTTCAAGCCAATGTGGATGCGATCCGGGAGGGGGCCGGAGTGCCCCATATCAACCACCCGAACTACGTCTGGTCTTTCGGCGCGATGGAGCTCGGAGAGGTGGAGCGGTACCAGCTCCTGGAGATCTTCAACGGGCATCCCGGGGTCCACAACCAGGGGGGCGGTGGATATCCCGGGATGGAAGAGATCTGGGACATTCTCCTGACCCGTGGGAAGCGGGTGTACGGGATCGCTGTGGACGACGCCCACCACTTCCAGGGAGAGTTCTCCCGGGATCGAGTGAATCCCGGCCGCGGCTGGCTGATGGTGCTGGCTCCGGCACTCGAAGCTGGAGCGATCATGGAAGCTCTGGAGTCGGGCCGGTTCTATGCATCGACAGGGGTGTTGCTGGAGGAGGTGCGGATCCGATCTAACCAGATCGAGATTCGTGTCCGACCCCGCGGGAACTTCCGCTATACCACGACGTTCATCGGATCCGGAGGGAGGGTCCTGAAGACGGTCTACGGACCTGTCGCCGAGTTCGACCTCGAATCTCCCGAACCCTATGTGCGCGCAAAAGTGGAGGATTCGGGTGGGGCCGTCGCGTGGGTGCAGCCCGTTTTCGTAGAAATGAGACGAGGTGCCGGATGAGTAGGACGATCGCTACCGCTTTCCTGGTCGCCTTGGGGCTGCTCGTCGGGTGTTCCGACTCCGCCACGGTCCCTGCGGATGCGCCCGAAGGTCACACGGTGATGAAGGGAGGGGTGCCCCACAAGTCGGGTTTGAAGAACCCCCAGGAGAACTGCTCGGCCTGCCATGGGGCCAACCTCGGTGGGGGGAGCAACGGGGAGCCGTCATGTTTCCTGTGCCACGGCAGGAAGTGGTAGGCTTTCGTTCCTGACGGCGGTTCAGCGATCCCAGGCGATCCTGTCCACCCGCTGTACGACCCGGTCCACCTCTTCAGCGGTGTTGTAGATGGAGACTCCGGCTCTCACCAGGCCGGAAGCTCCCCAATGCTGAAAGAGAGTGTGGGGGTCCGGTTCGGTCCGGGAGGTGGGCCGTACAGGCGAACGCCTCGGATCCCTTCCAACCCGTTCCAGAGTTGATCCAGCAGGGCATCCTCCCGCTCGGCTATCTGTGGGAAGAGACGGTCCAGGCGTCCACTTCTGGTGATCGCCGCCTCGGCCTTCGGTTTCGCCTCGCTTTCCTCCAGACCGGCCAGAAAGTCCACCGCCGCGGTGGTACCGGCCATTCCCTCGGAGTTGAGGGTCCCCGATTCGAACCGCTCGGGGCCGGCCTTCGGCGCAGCGGAAACCTTGGGGACATCCAGCTCCGCCAGGATCTCCTTCTGTATCCACAGTACACCCATGTGGGGTCCGAAGAACTTGTACGGAGAGCAGGCCAGGAAGTCGCACTCCATATCCCCCACCTCGATCCGACGATGCGGTGCCAGATGGACCGCGTCCACGAAGACCTTCGCCCCTACTTCCTTGGCCATTCGAGCCAGAGGGCGAATGTCCGTGAGGGTCCCGATGGCGTTGGAAGCCGCCCCCAGGGCCACCAGGCGTGTCCGTTCGCTCAGGAGGTCGGGGAAGCGTTCCAACTCCAGGAGGCCGGTTCCCGGGTCGAGGGGGAGGACTCTGATGGTGACTCCCCGCTCCGTCGCCAGGGCCTTCCAAGGATCGACGTTGGCGTGATGGTCCAACTCGGTGACCACGATCTCGTCGCCGGAGGCCATCGCCCTTCCCAAGGCCCGGGAGAGGTGGAAGGTGAGGGTGGTCATGTTGGGCCCGAAGACCATCTCCTCCGGCAGCCCACCCAGGAAGTCAGCCATGGCCTCTCGAGCCTGGTGGCGGATCCGATCCGTTTCGGCGCTGGTAGGAAAAGCCCAGTGGGCGTTTGCGTTTCGGTGGAAGAGGTAGTCCGCCATGGCCACAGGAACGGAATCCGGAACCTGGGTTCCGCCCGGACCGTCGAGAAAGGCCGCGGGGTGCCCTCCGTGGATTCGTCGGAGGGCTGGGAAACGGGCACGGATTTGTTCTACGGTCGCCAGGGCCATGACTGCCTCGGAAAGCTGTCGTGGGCGGAGCCGGAAGTGCGGACCCCGACCCGAGAGGGAAATCGACGCCTCGGGGTTGATGACGGCCCCGGGAGGATACATTGTACGGGCCATGTCAAACCAAGAGCAAAGCCAGAAACGGTCATGGGTTTCCGTGGTTCTCTGGATCCTGGCGGTGGCCATCATGTTCGCCGCCGCCGACTACCAGGAGAAGACGGGCCCGACGAAGGAATTCAAGGGGACCGTCCAGGTAGGGGGAACGGAGATCTCCCACGCCCTGGTCCGGAGCGGGAACACCGATCAGCAAGCGCCTGTGACGATTCCGGATCCCGGAGGGGGCGTGACCGGCGTGGTGATGTTCAAACGTCACCCCACTCCCGATCCCTTCGAGCCCCTCCCCATGGAAACCGTGGCAGGTGAGCTCCAGGCTCTCCTACCCATCCAACCTGCGGCCGGAAAGCTGGAGTACTACGTGGCTCTGGAGAGTCCGGAGGGTTCGGGCCGGATCCCGGAAGGCGAGGACACGCTCATTCTCCGGTACAAGGACCCGGTCCCCATCGGCGTCCTGGTGCCCCATGTCATCTGCATGTTCCTGGCCCTCCTCATCGGTGTGAGGACGGCACTCGGGGCCCTCTTCTACCAGGAAGGCGTGAAGCGTCTCGCATGGACGACCCTCGCTCTGATGACGGTGGGAGGGATGATCCTGGGTCCGATCGTTCAGAAATACGCGTTCGGGGCGTTTTGGACCGGCTGGCCCTTTGGGTACGACCTGACGGACAACAAGACCCTCATCATGTGGATCGTCTGGGTGGGAGTGGTGGCCATCCTCTGGAAACGCCCGTCGCCGAGGGATCTGGCCGTCCGGGGAACAATCTTCGCGGCCGCGATCGTCATGCTGGCGGTCTATGTGATCCCCCACAGCCTGCGGGGGAGTGAGCTGGACTACGAAGAGATGGAAGTGGAAACCGGGGGACCGGGGGTGGGCGGGTGAGATTCCGGGCTGGAGGGACATGTGGCGGTGCTGGGACCTGCGGTGTCGGTGGCCAGTGGTGGGTGGGTCTTCCGCTTCTCTTCGCCGTCCTGGTCCCCGTCCTGGGTGCGACCAGGGAAGCCCAGGAGGGCGGAATACCGGCGGGGCACCGAGTGGTACGAATCACCGACGAGGGGTTCCGATCACCGGCAGAGCTTTCCGTGGCCATCGACCCCACCGATCCCGAGAACGTAGTGGTCGTGTCCCTGGCGGCGGGTCCTCCCGAGGGCCCGGGAACCACGAACTACGCATATGTGAGCCGGGACGGTGGCGTGTCCTGGTCCACGGTCGCTCAGCCGAACCCGGATCGGAGGACCCAGGGCGACGATGCGGTGACCTTCGATGCTCAGGGGCGGGCCTTTCGGTCCTATATCTCATTCGAGGGGATTCGGATTCCCAGGCCCCGGAAAGCGTGGAACGGCATTTTCGTCAGCCGCTCGGATGACAAGGGGATGAGTTGGAGTGATCCGGTGCCGGTGGTAGATCACATCAACACCGTCGAGCCCTTCGAGGACAAACCCTGGCTCATCACCGACAACGTTCCGGATTCCCCCCACTTCGGGAACCTTTATGTGGCGTGGACCCGGTTCGACGTGTATGGAAGCGCCGACCCCGCCGATTCCACCCAGATCCTCTTTTCCAGGTCCCTGGACGGGGGAGAGACCTTTTCCGTTCCCATCCGGATCTCCGACACCGGGGGAGATGCCGTGGACAGCGACGATACGGTAGAAGGGGCCGTGCCTGCGGTGGGGGCCGGAGGGGAAGTGTATGTAGCCTGGGCCGGCCCCCGGGGGATCGTCTTCGACCGGTCGGAAGATGGTGGCTGGACGTTTGGCACGGACCGGGTCGTTGCCACCAACCCGGGGGGCTGGGACATGCCCGTCCCTGGGATGGTCCGGCACAATGGGATGCCGGTGACAGGTGTGGACCTGAGCGGCGGGCCTGACGGTGGGACCGTATACATCAACTGGATCGACCAGCGGAACGGGGATCTCGACGTGTTCGTACTGGCCTCCAGGGACGGAGGGGAGAGTTGGGAATCTCCGGTGAGGGTGAATGACGACCCTTTCCGGAACGGGAAGGACCAACTCTTCACCTGGATGGCCGTGGACCCTGAGGACGGCTCCGTGAACATCGTGTTCCTCGATCGTCGGGACACGCAGGGTACTACCCAGCGGGTGACGGTGGCCAGGAGCACTGATGGCGGGAGGACTTTCGCCAACACAACGGTAGACCAGGAGGCCTTCAGTTGCGCTGACGCCGGGTTCTATGGCGATTACCTGGCCATCGCAGCCCAAGCCGGGATGGTCGTCGCAGCCTGGCCACACTGCGTGGCCGATGAGTCGCTGGCCCTGTCGGCCGCCGTCTTCAGCTACTGAGTTCCCGACCCCGGTTGGAGAACCGAGAGGTTCGGGGGCCTGAGGCCCGAGGTCGCCTCGAGAGCGCTCCTACCGGCCGATTTCATAGAGGGCCACCGCCGCCCCGGCCGGATCCCTGATCACGGCGTAGCTCGATCCAGGCCCCATGGCCTTGGGCCCTATCAGGACTTCTCCACCACCCTGCCGGACACCGGCCAGGCTCTGGTCCAGGTTCTCTACCACCAGGTAGACCATCCACACCGGGGGAAGGCCGGCGTTCACCCCCCGGGCATGACAGATGCCCGCCACCGGTTCGCCGGAACCCGGCATCGTCATATTGAAATCCGCGTAGTCTCCCATGGACACCGGCTCGGGGACCCAACCCACCACCCGGGCATAGAAGTCCCGAATCTCTTCGGCGTCGGATACCGTCAGATCCGTCCAGGCTATCGCTCCAGGGGCAGGTTTCTCGGACATGTCGGATCCCTCCTCCTTGCGTTTGTCGTTGGGACCCGTCATTTCTTCCATTAATCCGCGTACAAGTCAAGGAATCCTTCCTGGAAGGCCGTGGGCTTGGACTCGCATTCCTGGGGATTGTCCCCTGTTCAGATGGGCTCGAAGATCATGTCCCGGAGCATACTCGTCGTCGCGTTGTTTCTCCTCCTCGGGGGGTGCGCTTCCGTCTCCAGGCAACTGGGAGGGGGGAACCCCTTCACAACCGAAGCGGGAAGGCTCTCCATCCAGGATTTCTCGGGGACATACCTGGCCAGGCCGGCATACTTCGCCAAGTTCGAGATCATCGATCGGGTCGGGGCGTCCATCCTGTACCCGGCTCAACCAGGTGACCGTCGGCAGGTCGAGGCGGGGACCCACTACCTCAGATCGCGCCCCCCCACATTCGTCAAGTCCCAAAGGGATTTGTATGCGCCCCGTCCTACCGGTCTTCTCAACTCCGATCCCGGCGCCATCGAGTATGTGAGGATCCTGGTGGTGGCATCGGACGAACCCCTGCATTTGGATCCCTTCCTCAACAACCACGCCGGGCTCCGGGACCACTTGGGCGGGCGCTACACGAACGGGAACTACGCCATGGAGGAAATTCTCAGGACGGTGGTCCGGAATCCGGAGACGGCCTCCTGGGAGTATGATTTCCGAGATGTCCAGGTCCCCGCTACCTGGACCATCGGCCGTTAGCCGAAGGGGCCGGTGAACCTTTTCTCCCGTTCGTGCCGTCTCAGGAACTAGAAGGGTGTTGAAGAAGTGGGGTGCGGCCGCACCCCTGTCGGTTTTCCCCGCACCGTCAAAGACCCTGGAGCCCTCTTCGCCGTCGAATCATGACCAGATCCCGCATCTCTTTCCGCCTCGTTTCCGAGCTCGTGATCATCTTCGCCGGCGTCTATGGCGCCTTTTGGGTTGAGCGTTTTCGACAGGAAGTGGAGGACCAGGAACGGGCCCTGACCATCCTTGCGGCCCTGGACAGGGAGTTGGAGAACCTGAGTCAGAATGGGCCCTACGTCGAGAAAGGGATGACCCAGGCCCTTGATGCGTTCCGTGAGGCCAGATCCGAGGGCATCCAAGCTCCGCCCGCCTTCTACAGGGAGCCCGGGGCTGAAACGCCATCCATTTCGGTATGGCGAGCTACGGTGTCCTCGGGTGGCGTGAACCTTCTGGATCCGGGGCTCTTCTATGCTCTGGCCGAATTCTACAATCGGGTGGAGTCTTTCAGTGAACGGTACCTCCGATACAACGAATTCACCGAACGGGAGATCCTGCCCCTCCTTTCCCGAGGAGGAGAAGCATTCTACGATCCTGTCTCCGAGGAGCTGGAACCATCCTTCCAGGTCCACATGGATCAACTCCGGACCCTCCGGGACGAGGCCTCGCTGATCATCTTCCGGGCTGACTCCCTGGTCCAGGTGGTTCGGGCAGAGGTGGAGCTACTTCGCTGACCGGTTTCGACTCAAAACCAGACGTCGGCCTGCGCCGGGCCCTCGGCCCGTTCGATGCCACCATGGTGGTCGTCGGAGGCATCATCGGGGCGGGTATCTTCATCAATCCCTAGGCCTCATCGCCATTGCCGGTGCCCTGACCTTCGCGGAGTTGGGTGTGGTTCTTCCCAAGGCCGGTGGGCACTACGCCTACCTCCGGGAAGCGTTCCACCCACTGCTGGGTTTTCTCTACGGATGGGCCCTCCTGTTCATGATCGAAACGGGGGCCATCGCCGCCGTCTCCATCACCTTCGCAGAGTACACCCTCAGGCTGGTGGGGAGAGAGGGGGTGGGGGCGCTGCCCCTCGCCGTGATTGCCATCGTCGTGGTTGGAGGGATCAACGCGCTGGGGGTGAGACCCGGGAGCCGGGTCCTGAACCTCTTCGTGGTGCTGAAAGTGGCGGCTCTGGGCCTTCTCATCGGGATCGGTCTCCTGGTTCCGGGAGGGGAGGGGAGCGGAGGGATCGACGCCTTGTTCGAGGGAGGGCCGAGGAGTGGCGGAGGAGGAGGAATGTTAGCGGTATGGGCGTTCGGCGCAGCCCTCATCCCGGTGATGTTCTCCTTCGGAGGATGGCAGAACGTCAACTACGTGGCGGAGGAGATCAAGAACCCTCGCCGGAATCTCCCCTTCAGCCTACTCGTTGGCACCGCTCTGGTGGTTGTCGTCTACGTTCTGGTGAACTGGGTTTATCTCAAGACCCTTGGCCATCAGGGACTGGCGGGGACCCTGACCCCAGCGGGAGACTCGGCCCGGGCACTGGTGGGTTCATGGGGAGATCGCTTTCTTGCCCTGGCCATCTCCGTATCCACCTTCGGGTTCCTGAACCTCACCATGCTCGCGCCCACCAGGGTGTACTACGCCATGGCTCGGGACGGAGTCTTCCTTTCCAGCGTCTCCCGCTTGCACCCTCGGTTCCGGTCTCCGACGAGGGCGATCTACCTCCAGACCGG
>JBDHCH010000204.1:0-7226 GCA_039592115.1 Gemmatimonadota bacterium | reverse complement strand
GAGCGCTCTGAATCTCAAACCTCTGAAGGCGAAGAGCGGGCCTCGAAGCCGAGGATCCGCCCCCCATGGAAAGTCTGGGGTCTCATGGCAGCTTCGGTGGCTGCCCTGGCACTGGGAATCCAGGCGTTCGGGGAACGTCCCCTCGCCGAATTCCATGCGCCCGCCGGAGAGACGAGGACGGTCACACTGGAGGATGGGACCATTGTCCGGCTGGGAGAGGGAAGCCAGCTCCGGGTGTGGGGTGATGCGGGAACCCGAGCGGTCTCCCTGGAAGGCCGGGCGTTCTTCGCAGTGACCAGGGATGAGACGAGACCGTTCGTCGTTCGGACCGGCCCGGGTGAAATCAGGGTGCTGGGCACACGGTTCGAGGTTGCCGAAGAACGTGACGAAGTCCGGGCCGTCGTAGTAGAGGGCCAGGTCGCATTGTCGAATCGGGCCGGGTCCGTGGAGGTTCCCGCCGGGGGTGTGGCCCGGATGAGGGTAGGGCAGACGCCAACCTCCGAACTGGTGGGGGACCCCTGGAGCCTCCTGAACTGGCCGGACGGGATTCTGGTCTTCCAAAACACCCCGTTGGCGGAGGCCGCAGAGGAAGTTTCCCGCCATTTCCAGAGGCCCCTGGTGGTTTCCGACTCCACCGTCGGGACCCGCCGAGTGACCGCATGGTTCCAGGGGGAGGCCTTCGAGGAGATCGCGGATGCGCTCTGTGCTGTGACGGGTACCGCGTGCACCCCCGCCCCCGAGGGAGTGTTCATTTCGGCGGCAGCCCCTGAGGGAGGAAGACGATGAAGAGGCAGCCGATCAGAAATGGCGTGCTCCGGCAGGCCGTGGTGCTCCTGGCTGTGGTGGCCTTGGGGCCGCAAATGACAGGGGCGCTCGGTATCTCCTCTCCGCTTCTGGCCCAGGAATCCTCTCGGAACGGCCAAGCCCCTGGGGATCCCCTTCAACGGATTGTTGCCCTGGATCTTACCGAGGTCACCCTCATGGATGCCCTCAACCAGATCAGAGGGAGCACCGGGATCGGCCTCATCTACAGCCCGGACCTTCTCCCTCCGGATCGGAGAGTTTCCTGCCTATGCCAGGAGCGAACGGTGGGCCAGGCCCTGGAGCTCATCCTCCAGGGCACACACCTGACCTTCTCCGCCACGGGTACCCAGGTGCGGATCGTTCCGACTCGCCCGTCTCCTCAGCCGAGCCCAGCGGGGAACGTCGCCGGGGTCGTTCGAAATGCGTCCGATGGGAGCCCGGTCCCCAACGCCATGATACAGCTCAGCGACGGCCGCGGGAGCCTCAGCAATGAGAACGGGACCTTCATTCTCCTGAACGTTCCTCCAGGGACATACTCCCTCACCGTGACCGGGCTGGGCTGGGAGCCGAAGGACGTCTCGGGGATCCGCGTGGAAGACGGAGGCACGGCCAGGGTGGAGATCTCGTTGACCAGGCGGATCATCCCCCTTTCGGCACTCGTGGTTGCGCCGGGCACGTTCGGGATCCTGGACGAGGTCTCCGACTTCGCGCTCCAGACATTGACCCGGGAGCAGATCGAGACGTTCCCCCAGCTCGGCGAGGACGTCTTCCGGTCTCTCCGACGGCTCCCCGGCATCGCATCCGGAGACATCTCCACCAAGCTCCACCTCCGAGGCGGCCGGGACCGGGAGGTCCTTTACATCCTGGACGGGATGGAGCTGTACGAGCCGTACCACCTGAAGGACTTCGAGGGAACACTGGGCGTCATCGACGTTCAGGCGGTTGGAGGAATCGATCTCCACGCTGGGGGATTCCCGGTCGATTTCGGCAATCGCATGGCGGGGGTCTTCGACATGGAGACCCGACGCCCGCCGGTCGAGGGGATGCGGACCGCCCTGGGCCTCTCGATTACGAACGCCAGCGTGATGAGTAGAGGCACCTTCGGGCACGGGAAGGGGCAGTGGCTCTTCTCGGCGCGTCGGGGATACCTCGATATCGCTCTTTCCATGACGGACGCGGACAACGACATCTCCCCCAAATATTACGACGTCCTCGGCAAGGCGGAGTATCAGCTGGGATCCAACCACGTGGTATCGGCTCACCTCCTCCACGCCGGTGACAGATTGGACCTGGCGGAGGACGCGCTGGACATAGGCTCCAACGGTGAGATCACGACCGGGTGGGGGAACACCTATGGGTGGCTCACCTGGAAGGCATTCTTCACCCCGAGGGTCAGAGCCACCACGCTGGTCTCCGCGGGGCGCATCAGCCGCAGTCGGCAAGGGCTGGCAGAGGAACCCGGACGAATCGAGGGCCCCGAGGCGGCACTGGTCTCCGACGAGGGGAGCTTCGACTTCCTGGGCCTCAGGCACGATTGGATCATCGATTTCACCGATCGCTTCGCCGGGCGAGCCGGGGTGAGTGCAAAGGGCCTCTGGGCCGACTTCGATTATCTCCACTGGGCCCGACGACTCGTGGCGGATCATACAGCGGAGCGGGTGGGCCAGACCGACACTGTCCAGGTCACGCTCGATCCGACGGGCAGGGAGATCGGCGGTTACCTGGCAGCGCGGTTTAAACCGATCCCCTGGGGCACGGCCGAGGTGGGGGTCCGGTACGACGACCACTCTCATACGGGAGATTCCGACCTGTCGCCGAGGGTCCACGCGTTCGTCGACGTGTCGGATCGCACGACGGTCAGGGCCGGGTGGGGCCGCTACCATCAATCCCAGGGGATGATCGAGCTGGAGGTGGGGGATGGGGAGACCGAGTTCGCTCCGTCCGAGGAGGCTACGCAGGTCGCCCTCGGCGTGGAGCACCGCCTGGAAAACGGAGTACAGGCTAGACTCGAGGTCTACACCCGGGAGATTGCCCGCCCTCGAAGGGAGTACCTGAATCTCTGGCGGGAGATTCTGGCGTTCCCTGAGCTCGAAGGGGATCGAAGGAAGGTGGAGCCCACGGAAGCCAGGGCGAGAGGGTTCGAGGCCCTCATAAGTCAGGACGGACCCGCCTGGGATTGGTCGGCAAGTTATACCTTGGCCGAGTCGGAGGACCGTATCGAAGACCTGTGGGTCCCCCGTTTCATGGACCAGCGCCACGCCCTCAACCTCACGGTCGGGTATCACCCGAATCCGAACTGGACCCTCTCAGGTGCCTGGCACATCCACAGCGGCTGGCCCTACACCCCCCAGGAAATCCTCTTCGACACCCTGACCGTATTCCGGGGGGAGGGGGAGAATTGGCCACTCCATTGGAAAGAAGACTTCGGCCCCCTCAATAGCGAACGTCTGCCTGCGTACCACCGCCTGGACCTCCGGGTGACACGAAGGTTCCAGGTCCGGAGGGGAATCCTGGACGTCTACGTCGATCTCTTCAACGCCTACAATCAGTCGAACCTGCGCTCGTACGACTACGGGTTGAGGTGGATCGACAACCGAAGCATGTACATCCGAGAACCGGATGATGAGCTGTTGCCGATCCTCCCCTCCATCGGCTTCAGGTGGGAGTTCTGACCATGAGACCTCGTCGATGGAAGGGCTTTACCCCCTGCAAGGCAGTCGACTCGAACACCCTCCGAACGCTGCTCCGCCCCGCAACGCGAGCGGCCGGAATTGGCTTCCTGGTCACCGCCGCAGCGTGCGATCATGATGTCGCCATTTTGGCAAGGCACGAGATCGACTCCGGGTATGCCACCGGAATCGCATCCAGCTCACTCTACCTGGAGATGGACGACGGTGTGAGGGTTGCCGTCGACGTGCACGTGCCCCAAGGGGTGCCAGGAGTTTCGAGGTTCCCGACCCTCATCGAGCTCACCCGGTACTGGAGGGATCGCGGGGGGGGGATGTCATACCTCGTCCGGCGAGCGGTCGAGCGGGGATACGCTTATGTGATCGTTGACGAGCGGGGGACCGGTGCGTCGTTCGGCGAGTGGCCGTATCCGCTTCAGGAGAGGGCCCTCGAGGACGGCCGTGAGGTGATCGACTGGGTCCTGGATCAAGCCTGGTCGAATGGGTTGGTCGGGGCTACCGGAGTCTCCTATCCGGGAATGGCAGCCCAGCAGCTGGCAGCCCTGGGCCACCCGGCGCTCAAAGCCATCGTCCCCATGTCCGATACGTACGACCTCTACGGCGATCTCCTCTTCCCCGGCGGAGTCTACAACGAGACGTTCACCCAGACCTGGAGTGACCTGGTGTTCCTCATGGACCGGGTCCCGGAGCTGGACCTGGGAAGTGACATCTTTCGACTGCAGCCCGTGGACACCGATGGAACGGGAGCCTTGCTCTCCCAGGCCCAGGCTCAACATGGGGGGAACACCCACCTGCACGAGACTGTCAGGAACAACGCCTTCAGAGATGATGTCGTGGCCGGTGGTCGGACTCTCGACGACCTCAGCACCTTCTCCCGGCCGGAGGTTTTGAACGGCCACCAGGTGGCGGTCTACAACTGGGGAAGCTGGATGGACGCGGGCTCTGCCGACGGGGTGATCCGGGAGTTCATGGAGTCCACGGGCCCCCGGAGAGCGGTCATCGGATCCTGGACCCACGATCTCGAGAACAACGCCAGCCCGTTCTCTCCCATGGAAGGGTACGCCTCGATTCCCCAGGTTGCGGCCCAATGGGAGGAAGCCCTCAACTTCTTCGACGACCTCCTGAAGAAGGAGAAGACCCTCCAGGGCCGGGTCCTCAGGTACATGACCATGAACACCAACGAGTGGAAGTCCACCTCCGAATGGCCCGTGCCGGGGACCATGGTGGTGCCTTTCTACCTTTCGGAGGGGGGCGCGTTGAGCGAATCCGCTCCGACTCAGGAGATGGGTGAGGACCTCTACACTGTCGACTTCGAGCACGAATCCAGTGACGATCCTCGCTGGCTGGCGCCCTTGTTCGGAGGGTCCTGGTATGGGAACCAGCGGTTCAAGGATGAGCGCCTCCTGGTTTACGAAACCGCGCCTCTCGCCGAGGAGCTGGAGGTGACGGGCTACCCTGTCGTTCATCTGAAGGTACGGTCCACACACCCGGACGGAGCATTCTTCGTCTACCTGGAGAACGTGGATCCGAACGGGCGGGTCAAGTACGTGACCGAGGGAATCCTGCGGGGAATCCACCGAGATGTGACTGAAGATCCCGCCTCCTGGGATCGGCCCACACCGTACCACTCCTTCCGCTCAGAGGATGCCCGGCCGATGGTGCCGGGGGAGGTCACAGAGCTGTCCTTCGGCCTCCAGCCGACCTCGGTTCTCTTCCGGCAGGGACACAGGATCAGGATCGCCATCGCGGGGCATGACGGAAGTTCCTTCCGGAGGATCCCAACAGATGGCGTTCCGGAGCTGCGGGTCCAACGGAACTCGCTCTATCCCTCCTTCATCGAGCTTCCGGTGATCAGGAACTGAGACCACGCGGACTTGCTCCTTCCCCCGGCCTCTTTTACTCTCTGACGGCTTGTTTTTCCGCACCCTGGACGCATAGCCCGAGTGTCTTCCGGAGCGCGTCCACCCCGCCTTGGGAGCGGCAATCCAACTTAGAGTACTCAGGAATCCTCAACGCAGGCGATCTCGCCCATCGCCCAGGGTGTCGTCCATGAAGAAGAAAGTCGTGCTCGCGTACAGCGGGGGGTTGGACACTTCCGTAATCCTGAAATGGCTGGTCCTGGAAGGCTACGAAGTCATCGCCTACATCGCCGACGTGGGCCAGCAGGACGATCCGGAACAGGCCCGCCTGAAAGCGCTGGAGACAGGGGCTTCGAAGGTTTACGTGGAAGACCTCAAAGAAGAGTTCGTGACCGACTTCATCTTCCCCGCCTTCAAGGCGAACGCCCTCTATGAAGGCCGATACCTGTTGGGTACCGCCCTCGCCCGGCCCCTCATCGCGAAGCGCCAGATCGAGATCGCGTGGGAGGAGGGTGCCGAGTACGTCTCTCATGGGGCCACCGGGAAAGGGAACGATCAGGTCCGCTTCGAGCTGGCGTATCTTGCCCTCGACCCCCAGATCAAGGTCATCGCTCCCTGGAAGATTCCCGAGTTTCTGGAGAGGTTCGAAGGCCGGTCCGACCTGCTGGAGTTCGCCCGGGAACAGGGGATCGAAGTGACGGCGACGAAAGCCAAGCCCTTCAGCGAAGACGACAATCTCCTCCACATCTCCCACGAAGCGGGGATCCTGGAAGACCCCCTCCACGAAGCGGGAGAAGAAGTCTATTCCAGGACCACAGCACCGGAGAACGCCCCTGACGTGCCGGGGAGGATCAGCATAACCTTCAAGGACGGGATCCCGGTGAAGGTGACTGATCTGGCCACAGGGACCGAAGAGACCGGTGCCCTGGAGCTCTTCGAGTACCTCAACGCCGTTGGCTCTGAGCACGGAATCGGGCGCCTCGACATGGTCGAGAACCGGTACGTGGGCATCAAGTCCCGGGGGATCTACGAGACCCCCGGTGGTGAGATTCTCCATCAGGCCCACATGGATATTGAAGGCATCGCCATGGACCGGGAGGTGATGCGCCTCAGGAACATGTTCACAGCGAAGGTCTCGGAGTTGATCTACAACGGCTTTTGGTTCAGCCCCGAGATGGACTTCCTCATGGCGGCCATCGACAAGAGCCAGGAGGTCATCGACGGCACGGTATACATGAAGCTCTTCAAGGGGAAGGCGATGCCAGTGGGCAGGGAGTCTTCCTCGTCCCTGTATGATCAGGACCTCTCCAGCATGGATCTGGAGGGTGGGTTCAACCAGCAGGACTCCGAAGGGTTCATCCGGATCAACGCGACCCGCCTCATGGCCCACCACGCCATCATGCGCCGGAAGCACCTCTATTGGGGAGCCGAGCCTGAAGGGGAGAGCTGAGCCGGAGTAGGAAGCCCTCCATCCCCCGAAGGAACCTCCCTCCATCACTCGAGGTGGAGAGAGGCCGAGCCGGCGCAGGCCCCCCTCAGGTCCCTCGTGGATTCTCCCTACATACCCCCCAAAACCAGGAAATATTGATCCGGGCCCGGAAAAAAAGTACCGGTTCTCCGGCAAGCGCTCGGCCGGTATCGGATTATGCAAGGCATTCTCGCAAAATGCTTTTCGAGGTGTTTCCTGCCTTTTTCCCAACTTCTCCGCGCCTGGTCCGAATCCTGCCTTATTTCCCCTGGAAATCATGTATCGAAGGTTTCGAAAAGGGGCACTCAAAACGATGAAACGCCTGATGTCGGTTTCCCTCCTGACTCTCCTGGGACTCGCCGGATGCGATGCTGAGCGCAATGAGTCCCCGCTGGGTCCGGAGGTGGA
>JBDHCH010000203.1:0-7331 GCA_039592115.1 Gemmatimonadota bacterium | reverse complement strand
CGGCTAGGACTACCCTCCTCCTCCGCCACCGGCGGGAAGTCTGGTCTTCATGAGTTCATCAAGACCTGACAGCGTCAAGAACGCGTTCAGATCGAACGTCTGAATCGCCCCACCAGCAGGTGTCGGCAACTGATACACAGGTTTCCCTGCGAGTGCAGCGGCAATGTCCATCATCACCTGCGTACGACCACCCTGACTGTTCATCGCGAGTCGCTTGGCCCGGATGGCCGCTGCTTCATTCCGGCCTTCCTGGATGATCGCTGCAGCGAGCGTGTCGGCACGCGCATAGAGTCCGTCAACTTCCCGGACTTTCTGTTCATACAGACCGTCCGCCTCTTCCATCTGCCTGTTCACGATGGCCTGTTGAGCAGCGACGAGTTTCTCATTCTCACTGGCCTGTCGTGTGATCTGTGCTCCCAGCTGCTCGGTCTCAGCATCCGCATCGATCTTATCGTCGATCGCCAGCTTGTATGCAGGGTTGGCCCAGTCGAAATCGTGGGTGTTGACGCTGTGGAATGTGATACCGTAGGGTTCCAGTGCAGCCTTGAGGTTCTCCTCCGTGCGAGCGATCTGGACGTTCCGTTCCGTCGTGGCATAAAAAGACTCGGAGCTCAACGTACCGAAATCGTCCCGGCCAGCGCTCCTACCCAAGTGACGGAACTTCTCAACAATCTCTTCCATATCCTGACCCACGTACTGAATGACCAGGGGCGCCTGGGCGGCATTGACACGGAACGTGAAGTCCACATTGAGTTTGATATCATTCCCGTCGCGGGTCCTGAAACGGAGTTCATCGTTCCCGAATCCGTCGTCATCCGCCTCAGATGACATCGTCACCTTCTGCAACTGCGTGGAAAGTGTGTTCATGTGGGTAATGAATGGTGGCACGATGTGCACACCAGGACCGTAGGATACCGGCTCAATACCGCGGGTCGCTAGCAAAGGAATGGTGAATTCATTGGTGCGCACGCCGACCTCGTTCGGCCCGACATATCGAACCGAAGTGAGACCCCCGGTCATGATCAGCAAGCCGATTGCGGTCCATTTCAGGATTCCCCAGGTGTCTTTGCTGGGTACTACCCTTCCCCCCAACCCCTTCAGGGCGCCCACCAGCGTATCGCCTTCCTCACCCGACTCCTGATCCGAGCTTTCTCCGTCCTCAAGATCGTTCACGGGTACGTCTTCGAATTGGTCGTGTGCCATTATCGTGAACCTCCACCGGAGATCATTCTGAGTAAGTTCGCCAGGTCCAATGGGTTCGACTGACCGGGTTGCCAAATGAGAAACGGAAGGTTGCTGAGAACGCCATCCGCCATCTGTTGGGCCACGAGCAATTCTGAACCCTGTCCTTGGTAGGCTGCGTTGACGAGGCGTGTGCGCTCTGCCTCAGCAACGTCGATAATCATGGCTGCTTCGGATCCCCTGGAACGCTCATATGCCTCCCGCTCGCCCTCTCTCACGGTCACGTAGGCCTCTCCTTCCTTCTGAAGCACTGCGACCGCCTGTTGTCCTTCCTCAATCAGTCGTTCGAGTTCAGCATTCGCCTGCTCACGCAATGTTCTTGATTGTTCTGTGAGCGTCTCTTGGTCAGCCACCTTCGTCAACTCGAACCGACCCTGAATCTTCTCTTCGAATGTGACGTACCGAATGCGGACTTCCTGTACCTCAATGCCACCATCGGCAAGTCTTTCTGAGAGGTCGGCCACCGCTTCATCCTGAGACTTCACCCGGATTGGCCTCCCTTCCTCATCGAGGGTGAAGAACTCCTCGGGTTGGAGCTTTCCGAACGTCGCCTTGAGCGAAGCCGGTGCCTCTGTGAGGAGACCGTTCAGGAAGTAAAGATTCCCTGGCCCGTACTCCAGAAGCAGCTTGTACGGATCCGTAATCCTGTAGAAAATCGAGAGGTCTGCGTGCACATTGAAACCATCCGAGGTCTCAATCTGTTGCGCAGCGACGACGTCGGCGTGATCGACATTCCTCGCATAATCCCGCGCGTTTGCTTCGGTCGCACCGACGAATTCGAGCACCTGCTGTTCCGCAGGTAACTTGTGAATCTTCTCGATGAAGGGAATCTTGAAGTGCCTGCCAGGCTCGAGCGTCCCAGGCGAGTACCCGGCATCTCTCCACGGCATCTGCTGCTTGAGTTCCCGAACGCCTTGAGTGCCAGGTGGAATGTAGGTCGAGCCGCAGGTGTACGTGTACCCTGCTCCGATGAGCGCAACCCCGAGAATGGTCCGTTTCACAATGATGCCGATACCCATGCTATCTCCTGACAAGGGATATGAAGGGCAACGATGGCTGGGGCATTGCTAGGCCACCGGTGAGCCACCTCGAGGAAGGATGGCTTGTGGGAAAGACGGGTGCAAGGATTCGGGGGGAAGGCCCCGAAGGTCGGATGTGCATATCTCGGGTCAGAAATCCGTCTCCGAGGCCGAACGGGATCAGCCTGTTGATCGCATGCCACGTGGATGGGGCCTTTCCCAGGTGAAGCACACCTCCAACGACAGAAAGGACGGAAGGATGGCTCAGTCTTCCCGTCTCGCCCTTCTCCTTCTCACCGTGACTACCCTGGTGGCGTGCGGCGGCGACTCCGGCGGGACCGGACCGGAGGATTCAGAACCCGGCTTTTCGGGGGTCGGCGGTACGTGGTCGTCGTTTGTGATCCATCTGTCAGGTGGAGATATCACCATGGACTATGCCGGTTTCCGCCTCTCCATCACCCAATCGGACACGACCTTCACTGGCACGTACTCCAACGGCACCGTCACCATTCAGGAGGCCGGGAAAGTGGTTGTCGTGGGCCCGATGCCCTCATCGCCCATCGCCGGGGGATCGATAGGGGTGTCAGGGGCGGTGAGCTTCTACCTGGACTCGACGGAGGGGATGCACCTGACCGGCACTCTTTCCTCTGACGCCAGGTCGATGTCCGGCGCCGTATCGAATGCCGAGTTCTCCGGCACCCAACTGAGCGGAACCTGGACGGCGAGCCGATAGCACGGTCGGGGTTCCTCATCATTCCTGGTCGAAATGCCCCTCCTGACGCCGGTGGGGATAGGCGGCCCGTTCCAGCCCCGTCAGCCATCAATTGGGATATTGCGATGCGGCGACGGAGGGGGCAGGGAGTTCCTGTCCGATCCCGCCCTCACCCAAACCGATGGCTACTCAGCGGCTGACAACCTGCCAAAGTGTGGCTTGTGTTTCTCCGGTTGGTGTGGGTGAATCCCCTACGACCTGGCCAGCTGTGTTGATACCAGTGACCCTCATTTCCCCTTTCGCCAGTGCCGGCACCGTCACCAGCACACCCTCCCTCCAAACAAACACCTGATACCACCCAACCCCGGATCGAATGGAGCCCGCCACCTGACCCGTGCGGTTGATGGCAAGTGAAGTACAGACGGCACTGCCCAGATTCCCCAAGCCGGTTATGACACCGCGCTCCCACTGGAAAATATGGGACTCCCCGGTTGGAGCGCGGTAGGCGCCCACTACCCGACCACCTTCGTTGATAGCGACAGCCGTGCTGAAACGTCCCCTCGTGACGCCAAGGTCCACCATCACGCCCATCTCCCAGACAAACGGCCGGGGCACGTTTTCTGCGCTTCGGGAGTACCCCACGATTCGACCATCTTCGCCAATGGCGGTGGCCCTGCTGGTCACCCCCCCACGCAAGGTCCCCAGGTCTATTATCTCGCCCTCTACCCAACGGAAGGCACGTTCCTTCGACTCTGCGTTCCCAGAGGAACCAGCGATCTGACCGGCTTCGTTGATGGCAATTGCGGTGGTGGTCGTGCCACCCAGGGTCCCCAAGTCGGTGATTACACCATCCTCCCATAGGAAGGCATGTTTGTGGCCGTTCGGAGTGAGGGACCAACCGACCACCTGGCCGGCTTCGTTGATGTCAATCGCCCTGCTGGAGGGACCGCCCAGCGTTCCCAGGTCGGTCATCACCCCGTCTTCCCACAGGAATGCGTGTCTTTGACCGTTCGGCACGGAGGATTCGCCAACGACTTGGCCGACGTCGTTAATGTCTTCCGCGAGGCTGACCGAAAGACCCAGCGGGGTATCGCCCAGGGTTCCCAGGTCGGTCATCACCCCGTCTTCCCACAGGAAGGCGTGATACTCCCCAGCGGACGTGGCAGCCTCTCCCACCACCTGGCCGTATTCGTTGATCGCGTACGCAAAGCTCTGTGCACCTCCAAGCGTACCCAGAAACATCGGAGCGAGCTCCAGGGAGCCCATCCCTCCGAGGGAAGGTGATGGAATCCCTGTTCCAGCCGGCCCTGGTTGGGCACAAGAAGAGGGGAACAAGAGAGAGACCATCAACAGGAGACCGGGTCTTCTCGGCACGGGAGCCTCCCTCCTGGGCGTACCGATTTGCTGAGATCATGACTCCATCCTCTCAAACGATGGAGTCTCCGGCAATCCGGCCGGGATTCACCTTTGATCTCGTGCGCACGCTTGATTCCGGGGACCTGAAAAGTGTTTTCGAGCGCATATTCAGCTTCGCCTAGTCGAAATAGCGCTCCATCTTGCCTTTGCGTCGCACATCGAGTGTCACGCAATGGAAGCCGCCGCCCATCATTTTCGAATGTCGGATCTTCAGAGGCAGCACGTCCACACCCTCGCCCTCGAGCAGCTTGATAAGCGCCGTCTGATCCTTGTCCACGCAAACCAGATTCGGGCTGAGGCTGAAGAGGTTCATGCCAATCCAGTCAGAGGCAATCGCCATAGACAGGTAGGCCTCATCAAAGCGGTCCATACCCTCCATCGGTGGGCTGTAGATCACCTTCCACTGCCTGAAGATCGCCGGGAGCGTGCCAGCGTTCACGCGGGAGGGATTGGCGAGGAGAAGGCCGGGGCGCAGAGCGACCAGAGTTGAGTCGATGTGGCTACCGTAGTACACGTCTTTGAAGAAATGGACCCTGAACTCGTCGCCCAGGATGGTCTGCAACCAGTGCCCGCCCAATTCATTGCCGGTGGCGCTGACCAGATACAACAGGTCGCGACCGAATCGCAGTACGTTGGCCGCGTCAAAGGCTGGCTCGTCGTCGCGCGGCACCGGCCGACTCATGTCTACATCAAACAACTCATCCAGGAGCATGGGTTTCGGTGCGCTGTACCACCGGGCCCCGGATTTCAAGTACTCCATCAAAATCGAACGGTAGCTGAAAGCTTCCTGCGAACGACTGCGGATCACATTAGGCGTTTCAATGATCTGGTTGCCCACCACCATCATGAGGTCGCGGGGACAATAGTTGTAGTAGCCCTCTGATTCCCAGTGCACGGTGGAGAAGCGTTTCTCGTGCGGCCAGGTATCCGGTCGCCGCACCGTAATCCCGAGCTTTTCAAGGGCGGCGGCAAACGCGTTAAGGTCTTCTTCGGTTTCCTCGATAATGGTCGGGTCGAAGGGACCCTGAGGGATGTCATCGAGTGCACGATCTGGATATTCCGCCAGTCGAGTGCTGGGGTCCGCATACGGGAACCGGGCCCTGAGCGGGTTGCCGATGATCACTTCCTCGAGCTCATCCCACTCGTTACAGCTCCAGACCGTTGACACGTGTTACTCTCCTTACAGGTGCGCGCGGATACCGAGTGACTCGATCAGATCTCCCTCCAGAGGTCAGAACTCCCTTCCGTTTGTCCCACCTCAAATCCCATGGAGCACAATCCTCCAGCCCAGCTCCGTGAACCAAGCAACCAATGATCCAGCAGGGCCAGGAAGCGGGGATGGGCACAAGAAACCACCTCCTCCTCAGGCGGTTCCTTGCTCCCCCAGACGCACCTCTCCCACGAAAAAAGCAGTCACATGAGGACGGTAGAGGAAGAACCACATGATTACGGTGAAGGCCAGATCCCCGATGAGATTGAGCCAATAGAGGGGGTGCCCCTGGTACATCGCCGCAGCGATCAGCGTAGCGACAACACAGTAGGCCAAAGCCAGATTCCGTGCCCAATTCCGGCCATTCAGGATTCCATTCCCAAACAGAAGACAAAGGAAGGAGGAAAAGAACGCCCATAAGAAAAGGACCGTGGGGCTGAGCTGCAGGAGTGTATCTGTCCAATACTCACCGAACAGCTCCCGACCCCAGAGTGCTAGAGGGAGAGCGAATATCATCCCCAGGATGCCTCCTACCCTCCAAAACCAACCGATGACCGTCACTGCAGTGGGCCTGTCCGTCATTTCAGTCCCCTCACGAGCTTCCGCTCTTTCAGGCGCTGGAGGAAGGAGGGAGAGGGCATCGATTAGCCTGACCTCACCGAATCTGATCCGCCCCCTACTGCGGTACCGCTCAGAGTGTTAGTTCAATGCTCCGTTTCCCTGGGGGTGAGGACCCCGGAGAGCTGGGAGATTCAGGAACGCTGGATCCGGCCGGATCGCTTCTGGGGCTGGGGGTGGGCCTGTTGTCGAGTAGGTGCACTCTCCGGGTCCCCAGCGGGAACCAGGTTTTTCGAGCTAAAACAGTCCAGTGGGTAAGCCGCCGCTCCGGCTCTTCAACCAGTCGACCAGGCGGCTCCATCCCTCGGGAACCCGACTCCTCTCCGCTCATTCGGGCTTCCACTCCTTTAGCCACGACTCAGCCAGGAGTCCTTCCTTCACGAACGGGTCTTCCTGCGCGGTTGCCTCTGCTGAGGCAACGTCTTGAGCCTCAAAAACGATGAGGCCGCCGGATCGGTCGGCAAACGGTCCTCCGCGGTAGCCGGCAGACCTATGGGCGGACCAGTATCGGGTATGCTCGGGAATGACACGACCGAGGTCCTGGGGCTCACTGACCATCAAATAGAAGAATGCGAATGTTCTCACGTCTCTGATCCTCGCAATGGGTGCCGGGCTGTGCGCCCCAACTCTCTTTCACGCAGCCGACCGGCCCTTCCCGTAACGAACCAAACGGTTCCCGGCCAGCCCCAACTGCACAGGCTTACGCTCTCTCAAACGTTGGGGGAGGGAGCGTTCCAACACCGCCATTCCGATCTAGTTGGGGAGGCGGCGTTCATCGACCTCACGCGCCATGGGATGAATGGTGGGACCTCGTCGGACCCGAAACAAGGCCGCCCATTAGCCGCGTCCGTTGCGACCGCTCCTCCTCGGCTGCAGGTTCCGGGGCACGGAGCCACCTCTTGGCCGCATCGCAACGGGCTGTACTGAAATGGATTTCCGCGAAAGACACAGGTTGGGAAGGACTGGATTGACCGTGGGCCGGTTGGGTATCGCTTCCAGCTACGGAGCCCCATGTGAGTCACTCGAAGAGGCCTTTGAGCAGGGCTGCAACTACTTCGTGTGGAACTCCTTCATCAAGGGCCGGAGGTCCAACATGCGCCAGGCTTTGGTCAAC
>JBDHCH010000202.1:0-7377 GCA_039592115.1 Gemmatimonadota bacterium | reverse complement strand
GGGGGCGGATGCGGCTGTTTCGGCAGGCGGCTCCGAAGCGGAAGGGGCGTGACCCTGAACAGGATCCGCAATCATTCCTGCGGCGGAGGTATTGGGGTTCCGTGCTGGGTCCTTTTGCAGCGGCCCTACCGGGTCGGCGAGCTCGGGACCCGGGTCCCAGCCATCGATCCGGTACCCATTACCGGGAGTGGCTGGAAGCTGTTCTCGGACAAGGAGGACGGTGGACGAAGCGGGTGCGAAGCGGACCATGAATGAGGCCTCCCGGGGGTGTGGAACCGAAGATACACCGAAATATAATGGGCGGTTTCGGGGCGTCCTGGGTGGCCGTCTGGCTGGAGAAGTCGGTCCGAAAGGCTCCGGGGCTCGGGTGTTCAGGAGGACGAGCCGGAGGGGGCCAAGGAGGGAGATCAGCCGCTGTCCAGGGCAGGCGGCCCGGACCTCACCAAAGCCGATTCCCAAGATCTGTCAATGGCTGATTGGGACGTGATCGGTCAACGGCTGGTTGGGGCGCTGGGTGTCAACTGCGGGCTGGGACGATCCTGGTCAGTGGCTGGTTGGGACGATCCCCTCTTCTCTTGAGACGGGTTTCTAGAAGGGACGGTGTCCGCGGCTCCGGCCAGGAAGCTTGCACGGCGAGACCGATCCGCCCGCCCGGCCACACTGATGCCTCACCGGTCCTTTTTCAGCTCCTGGACCAAACTCGTGGGATTCCCCTCGAAGAAGGACAGGACGAAGGTGTACCGGCCTGGGTCCAGGGGCTCCTCTCCTACAAAGTCGATTACCTGCAGCCTGGCCGTATCCGGCCCGGTCACTACCTGGGTGGTCGCGATCCTGTAGCCTCGATGCACTTCCTGGTACGGCGTCGCCTGCCCAGGCTCCAGGCCGGGGAAGAGGATCGAATCCATGTGGACGTAGAGCACCCCCTCGTCAAAGGTGAGGGAGGATGCGTTTCGGACGCGGATGTCCACCGCTCCGTCGAGGCCGAGGATGTCACATCCGGCAGATCCCAGGACCAAGGACGCAAGAAAGAGGGCTCGCAGTGCTCTCATGTCGGGAGGCTCCTTCCGAGTTCATCTTCGACCGCCTTTAGTACCCAGAACGCGTGGGAGAGCTGAGACGTGACAGATGCGGAGGGGAGGAAGCCCAGAGGGTCGGAGGGCCGGAAGGGCGCCCTCGGGAAGAGGACGCCCTTCGTTTTCGCTCAGGAGCCGGCTTGCTCTCCACGATCCCGAATGCATAGCCAGGTTCCGTCGGGTTGCTGTTCATAGAGCGCCAACCATCGGGAATGAACGGTCGTGGCCTCGCTGCCGTCCGAGGGGGTCACCGTGCACACGTCCCGCCCTCGCCCGGCAGCGATCGTCCCCACCACGAAGAAATCGTCGTACCCCCCGGAGCACGTCGCATCATTCTCGGCCCAGTCATCCTGGAAAGATTGGATGATTGCGGACCGGCCCCGGGCGTCACCCACGCGTGCGTCAGCGGTGTAAAGGTCCGCCAAGGCCTCTGCGTCTCGAGCGTTGAAGGTCTCGTACCACCGCGCAAGGCTCTCCTGTGCCCAGGCCGGGGCTCCCCCATCAGGACTCGTGTCCAATGACATGTCCGCCGCGACCTTCCAGGCATCTTCCACCTTCTTGTACACCGTGATGTAGCGGCCCTCATTGGCGGGGGAGCTGTAGGTGCCCTGTTCCACAGCCAGGTCCCCTGACGCGGCCACATGGATCCGGTCAGGGCCGAACTCGGCTCCCTCAGCAGGAGCTTCGGCGAACTGCCGACGCATGAACTCCTCGACGGCCGCCGGACCGGCGGTGGGGGGGCGATCCTCCCAGAACAGGGCACCGTCTTCGGCAAACAGGCCCGCTATGCCTGATGCATCCCCATCTTGGGAGAACTCGAGCCACTGGGCGGACATTGCTCTCACGCCCTCTTCTTCGGCGGCCATATCCACGGCGGGGGCACACGCCACCAGGACCTGGGTGAAGGGGAGGAGAAGAATCAGGGTCACGAATCGCATGTTAGCTCCTTTTTTTGGTGCGGTTGGGCGAGAGGTTCCGAAGCCGGCAGGGTGGGTTCGACCTCGCGCGGCAAAATCCGACAATAGGCAGGAAGAGCTCAGTCCCTTGGTCCCCTGTGGGCAGGGCGTGCCATGAGAACATCACCTTTTCTTGTGGGCGAACCCCTCAATACGACCCCAGAAAGAACAAAAATCAAGAATATTTCCAGCAAAGAAACCAATTCCGCAGAGCCAAAACCTGGAGCCCGGTGAGTGGGGAACCGGAGATGATCCGGATCCGTTGATCCTCAGAAAGCCTTTGGCCATCTTTGGTAGCAGCCGGGAGGGGTGTCCGAATTGGCTAAGGAACCGGTCTTGAAAACCGGCGCGAGCAATCGCTTGTGGGTTCGAGTCCCACCCCCTCCGTTTGTCAAGTAATTGTCAAATAGAGTGTTACGCTGGTGTAGAATGACGGGTATCATTCGGTGGGGCCGCCGAACAGATCCCGATTGTGACGGAGCTGTGCCTCTCGCGTCGGGAAAGGAAGCCGATTACTCCTGGAGGACGGGAGGTATGGAGCCCAATTTCAGATCACTGTTACCGTTGATTCTTAATCGGTAACCTCTTCTTGGCGAGCTCTTCGACCGCTCGGCAACTGGGTGGGGAGGACCTCCGCCCCACCTCCCACCCAACCATACACGGGACCACCGATTCCCATCCTGGATTCCTCTAAACACGATAAGGACATTCTGTAAAACAATAAATACTTATTGTAAAACAGGAATATCCATGGTATATTGGCCCATGTCAACGCTCTTACCTCGGCAGGAATTGTGAGCACCGGCATTGCCTCACAGCCAGGAGGACCTGCAGATGAAGCTCCTTGGGATGAGATCATTGGCCTGGGTGCTCAAATGGCTCACCACAGTGGCCATTTTGTTTTGGGCAGCCATCCTCCTCTGGGTACTGCCTGTGGGAGTAAGGGAATCCCTTCGGCCCTCATACGTGGTTCCCGACTTCCCGATTTCCTACCACTGGTCCTATCCCGGACCGCTCAATGACGTCATTCGGCCAGTCGGCTCCGACAAGGAGGTCATCGAGCTGGAATCACGAATGGCAGTGCTCACTTTCCGGACAGAGGGAGGTGCACCGGTGAGAATCCTGGGGTTGTCTGGGTTGACCGTGATGATCGGGCTGCTGATCGGAATCCTCTGGCTCCTTCGGAGAGTCCTCGGCAGTCTCGTTGAGGGGCGACCTCTCACCGAGGTGAATGCCCGTCGATTCCGCTGGATGGGGATTCTGATCGTGGGCCTGTGGGCCTCGATGGCCCTCTTCGGGATACTTGGACACCTCTATCTACAGAGCCATTTCGATATGCCGCCAAACCCGGGACTTCCGGGACCGATGAGTCTGATCATGACTCTCCCCACGACAAAGCTCTTTCTCGGACTGCTCATCATCCTGATGGCGGAAGTCATGCGCCTCGGTGCAGAGCACCGTGCGGACAGCGAAGCAGTCATCTGAGGGGGGAAACGTGGCGATCAAAGTGAATCTGGATCTGCTGTTGGTGCAGCGGAAACTCTCCCTCACTGAGCTGGCCGAGGAAGTTGGAATCACGTTGTCCAACCTGTCACTGCTGAAGACGGGCAAGGTCCGCGGGATCCGTTTCAACACTCTGAACGCTATCTGCAGAGCTTTGGACTGCAAACCGGGAGACGTCCTCGACTATGAACCGGACGACACCGACGTCGTGATTCCCGACGTCCGGGCAGACTGATTGATCGACTCGAGCCTTGACCCCGCGCTGACGCCTCAGCCCAAGGAGGCACTCATGAAAGCCTTCCTGCTGCTTGCCGTGACATTCGCGACACTCGCGATCGCACCACTCTCGGCTCAGAACCCAAACGGCCTGCTGACCCTCAGACGCCTCATGCCGGCCCGCGCAGACGTTACTGGCGCCCCATCCCCGGACGGACGCTACCTATCCTACGTGAACTGGTTGAGCTACGAACTGAGCGTCCGAGACCTGGCTACCGGCGAGTCCCGCTCGCTCTTCGGGAGGACGCCTGAGTCCCTCGGCGTCCCGTGGTTCTCCACCTTCTCTCGAGACGGACAGCGCATCGCCTTTGGGTGGCGCAACAGTGGCAGCAACAGGTATGACTTGCGAGTGGTGGGCTTCGATGGCTCCGACCCGCACGTGGTCTTCAGCGGCGACTCAGTCGCCTATGTCCAGCCGGCCGAGTGGTATCCGGACGGAGAGACCCTGCTGGCGTTGGTGGCGTTGTTGGGCGACTCCATTCTGATGGCACGGGTGTCCGTGACGGATGGCTCTTTTCGCGTGATCAAGACCCTCCCGTTCGCCTGGACCGGGAGTCTATCACCGGATGGGCAGTGGATCGCCTATGACGCACCGCAGTCCGACGACTCCTACGAGCGCGACATATTCCTGATCGCGGCCGACGGCAGTCGTGAGACCGCGCTCGTGCGCCACACGACAAACGATCTCTTCCCCGTGTGGACTCCGGACGGAAGTCGGATCGTCTTCAGCAGTGATCGAACGGGATCTCTGGGTCTCTGGATGATCGAGGTCACGGACGGGAAGCCCGTGGGGCCCGAGACGCTCGTGAAGCCGGACCTGGGGCCCAGCTGGCCACTGGGGTTCGCAGAGGACGGCACGTATTTCTTCGGCGTGCTGAACTCGATCAAGGACGTCTATGTCGCCGAGCTGGATTTGGCCACTGGTGAACTCCTTTCATCACCAAGGGTCGCGACTTCTCGGTACGGTGGCTCGAACGATCGCCCGGCTCTGTCATACGACGGGAAGTACCTGGCCTACGTCTCTGAACGCAGCTCAGTACCCTACCCCGAGGCGCTGGGGTCATGGGTCATCACGATTCGCTCGCTCGAGACGGGTGAGGAGCGGGAGATTCCCCTGAGACTATCGAACCTCGGCGATAGGTCGATGTTGTGGTGGTCTCCGAACGGGAACTCGCTGCTCATGCCCGCGAGCGACGCGGAGGACCGGACTGGCCTATACCTGATCGATGTGAACACGGGTGCCATCTCTCCTGTCGTGCAAACAACGGCGGCTGATCCAGTGTGGGCTGCCGCCTGGTCCGCCGATGGAAGCACAGTGTTTTACTCGCGCATGGCGATATACGGGGGCGTTTCCAGGGTGACGGCTCGCGAGCTGGATAGTGGGGACGAACGCGAGCTGTATCGCGGGAGCGCTTCTGCGCTGGCCGTGTCCCCCGACGGCATGGAGCTGGCCCTGATCGAGTACGGCGGCTCGCCTAGTCACGCCCGACTCTTGGTCCTGCCGCTTGAAGGTGGCGAGGCCGGCGAACTGATCGCGGAGCCCGGCGGGTACGACATAATCGATTGGCACTACGGCCTGGCGTGGGTGCCGGACGGGACGGGGCTGCTCTATGGGAAGACTGTCCGGCAGGGTTCGAGCGCGGTGGGCGAGGTATGGCACGTCTCGGCCACTGACGGGAGCAGACGACCGACGGAGTTGACCATTGAAGGAGGTCATCTCAGACTCCATCCCGATGGGCGACGTATCGCATTCGCGTCGGGGTCGCCGGACGCGTGGGAAGTCTGGGTGATGGAGAACTTCCTTCCGACGGGGAGGTAGGGCAGGTGAGGCTGTATTGAGGCTTTGTCGAGTAACCAGATCTGACCCGATACTGTGCCGCATTCGCGCCGTAACCCACGTGCATAATTGGGCCCTGATGAGACTACGACCCGCGTTCTGAGAGGCCGCACCCCCTGATTCTGTGCCCATTTGTGTCTTTTTGTACTCCTCAGTTCGCTCCCTGAATCGAGCCTGAAAACCGGCGCTCGCAAGCGTATGTGGGTTCGAGTCCCACCCCCTCCCTTCTCAACCTCCCTCCGCCCCCTCCCCTGAGGCGGCGCCCAACCTACAACGTTGACCGCGCTTCTCCTCCTTGTCCCCTCCTTAACCATCTCACATTGTTCCTCTTGCCGGCTGGCTGGGCTGGACCAGGTGGTCTCTTAACGTAATCAGAAGACACACTCCGGCTGGAGGATTCGCCTCATGCTCCCGGCATTCATTCCGTCCGGTGGGGGAGTGAGACTCGCTGCTCTCTTACTGCTCCTCCCAGCTCTGATCACATGTGATGGGGGTAGTACCGAGCCTGTGCCGGTAGCAACCGTCGAAGTGGCTCCTCGGATCGGGACCGTGGAGATCGGCCAATCCCTTCAACTCACGGCCACACCCAAGAACGCAAGCGGCAGTGCCCTCTACCGGACCGTGACCTGGGAGAGCTCCGACGTGGCGGTGGTCACCGTGGACGAAAATGGCCTTGTGACCGGCGTCTCTCGAGGCACGGCCACCATCACGGCGACAAGTGAGGGTGTGAGCGGGACGGCCACAGTGAGGGTGTTCGGCCCCGGCGCCCATAACTGCTTAGTGCAGTCACAGATACCGGAGACGGAATGCTGGGGGCTCGTTGCCCTGTATGAGGCCACCGGCGGGCCAGGGTGGGCGGTGTCCACGGGATGGCTGGCGAACGCGACTCCTTGCACCTGGCACGGTGTTACCTGTGCGGCCGGCTCCGTCGTCAGGCTTACACTCTCCGAGAAGGAACTCACCGGCTCGATCCCTCCGGAGTTGGGCGACCTGGAGAACCTTCAGCATTTGGAATTAGGCCTCAACGAACTGAATGGCTCCATTCCCCCGGAATTGGGCAAACTTGGGAACCTTCAGAGCCTGTCTCTCTCGATGAACCAACTCACCGGCTCGGTTCCTCCGGAGTTGGGCAGCCTGGCGAACCTCGAGTATTTGGGGCTCTTCTTCAACCAACTCACCGGCGCGATTCCCCCAGAGTTGGGGAACCTGGCCGTCCTTCAGAGACTGGGACTCTATCACAACCAATTCACCGGCTCGATCCCTCCGGAGCTTGGCAGCCTGGTGAACTTGCAGACTCTGGTGCTCCATTCCAACGAACTCACCGGCTCGATCCCTCAGGAATTGGGCAACCTGGCAAGCCTGAGGTCCCTGGTGCTCCACTCCAACGAGCTCAGTGGCCTGGTGCCCCTGAGCGTTGCTCAAAAGGGAGGCTTGATCCAGAGCCTCGACAGAACCGGCTGGTGCAGTTTTGTCCCTCCCGGTAATGCCGGCCTTTACATGCCCGACACCCAGGATTACCGGAATGCCGATCTGGATGGCGATGGTTTGATCTGTGGATTGGGGTTCACGGCTGGCAGGACCTCGGATGTTGCCGCTTTGGATGACCTCAAAGTGGAAGGATGCTAAGGGCTGCGGTCGCCCTCGAGCCGAGGAACTCTTTGGACCGGAGACTGCCTCCTTAGTCGGGGAGGACCTCCGCCGTGATCACCGGCCCCATTTCCCGAAGTGGCGC
>JBDHCH010000201.1:0-7413 GCA_039592115.1 Gemmatimonadota bacterium | reverse complement strand
TCCCCGCCACGAGGCATAAATCCGCCGCCCTGGCCGTGTCGAAGGCTTCGGTGAGCACCTGCGGGTCCAGCGATTCCCCGAACCACACCACGTCGGGCCGAAGAAGGGCCTCGCACACCGGGCATTTGGGAAGAACCTCCTCCGTCTCCCACCGGATAGGCTCACGGTGGGGGATCCTGTAGGTGCAGGCCGTGCACTTCACGCGGAAGATCGAACCGTGAACCTCCAGAGGGAGGGCAGGGGAGGGGCTCCGATCGCCCGCTACCTCCCTGGCCGCTGCTTCGTGAAGACCGTCGACGTTCTGGGTCACGATCCGCACCGGCCTCCGCCCCAGGGCCAGCTCCGCCAGGGCATAATGCCCGGGATTCGGAGCGCAGGAGCTGATTTTCCCCCTTCGCCAATCGTACCACTCCCACACGGTGCGAGGATCCCGCCGAAACGCATTGGGCGTGGCAAGCTCTTCCGCCCTGTAGTTCTTCCATAGACCGTCCTCCCCCCGGAAGGTCGGCACGCCGGACTCGGCGCTCACGCCCGCTCCGGAGAGAACACAAACTCGCTCTGCGGCTTCGAGGAGGGCTCTGGCCTCTGCCATCCCCGGAAAGTCGTCGACTTCAGGCATGATCCCTCCTCATGAATTCAGCGGCCAGCGCGGCCCACCCCACCAGAAAAGCCACACCTCCCAGGGGCGTGACCGCCCCCAACCATCGATGACCGGTGAGGACGAGGAGGTAGAGGCTCCCAGAAAAGACCAGAATCCCACTGGCGAAGGCCCATCCGGCCGCACGTACCCGAAACCCCGGGAGCGTAGCGGCCGTGGCGCCCACCAGGATCAGTGCCAAGGCGTGGTACATCTGGTACCGGACCGCCGTCTCGAAGGTAGCGAGATCCGCGGGAGAAAGCCGACCCTCGAGGCCGTGGGCTCCAAAAGCCCCCAAGGCCACCGCCAGGAACCCGAACAGGGCACCGCATAACCCCGGGTTGATGGTTCGTTTCTTGTTATCATACATATGGTTAGCGGACCTCATATGATAAGAGGCTTTAGGAGAAAGGAAGACCCATGGAGGATGGGGTCCCTGAGCTGTTTTCGCCAGCCCCGATCGAGCCGTCTCTTGCGTTCTGCGTCCGTTCCATGAGGTTTCCTGATCCCACAAGGTCAGGAGGTCTGGATTCCAATGCCCGGCCACGAAAAATCAGAGCCCGTCTCTGCGGAATTGCCCTCGGCCGCCTCCGTCCTCGCCGAACCTCGCCGAGACGATCCCCCGGGAACTCGCGCGGAGACAGGCCGGGCCACGGTCTCGGGCCAGCCCCCCAGGACACCAGCTCAGCAGGCGGCCTTCCTGGCAGGCCTCGTGGCGTTGGCCCACGGCGTAAACGACGCGTATGCGGCTTTCCTTTCACCTCTTCTCCCCAGGATCATGGAGAAGATGGGGCTTTCCATCGCCCTGGCGGCCACCCTGGCCATGACCCTCTCACTCGGGGCCTCTCTCCTTCAGCCCCTGATGGGGTACCTCGCGGATCGGCACGGCCGACGGCTATTCGTGGTCCTCGGGCCCCTTCTTTCCGGTGTTTTCCTCTCGATGGTAGGGCTGGCGCCCACATTCTGGGTCCTGGTGGCCTTCCTGCTCCTGGGAGGGCTGGGGAGCGCCACCTTCCACCCTCCGGGAGCCTCCTATGCGGCGCGGATCTCCGAAGGGAAGGGCAGTGGGCTTCGGATGTCATTATTCTCCCTGGGGGGAAGTCTGGGGTGGGCTGCCGGGCCGCTCATCGCAGTGGCCATCGTGGGGTCCATGGGCCTGGAAGGCCTCTGGGTGGCCATGTTTCCGGGGGTCATCCTGGCTCTGCTTCTCTGGTATCTCCTCCCACCCCGCCGGGCTGACCGAACTCCGGCCCCGCCACCCTCGCCGGTAAAGGTCCTGAAGCGGATGAGAGGGCCCCTCGGGCTCCTGATGGGCATCAGCGTGGTAGGTGCTTTTGCCCAAAGGGTTTACCTGACCATGGAGCCCATCGTGGTGGCGCGGTCAGGGGGCTCGGAGGGCATCGGAGCGATCTCCCTGAGCATCTACCTCGGGGCGCAGGCGTTCGGGACACTCACCGGCGGGTACCTTTCGGATCGGATGGACCGTAGCCGGCTCCTGGCCGGCCTGACCCTTCTCGCATTCCCAGCCCATTTCTTCGCGGTGTCCCTTCCACCCGGCCAAGCGCTCGCCTTCCTCATGGCGGCGGCATCAGGGTTCCTGGGAATGGCCATGATGCCCGGGATCGTGGTGAAGGCCCAGGAGCTCCTTCCCGAGGGGGCAGCGGTGAGCTCGGGAATCGTCATGGGATTCGCCTGGGCCATCGGATCCCTGGGGGTATTGATCACTGGAGCCCTTGGAGACTGGATTGGACCCAGAGAGGCTGCTATGGTCAGCATGCCGGCCCTTCTGATCGGCACACTTCTGGCGCTGCACCCATCTCTTCGGGAGAGCCCCGACCGAACCCGGAGGTAGCCATGCCTCTCAAGGTGGTCCCACGGCGGGACCGAAAACTCTACCGGTTGGTGAAGCGGGGAGAGACCCTGAAGCTCAGGCGAGGGGAAACGCTTTACTCTGAAGGAGATAGGTCTGTTCATCTCTTTCTCATTCGAGCCGGACATCTTCGCCTGTACCGCTGGAACGACCAGGAACAGAGGGGCAGGGGGCCGGCCCTTCGGCAGGTGGCGGCAATCCTGGGTCCCTGGGAGCTCGCCGGAGAAGAGGCCCTCCTCCCGGACGCTCCTCGGCGCCTGACCGCTTTGGCCGGTGAACCGGTGGAAGCCACGGTCCTGGAGGGCCGAGAGGCCAGGAGAGTGCTGCAGACCTCCCAGAAGACGTTCGAGGCCTTCCTGCGGGCGAAAGAGGAAGAACTCACACTGGCCAGGGCTCTCGCTCGAGCTCGAAGTGTCGGGGGGGCGAAAGCCCGGCTGGGCACACTCCTCCTCCATCTCTCCGCGCGGCTAGGCAAGCCGGAAGATACGGGGATCCCCATCCCCATCCCTCTGTCCCATCAGGTTTTAGCGAACCTGTGCGCTGCCCACCGATCCACGGTAACGACCCTCTTGAACGACTGGATCTACGATGGTGTCCTCAAGGTCGAGGGCAGGGGATACCGGATTCTCGAGCCCGATGCGCTGCGGGCCGGGTAACAGAGGGAGAAGCCACCGGTTCCGTTGACCTGAAATCCCCGTAAGGCTAGCTTTTTCAAATGTTTTCGAACTTCCCCATACTCCTTTGACGAGCCCGGAATGACCAAGCATCGCCACCCGACCTCCCGCAGGGCGCCGGAGGAAAAGAAAGAAGCCGAGGACGTATTCGTCGAGAAGGTCCTGGAAGCGACGAGTTGGGCGAAGAAGAACAGCCAAGTCCTCACAATCCTCGGGGTCGCCGTCGTCATACTGGTGGCCGGCGGGGTTTACTACCAGAATTGGAAGGCCGCCCAGACCCAGCGGGCCGTTTCACAGTTGGAGCAAGTCCAGCAGGCTGTGGCTTTCGGGGAGCGGGAGGAAGCGAAAGCGTCCTTGAACCAGTATCTGGCCTCCTTCGAGGGTACGCCTTATGCCATGGAGGCCCGGCTCCTCCTTGGGCAGGTCCTCCTGGAGGAGGAAGACCCGGAGGGTGCCATGGAGGCCCTCTCACCGGCGGTCCGGGAGATGGCAGCGGAGCCCATCGGCCTCCAGGCCGCATTCCTCATGGCCGCGGCCTATGAAGAGGCCGACCGCCTGGATGAGGCCGAACGGCTCTTCCTGAGGATCGCGAACACGGCAGAGATGAACTTTCAGATTCGGGAAGCCCTGGCCGGGGCTGCTCGGATTCGGACTCGCCTCGAGAACTTCTCGGGCGCCATCGAGCTCTACGAAGAAGTCCTCGGGGGGATGGAAGAGAACGATCCCGAGCGGAGCTATTGGGAGTTGAGGCTGCAGGAAGCTTCCGCCAGAAGCGGCTGACTCTCTGGCCGACGAATCCGATGCTCCGCGTCGGTCCGTCTGCTTCGAAAACGCCCCGACCTCCAGAGGGAAGGGGCGTTTTCTTGGCCTGGTTCCTGGGATTTCCCACCGTTCCTGGATCCAAAAACGTCGCATAATATGTATTATGTAAAGTTGGATTCGGATTACCCACGATCTTTCAGGTAGTGAGGCTCATCCGGCCTCCGCCCAATCCCCGTAGGTCAGATCCATGCCCCGAGGTCGGCCAGGGCCCGGCGCAGCAGGTCCTCCGCTCCAGGTAACGCCGCCTCCCTCTCCCATCGGTTGTCCAGCTTCGGGAACCTGACGGGACTACCGAACGCCAACCGCACTCCGCAGCGCCGAATTCTCCGACTCCATCGCGGCCAGACGTCGTACGATCCGTCGATCCCACACGGGACCACTGGGACGCCCGCCTTGAGGAGGAGGCGGATGGTACCCCTCCGGAACGGTTGGAGTGACCCATCCCAGGACCGTTCTCCCTCGGGATAGATCCCGACACCGCCCCCCTCGGAGAGCCGTCTCAACACCACACGAATCACCTGAGCATCTATACGGTAACGTCTTGTAGGAATGGCGTTTACGCGACTCAACAACCATCTGTCCAATGGCCGGGAGAACTGCGTGCTCTTGGTCAGCGTATGGAGAGGCCTGGGGCAAACGGATTGGACGACGATCGGATCCAGGATGCTCTGGTGGTTGGCAACCAGAATGAACGGCCCTGATGCCGGGATATTCCTGAGGCCCTCGACTTCCAGCCGCGTCCAAAGGCTCACCAGGGGTTTCAATGCCGCCTTTGCGAGGGGATACCAGGGACTTCCGCCCGGGCCTCCCCGGTTCGGTCCTTGGAAAGCAGCTTCCCCCCCACCGACACGGGCGTCCTCGATGGCCTCGTTTCCCTCGAAGGGGACCTCCGCAGGGTCCGGGGCACTCCCCGGCTCCGTGGCCAGGTTTTCTTCAAGGGAGCCGAACCGAACCTCCCGGGGCCCCTCTCCCACAACGATCCGGGGCTGAAACTCCAGGATCTTCCCCCGCCCGGCTGCCCGATACGCTTCCTGGACCGCCACGTGGAGGAGTTCCTCCCAGTGCTTCGGGGAGTCGTCCCCGAACCGGACATGGAAGAGTGTTCCGTCCCCCAGAACCACCTGGAGAGAGCTCGAGCTGGCCTGAACCGCCCTGAGGTCAAGGAGAGCCCCGCGGGAGCCCCATGCGCCACCCTGCAGACCGAGGACCGATGGGGTCAGCTCCAGAACTGCGAAACGAGCCCTGGTCAGCCTCTCCGCAAACCCCAGCAACTCCCCACGGAATCGGATCGGCCCCTCCCCGGCCCCGGCCCTGAGGGAAACCGCGGCCCGGCGGATCACGCGCCCCGGCGATCCCTCGGAGGTGATCCCTTCGGCGGATCCGTCGGCACCAATCCTGGATGTCTGGGCGGAATGCGCCGTCTCAGCCGCCACCGCCAGCTGGGAACCGGGCCTCTCGGAGACAGCGCCTGCCACCCCTTCGACCCGCACCATCCCCCCCTCCCCTCCCCGTTGGAAGCTCGTGCCACAGCTTAGACACGAGGCCTTGTCCCCCTTCCCTGCCATGGATTCTCGGCCACAGCTCGGGCATCTGTAGAGGAAGTGGACGAGTGGCATCCGTATTCCGTTTGTTCCGCGAGGTGGCGCCCTGGGGGAGCGAGGGAGGCCGGGATTTTTTGGCGTTCGATGGCGACCAGGCCCCGAAGGGTCAGAGGCGCCCCAAAAGGTCCAGGATTCTCAGCTTCCAGATCTTCCAGACCGCCTCCAGGACGATCCGTTTGGACATCTTGGATTCCCCGGTCTCACGCTCCGTGAAGACGATCGGGATCTCGAGGGGGTTGAACCCCTTCCTCCAGGCTCTCAGCTTCAGCTCCACCTGGAAGGCGTATCCGTTGGATTCGATCCGGTCCAGGGGGATGGCCTCCAGGACCTCCCTGCGCCAGAGGTTGAATCCTCCGGTGGCATCCATGACGGGCAGCCGGGTGATGACCCGAGCGTACACACTTCCAAAAACGCTGATAATAAGGCGAGTGATGGGCCAGTTTACCACGTTGACCCTCCGACCCACATACCGAGAGCCCACGACTACGGGGTGCTTTCGGGAAGCTTCGACCATGATTGGGATCTTCTCCGGGGGATGGGAGAAATCCGCGTCCATCTCCAGGAAGAGCCGGTAGTCCCTCTCCAACCCCCATCGGAACCCGGCGATATAGGCCTTCCCGAGCCCCCCCTTCCCTTCTCTGTGGAGCGCGTGGATACGAGGGTCGTCCCGTGCCATCCCCGCCGCGAGAAGCCCCGTCCCATCGGGAGAGTTGTCGTCCACGACCAGGATATCCACGCCCGGGTGCGCCTCCAGAACCCTCGGCACGATACGGGGAAGGTTCTCCCGCTCATCGTAGGTTGGAATGATCACGAGGATTCGATCCTCAGGCACTTCCCCCTCCTTCCCTCTCGTTCTTGGCAGCCTTCAGGTACCCTCCTGCCAGGGTCACGGCTAGGCCCAGCTCGATGATCGTGGTCCAGAAGCGCGCCAACACCGCCAGGAAGGCGCCTCCGGCCCCCATAATCGGGTTCAGGAAGGCGATGAGAAAGCCCTCCCGGACGCCGACGCCGGCCGGGGCGAAGAGGGCCAGGTAGCCCAGGAGGTACGCAGCCGGGAAGATCGCCAATCCGAGAACGGGATCCATGCGGGCCCCCACACCCATGGCCAGGATCCAGAAGGCGCCTCCCTGGAGGATCCACGACACGGCGTAGAGACCTAGCCACCGGACACCGAAAGCCTGATCCGGCCAGAGCTCCCCGGGGACCGCCCCATTTGCTCTCCGAATCAGGGTCCGGACCACGGGCCGGAGAATGGCGGGAAAGGTCATGACCACCAAGAGGGCCAGAACGAGCACCCCCGCCCACTTTCCTCCTTCTACCCATCCCCCCTCACCCCTTAGGAGGACACCGAGTCCCACCAGGGTTGCCCCGGCCAGGGAGAAGACCTGGCCGAGGAGGGCGGCTGCAGTGGCGGTGCCGGCTGGAACGCCCTCCCGGCGGGCCAACAGAGCCATTCCGGCCAACTGCCAGACCTTTCCGGGGAGGTAGCGTCCCAGGTTCGCCGTGAAGAATACCCTCCAAGCGGTTCGGGTACCGATCTCCGGCCCACCGAGCTCCTTGACGAGAAGCCCCCAGAGGGAAGCCGAGTAGAGGTATCCCAGGAGCAGGACCCCACAGGATAGGAGCACCAGGCCCCAGCGTGGGTGGATCTGGGAACGGTCGAAGGCCCTGAGCTCCTCCAAGTTCAACCCCACCGCCCTGACGATAAACCAGGTGACCAGAACGGTGAGGGCAAGGCGAGCCAGGAGACCCAGTCCCCGCCTCCACCTCGACGTCCCTGGGGTCGAGGGGATCTCGGGTCCGGGTCCG
>JBDHCH010000200.1:0-7797 GCA_039592115.1 Gemmatimonadota bacterium | reverse complement strand
CCCACCGAGCGACTGGGCCCGAATTGATCTTTCGTCTTCTCAGCCTTCCACCCCGCCCTCGATCTTCACGGAGTCCATCACCACCTCCTCCACCGGCCGGTCCCCGGGGCCGGTGGCCGTGCTCCCGATGGTCCGAACCACATCCATCCCCTCCACCACCCTGCCGAAAATGGCGTGTTTCCGGTCCAACCAGGGAGTCGGAGCCAGGGTGATGAAGAACTGCGATCCGCCGGTGTTGGGGCCGGCGTTGGCCATGGAAAGGATTCCTTCCTCGGTGTGCTGGAGCTCGGCGTGGAATTCATCAGGGATGGTGTAGCCAGGCCCTCCGCGGCCGGTTCCTGTGGGATCACCACCCTGGATCATGAATCCTTCGATAACACGATGCCGTCGTAGAACCCCTTCTCCGCCAGATCGATGAAGTTCTGGGCGGTCTTCGGCGCCCGGTCGTCGAAGAGCTCGATGGTGAAGGATCCCTGGTTGGTCTGGACGTTGGCGGTGCGGTTGGCCATGTCTGCCTCATTCAAAGAAGTGATTCCACGCCCCCCCCACGGGGGGAAGCTTGCGCGGAAAAAGACGGGTGGAAAGGAAACGGAGGCGGAGGCCGGGGGCAAGGTCCTGTCTCCGGGCCTGTTCGGCCCCGCGGGCCGCACTCCCAGGCCTCTCCGAAGCGTTCCGTGTTCCCGACCCGCTCGTCCCGGCCATTCCGTTTCGCGTCCCTCTAGAACCGGACGGCAGCCTGGAGGCCGAAGAGGTTGTTTTCCATCTCTTCCCCGCGTCCCTCGCTGAAGACGATGTACTCGGCCTTGAAAGCCACCATCGAGGTGGGGTAGTACGCGAAGGAGAACACCGTCTCCGTAAGATCCTTGTCACCCTTGCCGGGGTCCCTACCGAGTTGAGACCCGGGATCCAGGTAGTCCAGAGCCCCGAACCGGATGGTGGGTCGGAAACGGTCCTGGAAGAGCCGGGATGCCTGGAAGAAGTACCCTGACATGTCACCAGCCGCCTCGGGGGAGGGGTTCTCCGAATCGCCGGCAGAGTACTCACCCCAGAAGTCGGCGATGGGGGTGCGGAGTTGCACGTACCCTCCGAGAAGAGTCAGATCGTAATCTCCCTCGTCATCCCAGGCGCCGTTGTAACCCGACGCACCCACTTCGAGGAAGTCCCGGAAGACCAGGTTCACTCTCCCCCCCAGGGCCCTGTCTTCATTGTTGTCCCTGTACTGTCGGCTGCCCCTCAGGTTGGAGCCGTCTCCGAGGCCGTTGATCGTGTAGGCATCGAAGAAGAGACTGAGGTCCTCGTTCAGGTTCTTGAACCCGTGGAAGACCAGTCCAACATCCTTCCAGGCGCTCACTCCGATCTCTCTGGAAACCTGGGGCCTGGAGATCGTGAAGTTGCTCAGGGGATCATGGAGCTCGTCGAAGCGATTGAACGGGGTGATGATCGCACCGATCTTCAACGCTAGCCCAGGTGTGAACCAGTAATCGATGTACGCTTGCTCCACGAAGGTGTTGTTTCCCCCCGTTCCCCCGTGCTCCAGCTCAAATTCTCCGAAGTACTGGATGTTGTCCGCGGCCCACCCCGAGAGGGTCACGGCCAGGTAGTGGATATCGAAGTTTTTGGCCTTTTCCTGGTCCTGGAAATATTCGGTGTAGAGGTATCCCCCGACGGTGGGCCCGTGAGCGACACCACCCGATCCCCCCTCCTTCTCCGCCAGCTCGGTGAGGTAAGCGGTGAGGAGCTGCTCTTCCTCGGCGGTGAGCGCAGCCTGAGCCCGCATGGAACGGACGATCCCGGGCCATTCCTCAGCCGCATAGGATTCCGGTGCATAAGGGGCGTGGCAGCGTCCACACTTTTCCTGGTACAAGGTCTCAGCGTCCTGGGCGGACAGAGTACCGCCGGGGCCGAAGGCGAAGGTAATCACCGAGATGGCCAGAAGACCGGTGGCGTGTCTCATTGAATAGGTTCCTCGGAGGCGAAAGCCGGCCAACCCCCCATCTCCAAGTGCCGGACATGGGTTGTGGCAGATAATGTGTTTGATCAAAAACATTAACCTTCCAAGGCAAAATATGGGAGAGGGAACGGCGGAGGGCCAAGGGGGTGACCCTCGCGCGGTCATTGGCTCGCTGAATCGAACGGCTTGGGTGAGAGATAGGTGAAGGCGGTTCCCGGCGACCCCTGGTTTTTCTCCCTACCCTGGAGTGTTGCTCCAGCTACCGGGGCCTCTCTAGCTTCCGTTCTCTTGTTCGCTCGACGCTGACGCGGCCCTGGACCGCCGCTTCCTGGAACATGACATGATGCGTGCTCAATTCCCTCAGGTCACACGTGCTTCCCTTCCCTGGGGTCTCCTGGCCCTCGCAATCATCCTCAACGGATGCATGGGGGCCCTGGAGCTGGCGAAAGACGACTCCCAGGTGGTTTTGGCGAGGCATCTCCTCGACGCACCGAGTCCGCTGGAGACGGGCCCGCTGGAGGTGAAGTCCCTCTATTACGGGAGTGGGGAGGACAAGAATCGGATCGTGTACAGGGACTCTGTTTCCATCGTCACAGGGCCTGTGGATGCCTCCAAGCTGGTGAGCCTGGGGAGCAGCGAAAAAAGCAGGAACAAGTACTGGGGCTTCGAGCCGGACTCGTTTCCGCTCAACGGTCGTGTGTGGTATCCCGATGGCCCGGGACCGTACCCCCTGATCCTGGTGGCTCACGGGAATCACAACATGAAGGACTTCTCCGATCCCGGGTACGAGTACCTGGGACAGCACCTGGCGAGCCGAGGCTTCATCCTGGCTTCCCTGGACATGAACTTCATCAATGGAGGAATCCGGGGGGAGAACGATGCTCGGGGGTGGCTCTTCCTCAAGCACTTCGAGGCCTGGGAGGAGTTCAACTCCGATCCGGGGAATCCCTTCCATGGCCGGGTGGACATGGCCAATCTCGGGATCATCGGGCACTCCAGGGGTGGAGAGGCGGTGGGTCACGCCGCGGCCTTCAACCGTCTCACACACTATCCAGACGATGCGACGTTGACCTGGGATTTCGGCTTCGACATCAACGCCGTCATCGCCATCGCCCCGGTGGACGGGCAGTACCGGCCAACAAGTCGTCTGGTTCCCCTCGAGGACGTCAACTACCTCGTATTCCACGGGACCCACGATGGAGACGTGACCCCCTACCATGGCCTGAGGACCTGGAGGCGGATCCGGTTCTCCGGAAGCCAGTCCCATTTCAAAGCATCGGTATACGTCCACAGGGCGAATCACGGACAGTGGAATACCGTTTGGGGTGCCCATGACAACGGGCCGAGGAGTGGCCGTTTCTTGGATCTCCGGGGGCTGCTGGAGGGTGAGGAGCAGCGGCAATTCGCGCTGGTATACGTCACCGCTTTCGTGGAGGCGAACCTCAAGGGACGGAGCGAATACCTGCCCCTCTTCAGGGATCACAGGGTCATCGGAGGATGGCTCCCGAAGACGATGTACATCACCCAATTCCAGGAAAGCAGCTTCAGGCCCCTGGCCACGTTCGAGGAGGATATCGACGTGACCACGGGAACCCTGAAGGGAGTGGAGACCCGGGGGGACAGTCTGGCAACGTGGAAGGAGAATGTGCTCCCCTTCCGGTACAGGACCACGCCTTCCCAGACCTCCACCCAGGAAAACCAAGCAGTGTGGCTGGGGTGGAACAACAGGATCGCTGGCGAGGACACGACCAGGACGGGACCACCGGCCCGGTTCGTCTTATCCCTTCCGGAACCCCTCCCTGAGGAGCTGGATCTGGACGAATCGACGACGTTGGACTTCATGCTGACGGCCTTGGACCAGGAGCCCGGCCCACGGAAGGACCCGGATGCGGAGGCTGAAGAGGGAGGGGAGGAGAAGGAGGGCGGTGAGAAGAGGGGTCGTCGCCGACGGTGGTTGAGAATCCCCAACCCCTTTTCCGGATTGTTCTCGGGAGATGAGAAAGAGGAGGAAGAAAAGGCTCCGCTTCGCCTGTCTGTCCAGGTGTGGGATACGGACGGGAACTCGGGGAAGGTCCTCCTCAACGACTATGGACCCGTGCGGCGCCCAATCGAGATTCGCATCGCGCGGAGGGATGACCACCAGTTCCAGGGAAACACGGAGATGGTGCTCCAGAGTTACTCCATCCCCCTGAGAGACTTCGTGACCGCATCGCGGGGAGCGGTAGACCTTACTCGGCTCGGCGAAGTGACCTTCGTTTTCGATGAGAGCGTGTCGGGGACCGTCGTTCTGGATGAAGTAGGATTCTCCAGGATGGATCCGGCGTTCCTAGAAGTATCGGGGGTGGAACGGCGTTAGGTTTTCCGCTTACCGCCACCCAATGCCGAACCGGTGAGATGGATCTCCGGATTCGTATCCCTGGAAGGTGTATTCCAGGATGAGGTCGTCCCCGAAGAACGCCCCACCGAAGGTGACGGGCGTAGCCGAGAATTCATCGGAGAGGTAGCGGTATCCCACGCGGCCCACGAACGTCCTGCCCACCACGGGCCAGTATCCCACCTCGAGCCCCACCGACGGGATCACGTCACCATCCAGGCGGTAGGAGACCGCTGTTGTGGCGGACAGGTCCAGCGGCCCCACCGGGGCGGGCCGGGAGGCCGCTCCAGCGGTGAACCGGGTCGGAAGGGGGATCTCGCCCCCACCGATGCCGATCTCCGGTCCGAGGTTCTGGGCGGTGATCCCTACTGTGATTGGACCGGGACTCACGGCCAATCCGACGTCCACTGCCATCGTCCCCGCTTTGAGATACCCGACCCGTTGCTCCACGAATTTCCCCACCGCCCCGAGGCGGGCACCCATGAACCTTCGGCCGTATCCGGCCGAGATTACCAGCTCTGAGACGCCCACGGCTCCGTCGTTCCTCAGAGACGCTTCGTCGGCTGGGAAGTCCAGGATGTGGGTGGCTGTCAGTGGGTTCTGGCCGGGCGCTTCATACCCCAGTTGCTGGATCCCGAGAACGATCCCACCCCCCCACCAACTCCGACCCGCGGAGAACGTCGTCAAGGTGCCGCTGGCGCCGAACCGCTGGAGTGATGCGGCCATCCCCTGGGCGCGGTCGAGGAGGCCCGGATGGTAAAAGACGGCATCGGCATCGCCGAACCCAAGGGCGAATGAATTTCCCAGAGCCAGGGCACGGGTGCTCGCCGGAAGCTCCAGAACGATAGGGCCCCGTTCCCGGGACTGTGCAACGGTGGGTGCCGGCGCCAGCCCGAGGGCAACAAGGAGAACCAGGCTCGACAGTTTCAAAGCGGACATATCCACCTCTAGAGGGCGGTAATAGGGGCGGGACGGAAGCTTGGGGTCGAAGCATGCCTGCGCAATGGGTGTGACCCACAGGACCCCTCTCGATGCGTTGTCCGATCCGGGGTCGTCATCTCGCCGAGGCGATCACCGGTCCACCACACCCTTCAGCTTGCAGGCGCTGCACTGGATGAGTAGGCGGTTCCGCACGTAGGCCACATCCGGTCGGGGCCCAACGGGCGTGAGATTCAACACTCCCGCACAACGAGGACAGGAGGGCTGGCTGTCCTGGGCAAGCTGCTCCCCCAGCTGTCGCTCTTCTTCGGCTGAGAAGTTGCCTTGCATGCGTCTACCCGTGGCTTGGTCGGATTCCCCTCCTACCCCCCTGCCCATGGGGTCGCCCGCCCTCGGTTCCCATCGTCATGCGAGGACAGGGGAGCCGAGGCTGCGCCTGCCGGGAGGGGTCTCGGTTCCCCGACTGAAAGAAAGGTCGAGAGAATGGAGAAGATGGGTCTGGCAGATCTGCTGGGCCACAGTCCAGCCATGAAAGAAGTCAGGGAGTTCGTAGTCAAGGCTGCGAGGGTGAGGGCTCCAGTACTCCTCCTGGGGGAGACCGGTACAGGCAAGAGTCTGATTGGGAAAGTGATTCACCACGAGAGTCCCAGGCGGACAGGCGCCTATCAAGCAGTCAACTGCGCGGGCATTCCAGACGCCCTCTTCGAGAGTGAGTTCTTCGGCCATAACAGGGGGGCCTTCACCGGGGCAAGAGAGGCGCGGAGAGGTATCCTGGAGCAGGCCAGTGGAGGGACGCTCTTCCTGGACGAAGTGGGAGAGCTTTCGGCGGGGCAACAGGCGAAGCTCCTCACGGCCCTGGAAGAGGGTGAGATCCGGCGGCTGGGGGGAGAGGGGACCAGGAGGGTGGACTTCCGCGTGCTGGCGGCGACGGCACGGAACCTGGAGGAGGGAATGGCCTCCGGGGCGTTCAGGCGGGATCTCTTCCACAGGCTTTCGCTCCTTATGTGCACCGTTCCGCCGCTCCGGGAGCGAGTGGAGGACATTCCCCTCCTGGCCCGGAGTTTCCTGCGGGTTCATCAGCGTCGACACGGCCTTCCCGCCCACCCCCTCTCGACGAGGGCGTTGGCCTACCTGAGAGCTGAGCCTTGGCCCGGGAACGTGAGGGAACTCTCCCATTTCCTCGAAGCGGCTCTGATCCTATCCGAAGACGGAGTCCTCACCGAGGGGCAACTGCGGCGAGTGAAGGGGCGGTCGGCTCTTTCCGAGAGAGCGGCCTCCGGCCCTGGATGTATCGATGACCACAGGACCGCTGAACGGTATGCCTATCACGGGTCACCCGAAGAGGAGCGCGCTCACGTTCTGGATGCACTTCGCCGGTGTCAAGGCAATAAGAGCCGGGCGGCCAGGGAGCTGGGGATGTCCAGGAACACTCTTCGGAGCAGGCTCGAGAAGTGGGCTGAAGAATAGGGAAGCCAGGGAAGGGCCGAAGCCGCTCGGCCTGAGAGAACCCTATCCGGTCCAGGGATTTCTGAAAATCCTGATCTCGGTTCCCTGGAGCAGATCTCGGACTACGAGAATGCTTCTTTCCCCCACAAAGGTGCTTTCTGGAAAGAGCCTGTCGATTACCGAGGTGGTGCCGTCAGGAAACAGGAGAACCAGATCCCGATCGCTTTCCCCCCGGATCCGTCGAACCACAGGTCCAACGGAGGTGGAGAATACGGCGTCGTACCAGGGGAGCAGATCCGGGACTTCCATGGGCAGGAGACCCATTCTGGTGATCCCCTGAAACCTCGCTTCCAACATTGCCTTTTCGCGCTCAGGGACCGATGCCCGCTCGGAATCGGGAAGGCAAAACCGACCGATCGAATTGCCCTCCGTCGTGAAGCTCAGGAGGCAGGGAGCATCCCACGTGCCGAAGTAGAACATCCCCGATCCGGCTGCGAGCGCCGGTTGCCGGAAGGGATGGAGCTGTCGAGAGCCTTCCCTCCCAAGAGGTAGGGAGAGGATCGGCCGCAACTCCCCGTCGGGCGACAGGGACTCCACCCATGCGGTTCCGGGCCCCGGCAGGGTTGCCGGACAGATGTGCATGAAGAGCGCCCCGCCGGGGCCGGCGGATGCGAGACGCTTCGCGAGTCCTGCCAGACACCCGCCTCCGGTGATCCGCTCCCTGACGAGGAATCCCGACTCCAGCGAGAAGATGTCCAGCGAGAACCCTTGTTGGTTCACGACCCAGAGGAGCGTGTCCTGGAGGGCCAGCGCCAAGGGGCGGCGAAGCTCCCCGGGGCCCTCCCCTTCCTGGCCCAGGCTTCGGATCAACCCGGAGTCCTTATGAAGGAGATGGACTTTTCCCAGCCGTCGGTCCAGCAGCGTCCATCGGTCGTTTGTCTCCACAGCATCTTCGACTGACAGGACCTGTGGAAGTGAAAAGACGGAAGGGTTCCCCGAGACCGAGACCGTCGTCTGCGGAGGCTCCGACGCCGTTTGGGTACCGTAGGCCTCCTGCCAATCAAGGACCCCGCTGGCCTTGGTGCTT
>JBDHCH010000199.1:0-7439 GCA_039592115.1 Gemmatimonadota bacterium | reverse complement strand
AACCGCTCAGGCAGAAACGCCTTTTCTCGCTTCCTCGATCATGGAGACGACCTTCCTCAGGACCATCTTCCTGGCCTTCAACTTCTCCCGGAAATCCATGGAGTCGGTATCGGCGATCTCCATCCTGAGGTCGGAGAGGTAGCTCTCCAATACCATGCGCAGGACTTCGGCTTCGGTGGGTTCCAGCTGGAGGTGGACCATGGTTGCCTCCTTTTCCTGGCCATGGTCTGAGAGAGAGGCGCCCTCCCTCTGGAGGCTGATACCCGTGAAGGCATCAGGGGATGCCGGGACATACACTTTCGTGACACATTCCCGTCGAGGGCTCCTTAGATTGATGGTGAGACCCCAGCGCGTGCAATACGAACCCGGTTCCCCAGGGCCCGAGCATGCCACGACGGAACCATCGAAGACGGGCAATCCTCTTTCTGGCGGCGGTTCTGCTGCCCAGCGCCGTCCTGGTGGGCACCACACTCCATCTCATCCGCCAGGAAAGGGAGTTGGCCCTCAGGCGGGCTCAGGAGAATCGGGTCCTTTTGGCACGGGGTGTCGGGGAGGAGCTGGCCATAGCGTTGGGGAGGTTGGCCGACCGGGTTGGCGAGGCACCCCCTACCGTTCAGGACCTCGCCAGCCTGGCCGAATCCGAACCGGCAATCCTCACCCTGGCCGTGGCAGAGGAGGGGCAGCTGACCTTCCCGTGGGAGATGGCTTCCGATTCCGGTTCGAGCCTCGATGCGGTAGCCATGAATCGGTACGAGGCCTTCCAACGGCAGGGAGAGGAAGCCGAGTACCGGACCGGCGACCTCGTCGCGGCAGTGAGGGCATACGGCCAGGCGGTGGCGGTGCTGGAACAGGTGGATGGGCCCGAGGAGACGGTCGGGGATTCCGGTGGGAGATCGGGCGCGGCCAGGTCCGTCATCCTGGCGGAGGCCAGGGTCCACCAGGCCAGGGCTCTAGCCCGAGCCCAACGAAAAGAAGAAGCCAGAGGTGCCTTCCGGTTTCTAGCCGACTGCCCCCCTTTCCTATACGACTCAGAGGGGATGCCCTTCGTCATCTACGGCCTGGACGGTCTACACCGGAGTGGAGTGGGCCAGGAGGATCTCCTGACCCTCCTGGAAGAAACGCTCACCTACCCCCCTCATTTCTCTTCTCAGGCCGTGATGGCCTGGAGAGAGATCGCCGCCGAGATCGCCGGAGGCCTCACCGGCCCGGATGCCAGGCAGCTACTCCGGAGGGCGGAGGTGGCCGCGGCGGAACGAGCGGAAACCCTGCATGGACTGGAGGCCCTCAGGGACGGCTACCTGGGGGTCCTGGGGGCGGCCCGGGAAGCCGCCCGGGGCCGAAGATCTCCGGATTCCCCCATCTGGGTTCCCTACGGGCCAGCACCCTGGTTGGTGGGCTTTTTCGGGGGACCTGCAGGCGCCCCCAACCGGGTCGCCGTCGTGGAGCCCGACTCCCTCAGGGCGCTTGAGCGAGCACCCGGGGAAAGAGGCGCGACCCCCCCTGGAACCGGAAGCCGTGAGGAAGCGGTCCAGAGGGCGTGGGCGAATGCCATCTTTCTTCCGGCAGGAGAAGGGGGCGGGGAATCCCTGGGGCCTGCTCTGAACGGGCTGCGAGCCGACTTCCCTCCCGGATTCCCGGAACCGGCTGAAGGTGGAGTAGAGGGGTGGTTCTTCCGCCTACTCCTGCCCCTCATCCTCCTGTCGACGGCCTTCACGGCTTACCTGGCTTGGCGAGACGTGCGCCGGGAGACAGAGGCCGCCCGCCTCCGGTCCCAGTTCGTCTCCAGTGTCACCCACGAGCTGAAAACGCCTTTGACGTCCATCCGGATGTTTGTCGAGACGCTCCGATTGGGGAGACATTCCACCCCTGAAGCTCGGCAGGAGTACCTGGACACGGTGGTCCATGAGACGGAGCGTCTCAGCCGTCTCATCAACAACGTTCTGGACTTCGCACGTATCGACCGGGGGGAGAAGGTCTACCGCATGGCCCCCACCGACGTGGGGGCGGCCACTCGGGAAGCGGCAAGGGCTGTAGCCTACCCCCTGGCCCAGGGCGGGTACGAGTTGGCCACTGAGATCGGTGTGGACCTTCCCACTGTCCACGCCGACGGCGATTCCCTCACTCAAGCGCTCCTGAACCTCCTTTCCAACGCAATCAAGTTCTCCGAGGAGGGAAGTCGGATCGACCTCCGCGTCTCCCGTGAGGAAAGCGACCTTCTCCTGGAGGTCCAGGACCGGGGTCGGGGGATTCCCGTCCGGGACCAGGAGGCCATCTTCCAGGATTTCTTCCGCTCCGCCGAAGCCGACAGGGACGGCATCCCCGGAACGGGGCTGGGGCTACCTCTGGTGGCCCACGTGACGAAGGCCCACGGAGGTCGCGTAGAAGTCGAGAGTGAAGTCGGACGCGGGACTACCTTCACCATCCGGATTCCAATCCGGGATGGACCGGAAGAAAAGTCAGCCGGAGGCCGACGGGAGCCGGAGGGAACTGGGGCACTGGAAACCCAGGCAGAGGGAGAAATATGACGGTCGAAACCAGGATTCTGGTGGTGGAAGATGACGCCGCCATTCTCAGGGGCCTCACCGACAACCTCCGGTTCGAAGGATATCAAGTCGTCCAGGCCCGAACTGGGGATGATGGGCTGAGGGTCATCCTGGAGGAGGATCTGGACCTGGTGATCCTGGACATCATGCTCCCCGCCCTCTCCGGGTTCGACGTGTGCCGCAGGGCCCGGAAGCAGGGGAAGATGATGCCCATCCTTATGCTCACGGCCCGGGGGCAGGAAGTGGACCGGGTCATGGGGTTGGACCTGGGGGCCGACGACTACATCACCAAGCCCTTTTCCATCCCCGAGCTCCTGGCCCGGGTCCGGGCCCACCTGCGACGTTCCAATGCCGTTTCCCCCCTTCCGGAGCGAGTGTCCTTCGGTGACGTACGGGTGGAGTTCGAGAGGTACGAAGCGAGAAAGGGAGACGAGGCCCTGCACCTCTCCCCAAAGGAGTTCGGAGTCCTCCGCCTCCTGGTGGCAAGGCAGGGGGAGGTGGTCAACCGCACGGTCCTTCTTCATGAGGTCTGGGGCTACGACCGGTTCCCGACGACTCGCACCGTGGACAATCACGTGGCCTCTCTGAGATCCAAACTCGAAGAGGACCCTGCCGATCCCAGGTTCCTCCTAACGGTGCACGGCGTGGGCTACAAGTTCGTGGGGCATCATGAGCCCGATCACAGATCCGCCAAGGGTGGGGGGAAAACCTCTCCAGGCTCATGACGAAATCTTTGCAGACTCTGCCGGTCGTCATGACACGCCTTCTTGGTGGATCTCCCAAGTTGCTACCAGGATTTGCGCATCAACCGGAGGTGGCATCATGAGAGATCGATCGGTCGTCGGAGCCCGCGCATTCGTTCGGCAGGCTTGCCGAGTCATCACGCTCGTCGGACTCTCCCTTTTCCCCCTCACCTCCGGAGCCTTCGGCCAAACCCGGGCCGACGACCTGTTCCAGCAAGCACTCCGACTGGAACGAGTAGTCGGGGATCTGCAAGGGGCAATCGACCTCTACGAGCAGGTGGTGAAGACCGGGGACCGGTCCCTTGGGGCACGAGCACTGATCCGGATCGCCGAGAGCTATGAGAAGCTTGGGCAGCAAGGTGCCCAAGAAGCTTACACTCGAATCATCCAGGAATTCGCGGACCAGACGGAGCAAGCGGCACTGGCGAGGGAGCGGTTGGCGGCTCTCTCTCCCAAACCCGCCGGATCGAGTCCCGGACCGGTTTTTCGGAAGATCGAAATCGCCAGCAGTCCAGAGAATGGTGTGTTGTCACCCGACGGCGCCAGGTTGGCCTTCATCGCCGACGGCGCAGTGTGGCTTGTTCCACTCCATGGACCGGTGAATCCGGATATCGCCGGTGAGCCGGTCCGGTTGGCCGAGGTGCCGGGGGTATGGGATGTGGGAAACCTGATGGCCTGGTCGGCGAATGGGGGGTGGATTGCGGTGAATTCGGAGGTCCCTGAAGTGGGAGCCGCCTATGTCCTTCCGGTAGCAGGTGGCGAACCGAACGTGGTACGGATACCTGAGCGACAGGGCGGGGCATTCGATTATCGCCTTGGTATCTCACCGGGGGGGGAGAGGATCGCGATCTCAGCGCCAGGGCCTGGCACACTTCAGGAAGCACCCTGGTTGGACCGTTTCGTCTTTTCGATCCCGACGGCAGGAGGGGAGGGCGAGAAGCTGGCGTCCATTTCCGGTAGCTATCCTTCGTATTCCCCAGATGGCGAGCTCATCGCATTTGTGGGTTTTCGGGAGCGAGATGAATGGCCGGGGACTACGGACCGGGGGCCTGTCCATGGTGATCTTTGGGTAGTCCCTTCGGCAGGCGGCACCCCCCTCAAGCTCACCAATGTGGAGGGTCGGTTGAGGGGACCTATCTGGTCGCCTGACGGGAGGTACCTCGCTGCCCACCACGAGCCGGGAGGAAACAACAACGGTAGAGAAATCTTGGTGTTTCAAATTCCGCGCGACCTGTCCGGCGCGGGAGAGCCGACAAGAATCCCGCTTCCAAGGGACAGCAGGCAGATGCTGGCAGGATGGACGCCCAGGGGGGAGATCGGGGTCTTCATGGACTCGGAGTCACACGAAGCCCTTTACACGGTACCCGCTTCCGGAGGCAGGGCGATGCAGGTGACGCCCCAGGGACATTGGTCTTACTACCCGAGATGGTCTCCAGACGGGGAGCGCATCTACTTCAGGTCTGACCCGAGAGAGGTGAAGGGTCCCATCGCCTATGTCCCCGCCGAGGGGGGAAACATGGTGGAGTTGCCGTGGCAGTCGGAGCAAGGCATGTACTCACGAGTCCCGGCCGGTGGGAATAATGTCTCGCCAGACGGCAAGAGGATCGTCATTAGCGCAGTCCAGCGAGGTGGTTACACAGAGGATCGCGTCGATCTCTGGACCGTGCCGGTTGATGGCGGGCACCCGATCCGTCTGACCCGCGATCCATCCTTTGAGGGTTACCCCTGCTGGTCCCCCGACGGCCGATGGATCGCTTTCACTGACTGGCACCAGACCTCCGAGGATGGATGGCACGGAGCGATCTACGTCATCCCCGCGGACGGAGGGCAGGTCAGGCAGGTGACCTCCCAGGGGGATAGTCTGCGTGGCGGAGCGGTCTCCTTCACACCCGACGGCGAGCGGATCGCGTTCTTCTCCGGGAAAGCAATAAAGACGATCCCGGTGAGGGGTGGGCCCTCCCAGACACTCCTCAACGAGGTCGACAGTGACGAAGACAGCCAACTGGCTTATTCCCCAGATGGTTCGGAGATCGCGTACGGTTTTCGGGGGAGGATCCGGATAGCCCCCCTTACCGGAGGAGAGTGGAGAGAACTCCGAACCGGCTTACCGGAAGATGCCCAACTGGGCGACTTCGGTTGGTCGCCGGACGGCGAGAAGATCGCCTTCATGGTCTCAATCGGCGGTGAGCCGGAGTTTTGGCTCATCAGTGACTTCTTACCCACCAGTCCCTGACCTCGAGCGCCCCGGGGCCAGGCTCCCCAGATCCCCCCCGCCTGACAACTCCATGACACCGGGAAGGCCAGTGATCCCTATATTGGAGCCAACTCCAGGCGAGGGGGCTCCGGCCCATGGCTCCACAATCGCACCGGCGACAGGTCATCCTATTCCTCGCGGCGGTCCTCTTCCCATGCGCCGCACTCCTGGGATTGGGTCTGCGCCTGGTGATTCAAGAGCGGGAACTGGCCTCGGCCCGCCTGGTGGAGGAAAGACGACGGGTCATTCGAGAGATCCGACAGGACCTCTCCGCCCGCCTGGAACGAACGGCCCTCCGCCAGGTCACTGCTCTGGCAACCCAACCGGAACTCCTCGAAGCCAGAAGCTATGACGATTCCGCCGTTGTCCTGGTGGCCCAGGTCTCCGGTGGCCAGCTCGTCCTACCGTGGGAACACGATGAGGGCGCCCTCGAATCCCGGGCCCTCCTGTCCCGTGGGCAGTTCGGAAGTTTGATCCAGGACGGAGAACGGGCTGAGTTCGCTGAGGGGAGTCCAGCCAGGGCCCTTGAGCCCTATCGACGGGCGCTGGACGCCGCCCGTCAGCCTCTCCAGGAGGCCCAGGCTCGCCTCTCCCTGGCCCGGGCAGTGGCCAAGGCCGGCAGGCAGAGTGTCGCACTCGCAGAGTATAGGCAACTGGTTCGGGCCCCTCCCGAGGTGGTGGACGGGAACGGAGTTCCCGTCGCCCTTTATGCAGCCCGGCAGCTCCTGATCTACGACGAGGACCCTCCCGGTGTCTCTGATGTCCTCAGGAGCATCCTCTCATCGAGGCGATGGCTCTCGCCGCCAGCCCTCTATCTCCTGCGGGACCTGGCGAACACCCTGGCCCAGGGGACGCCTCATCCCGAGGGGCAGGAGGAGGCACGAGCGCTGGCGGAAAGTGTGGCTGGCGAGCTGACCCGGACGGAGCAGGCACTCGCCCTCAAGAGGGACTTTCCCCGACTGGGCATCCGGTTTCCAGACACTACGACGGCGTATCAAGAGAACACCTGGATTCCTTATGGGGAGCCGGCCTGGTTGGTGGGCGCCGCATCCGTCGGAGGCGGGAACAATGGAATCCTGCTGGCCGTCCTCTCCGAGCCATTGTTCACGACCGCGGAGGGAGAGCCGGGCCCATCGGAAGGCAGGGTGGGAGAGATTTCCCTCACAACAGTGAGGGACCAGGAAGGGGAGCCCCTGGGGTCGGGCTTTCCAGGCCTCTTCGTTCGTTTCCGTCCGGTGGTGAGCGGGCACCGCATCGCCGCGGGGAGCATCCAGTGGTGGTTCTACACCGCCGGCCTCCTCCTGATCTTCGGGGTGACCCTCTTCGGAGCCTACCTCCTCTGGCGAGACGTCCGCCGAGAGGTGCAGATGGCCGAAACCCGATCCCAGTTCGTCGCCGGCGTGTCGCATGAGCTGAAGACGCCGCTGACAGCGATCCGGATGTTCGCCGAGACCCTTTTGGAGGGCGGAGCCCCAGACTCGGAAACCCGGGGCGAGTACCTGGAAACCATCGTCAACGAGAGCGAGCGCCTGACCCGTCTCCTCAACAACGTTCTCGACTTCTCCAAGATCGAAGGTGGAAGGAAGACCTACAGGCAGGAAGTCGGGTCCCTTCAAGAGATCGTCCGCTTCACGGCCCGGGCTATGCGATTCCCCCTGGAACAGAAGCGCTTCCGTCTCCACGTGCACATCGACGACAACGTGCCGCCGGCTCGGGTGGACCGGGATGCCATCGAGCAGGCCATCCTGAATCTCATGGCCAATGCGATGAAGTACTCGGGGGAGAGCCGGGACATCGACCTTCGCCTGAGGTCTGGGAGCGGTGAAGCCGTCATCGAGGTGAGGGACCAGGGCGTGGGAATCGATCCGCCGGAGGTGCCTCGCATCTTCGACCGGTTTT
>JBDHCH010000198.1:0-7448 GCA_039592115.1 Gemmatimonadota bacterium | reverse complement strand
CGGGTCGTGAGAGGAGCCTCTTGTGCCGAGGTCCATGATTGCGCCGGTTGGTAGATCAGATCCTCTCCGGCGTATCCACTATCGAAGAAGATGATGGGATGCAGAGCGGTCATTCATGACCCAGGGCGCGTAGAGAGTAGAAGGAGGTGAACGAGTGCGGGGTAAGAGAATGTGGGCCCTTCTGGTGGTTGGCGGTGTCCTCGGTCTTGCCACTGCCGGTCTGAATCCTGCCCACGGGCAGAGCACATCCGTTGGAGTCAGGGGCGGCATGAACGGGGCCTACACCCTGTTCGAGGTGGAGGCTCGGGAATCGAGGGAGGCCAGGGGGAGTCTTCTCGTGGGTGGGATCTTCGTCCATGAGCTCCGGCCGTGGTTGGCCGTTCAAGCCGAGATTCAGTTCGCGCAGAAGGGATGGGCTGCCGCGGAGGGTGAAGGTGGCATCAGGATGTCCTACCTCGAAGTGCCGATCCTCATACGATTACAGCACGCAGGATCCCTTCAGCCTCATTTCCTCATTGGACCCACCCTCGCGTTCGAAGTGGGGTGCTCCTTCGATGAGATGACGGGGACCGGCAGGGTCGATTGTGACCACTCCCTCGTCTCGTTGGATCGCCCCTGGGTGGACACGGGGGTCATTGTGGGCGGTGGGATCGGGCGAGCCATGGGCCCAGGCTCACTCTCCTTCGATGCTCTCCTGAACTTCGGGCTCAGAGACGTGATTCGGGAGCCGTTGCCCTGGGGAGCCCAGACGAACCTCGCCCTTTCTCTGTCCCTCGCGTACACGGTGGGCTTTGGCTGGCTGAGAGGAGACGATCGATGAATCGTTTGCGAATTCCAGCGGCTGCATCGTTCCTCGCTGTCGCCATGGGCTTCATGGTCTCCTGCAGCGACATGCCTACTGGCCCGGTAGACGTCACCCCCGAGTTGGGTCTCCAGGGTTTCGAGGCCGAGCTGGATAGCATTCGAGTGGCGCTCCGGATTCCGGGGATGGCCGCCGCCATCGCCAAGGACGGAGAAATCGTCTGGTCCCGGGGATTCGGTCTCGCCGACGTGGACCAGGGGCGACCCGCAACCGACACCACTTCTTTCTATCTGGCCTCGGTCACCAAGTCCATCGCCGCCATCGTCATCATGCAGCTGGTCCAGGAGGGGCTTCTGGATCTGGACACCTCAATCAGCGAGTTCGGGCTGAGTGTGGAATCCCAAGGCACCGTCACGGTTCGCCACATTTTCAACCACACCTCGGAGGGAGTGCCGGGGACAGCGCATCGGTACAGCGGGAACCGGTATATCCTCATGGGAGACATCGCTGAGCAGGTCTCCGGGCGCTCCTTTGCCCAGCTCCTCCAGGAGCGGATTCTCGGCCCGCTGAACCTCCGCCACACGGCTCCTGATGTGAGCGTCATTCCAGCATTTCTCCAGGCGGGGCTGAACCGTCACACCTTCATGGCGAACATGGCCATGCCCTACGAGCTGGAGAACGGGAAGGTCATCCGCTCGGAATTCCCCTCCCACTTCAGTCCCTCGGCAGGTCTCATGGGCTCTGTGCGAGACATCGCCGCGATCTCCATCGGATTGGATCAGGATCGGTTTCTCAATCCGGCAACGAAGGGTGTCATGCTCTCCCCCACGATCACCATGCCCGGGGAGAACCTGAACTACGGCTTGGGGTGGTTCGTCCAATGGCATGAGGGGATCAAGATCGAGTGGCACGGAGGGGAGTGGAATTCCCAATCGGCACTTCTCCTTCGAGTTCCGGATCGGAATCTGACCCTGGTGGCCGTGGCCAACACCCGGCGGATGAGCGGGGCGTATCGCATGGGCCTGGGGGATGTGATGGAATCCGGGGTGGGGCGCCTTTTCGTGGAGAGCTTCGTATTGGGGGACGAACCGTTGCCCGTGGGGTCGTCAGCCGGGAGATGATGGTAGGTAGGTCTCACCGAGCCCGCCGGTACACCCTCACGAACTCGACATCAAGACTGTCCCTGGCTGCTCCGTAGACCCACTCTTCCCCGACACCGCACAGCAGGAAGCCCTGGGGGAAATTCGCCTCGGCCACCCACTCTGCCCGAAGAAAACCATGGCGATTGCGCTTGGACATCGGCAGATTCTGAACATTCCGGAGCCAGATGAGGGTTTTCATCCGCCAGAAATGGCCGGTTCGACTCCGGCCGGCTCCACTTTTCTTCTCTATGACGAGCAGGTTCCGACCCGGCCCCGGTGGATCCGACCGGTGCTGGGGATACGTCTTTGTTCGTCTGACGATCGAGGCTCTGCGTGGGGCGCGCAGGTTCCGCTGCAGGAAGAGAGAGTGATCCGATGGCCAAATACGTTACGCTGTACAAGTTCACCGACCAGGGGATCCGCGATATCAAGCGGTCCCCCGACCGGGTCCGAGACGCCGTCGCGAATTGGGAGGCGATGGGAGGGAAGATCCTTGGGGTTTACTCGACGCAGGGCCCCTACGACTTCGTCGCGATCTCCGAAGCCGACGACGACGAGATGGCGGCCGCGTTCGCCCTGAGCATGGGCGCCCAGGGAAACGTGACCACACTCACCATGAGGGCGTTCGACCCCGAGGAGCATGCAAGGATCATCAGCAAGATCCCTTGATGTGATTCGAGAAGGACAGAGTTCGAAACCAATCGCTGTCCGGAGTCTGGGCGCCCCACCGCTGGACCTTGTGGGAGTTCGCGGAGGTCACCCCCGCGCTACCTGAATACCCCCAGGCCTATGCCGACCTCCCAACGGCCGGAGTCCCCGGACTGCTGCCGATCATCACCCCTGTATCGAAGCTCCACCTGGCCCGCCCTGCCCAATAAGAACTGTCCCATAAACAGTCCAAGGCCGGCCCCGTAGGTAGTGAAGTCCTCCTCGTCGGTAAACCGCTTCCCCCAGGAGCCGAGGAGGTACGGAAGGCGCTGTCCGGTTCCGAGATTGACGCGGAACAGCCCGGAAAGGCCCTTCATGTATGTCAGCTCCGAATCTCCCCCGTCGGAAGGTTCTGCCTGGACAAAGTCCAACGTTCCCTCTGCACCTGCCCAGATCCTTCCGGAAGCCAGCTGCATGCGGAGGCCCATCTGGGGAGACAAGGGCAGCCGATCCTCCGACTGTTCGGTGGTGGCACCGATCCATCCGGTGGCGAACAGGTTGACCTGGCGGCGAGGGCCGGAGGCCTGGGCGGATAGTGGGGTGGCGTTCGCGATGACAAGGAAGAGGAGAACCTTCGGTCCAAGGCACTTCATCTCGGATCCCCTTTCCATCGGGCCCAGGTCGAGGCGGCGCCGAGCCGGGGTGGAACGGCGCGACCGGGCGTTGTCTCTGAGACGGCGAAAGGGATCCCGGGCGTTGTCCGGATTCAGGCCTCGGCTTCGTACCCCCGAACGGCATGGATAATCGCCCGGTCGAAGAACCGGACCACCTGGATCTCCAGGTCCAGTTGCTGCCGGAGGTCGAAGACGGTGTCCCACCCTTGAAGCTCGACGAAGTGCCAGAGGTTTCGCCGCGTCTGGAGGAGGGCGATGACCACCTGGGAGAGGGGGATGCTCTCCTCCCGGCGCCGCTGCCCCAAGCGGAAGTATTCCTCCTCCATCAACCCCTCGGGTTCCTCCCCCAGCCACTTCCCCAGGTTGGAGTAGACCATGTGGGCGCGTTTCCCGAGCTCTTCGTCATCGAAGCGATGGTAGGCCGCGACTCGAGGATCTTCCCGGACCTTACGCACCATCCGGGCCGTCAACTCATCCGCGTGGTCCTCGATGAGGGCCACCAGCTTTCCTGACAACATGACCGGCCCCTTATTCCTGCGGAGAAACGATGTGATTTGGCGGGAGGATCTGAATGGTAGCAATCCCGAGAGCCGGTGAGCAAGGAAAATCAGGGAGGCGGTTCTTCCGGCTTTCCGCTTTCGATGGCCGCTTCTGCCTGCCGAGTCAGATCCGCGGCCAATTGCTTCACCCGGGCCTCGCTGCCGGAGGAGACTTGCCTCCACAGAACCCGGCCTACGACCGCCCCAGCGACGGCGCCCATGGCCGTGAGGATGGCCACCATCCCGCTGCTCGGATCGAAGCCTCCGATCGAACCCGCGACCAGAGCGGCGCCCATCATGGTGGGGACGGTCGCGACGAGCGTTCGGAGTCGAGTGGTCGCGCGTTCGATCACACGGATCCTCGTCTCACCTTCCGAGGGTTTGATGGAGACCTGGTAGGTACGGAACCGGTCCCGGGCAGTCCACTGGATGGAGCCCAGGGCCTCGGATACGACCCCCACCTGGTCACTGGTGCCGTCCACGTGTTGGATGAGCTCGGACACTGACTTCTCACTCAGTTCGCCTTCCACGGCCCTGATCACCTGATGGACCAACTGGCCCCGAGCGAAGGGGTTTCCCCCAGCCTTGTTGTCCAACGCCGCTACGGCGCGGTTCAGAACCTCACGGGAGATCCCTACCTCGGCGGCGATCTGCTCCAGATCCAGGAGGCTGAGGCCCCCTCCCGGCCCAGTCCCTTCGGCTTCCTCCAGCTCGGAAGCCTTCCGCAGGACCAACGCGACCTCCTTGTCCGTGAACCTGCGGCTCTTGTCAATCGTCACCGAACCCTCCTCCCGCCTGGACATCCGTGTCTCTATGTGTACCCCCCGAGGCGACTCTCGCGCTCGCCCCGGGGGGAACCAAGGTGCTCTTCAAGAATCAGTTGGTGACAACCCCTAGCGGCCTCCGCCTTCCGGTGGAATCTCACTCCGAGGCCCGGCATTCTTCACGTGGCGCTCCAGCCATGCATCCATCTCGTAGAGCATGTGGAGGAGTGACTCTCTCGACGCATAGCCATGGCTCTCCGCCGGCAGCATCACCAATCGAGCCGTCCCGCCCAAACCCTTGATGGCGTTGTAGAATCTGCGACTCTGGAGAGGGAAGGTGCCTGAATTGTTGTCCGCTTCGCCGTGAATGAGGAGGATCGGCTCATTCACTTTGTCGGCGTGCATGAAGGGGGACATATAGAAGTAGATCTCCGGCGCCTCCCAGAAGAGACGTTCCTCCCGTTGGAACCCGAAGGGCGTGAGGGTCCGGTTGTACGCGCCGGACCGGGCGATGCCCGCCCGGAACAGGTCCGAGTGGGCCAGCAGGTTTCCGGTCATGAACGCACCGTAGGAGTGGCCGCCCACGGCGACCCGGTCGGGATCGACCACACCACGACGGGCTCCCTCGTCGATTGCTGCCTGAGCGTTCGCCACCAACTGCTTCCGGAAGGTGTCGTTTGGCTCTTCGTCTCCCTCACCCACGATGGGCATGGATGCGTCGTCGAGGATGGCGTACCCCCGCGCCACCCACGGCACCGCGCCCTGATAGCTGACCCGCTTGAACTGGTAAGGCGAGTCGGTTCGCTGCCCGGCGGCATCGGCGCTCTTGAACTCGGTCGGGTAGGCCCAGATGAACGTCGGCAGGGGCCCATCCCGCTCTGCGTCGTACCCGGCCGGGAGGTAGAGTGTAGCGGTGAGGGTGACACCGTCGTCCCGCTCATACTGGATGGCTTCCTTCTGGATGTCCGCGAACTGGGGGTAGGGGTGGGGGAAGTCGGTAACGGCTTGGACCGTCCCGTCGGCGAGACTCCGCACATAATAGTTGGGCGGATCATCGTTGGTCTCTCGCCTGGTGAGCAAGAGGCCGTCGTCCACATCGAGGAAGTCGATGGGAATCTCGTAATAGGGGGCTTCGGAACGGAAGACCTCCTCGGTCTCCCCGGTATCCAGGTTCATTTTTCTAATGAACGGCCGGTTCCCTTCCGGAGAGGCGCCCTGGCCACTCAGATAGAGGGTCCGGCCGTTGTCCGCCGTCATGGCCACCGACGTTCCCCACCGGGTCCGCCTGGACATGGGTTGACCCGGGTCACTGTACACATCTTCCATGGAGAATTCGAAGACGGTCTCCATCTCGCCCGGGTCGTCGGGATTGACGGAATAGATCCGCAGCTGGCGTGTCGCGAACCAGATCTCGATGGCCAGGGCGAAACCATCCTCCGACCAGATCATTCCCGCGAACCGGAGAGGAAGTGTGGCGATGGCCTGAGGGGTACCGGAGAACGGTGCCGCCAAGGTGAACACCCGATCCCGCACTTCGGCTTCCGCTCGGCCGTCCCCTCCATCCAGAGCTTCCACCCAGGCCAAGGTGGCCGGGGCGTCTGCGCGCCACGAAATGGATCTGACTCCGGTGGGGGCGGAGCCGAAGCCGGGCGGTACCTTATCCTGGAGCGGCAGGTCGGCGATCTCTGCTACCACGCTTCCGTCCGCATCCCAAACCTCGATCCGATTCGGGAAGCTGTACGCCGGGACCAGGTAGGAGAAGGGATGGTGGGTGGTCTGAACGAGGAGGAAACTGGCGTCAGGCGAGGGAGAGATGGAGCGATAGAGGGCCGGGTCGCCAATTGGAGTGCCCCCGCCGCCCACGTCCACCTTCATCAGCTGTGAGGTGGCGAAGAACTCGAAGAGCGCTTCGTCGTGGGCATTCTTGAGCAGGTCCTGGTAGGTCCGGGCCGGGGCTGCTTCGCCCTCGGTTTCCTCGATGACGGGGCCCGACGGAACCTCGGGTGTGGCCAGCATCGAACCTCGCCCCTCAGGGATCGTCCGCACGACCAGGGTCCGACTATCCGAAAGCCAGGTGAAGGGGGCCCCATATGCGGCGTTGACCGCCTGGTCGATGAGGCGGCGGGCCTGTCCGGATCCCACCTCCACCACCCAGAGCTCGATCTTGTTGATTGTCTCGTGAGTGAAGGCGACGTGCTGGCCGTCCGGGGCCCAGCGGGTGTTTCGGATGCGCGGATCCTCCGGCAGACCGCGGACCTCCGTCTCCCTGCCATCCAGGTCTCTGAACCGCAGACCGATGGAGGCCGATCCTCGGCTGGGCCCGTTGTTCCTGGGATTGATCCGGAGTCCTGCCAGCCGGGACTCCGGCGCCGAGACCTGGGCGATGGAGGGAAGGCTCGGCGGCTGGATGAGGAGCATCATGGTCCGGTCCGGGCTAAGACTCACGCCCGGGGTCCGAGGCGCATCCACCAGGGCGGTGAGCTCCGGAGGGGGCATGCGGTATTCGGCCCCGGTGTCCTGAGCTGTGGCTGATACGGCTGTGAGGAGAGGGACGCAAACTGCTGCGAGGAGAAGGATGGCCTTTCGATACGGGAAGACGTCCATCATGGCAAACCGTCCTGATGAAGTGCGGATGTCGGGGGGGTGGCAGAGCCGTAGAATAGTCGGGCCTTGCGGGTGGCGGCAACCTGGCGTTGCCGGGCGACGTTCGGTGCTGAGTGGGGCGGATGATGGAAGGTCTCTCGGATTGCTGACGCCAGGTCTGCCCATCTCTGCCGCCGTCCCATCGGAGCATGCGAATGTCCCATCCAGCCATGGACAGATTGGGAGCAGCGGCCGGATGGCGGTCCCGGACCCGCTCCTGCTTTCCCCTCTGACGC
>JBDHCH010000197.1:0-7464 GCA_039592115.1 Gemmatimonadota bacterium | reverse complement strand
GAGGACCAGGAGGATCCCCTCCCGGAAGACGAATCGAAGAGTTTCCTTCCTCTCGTAGCGGGGTGGAATATCCGCATCTCCGGCACCGAACGCCGCTGCCGCCCGCTCGTAGCTTCGGACCCTTGCTGCCAGATCCCGGTACCCCTCCGGGTTTTCGGTTCTTAACCACGCAGCTCCTCTCGCGAACATCTGGAGACGGGGCATTCTGTCGCCCAGGGGCTCACGATCCCGCCACCCCGCCAACCCTACCGCCCGGGCGTAGATCCGATCCGCCACCTCCACGAGCTCTCTCTCCTCGTCGGACTCCAGGTTCAAGGTCACCTCTTCCAGTCCCACCCGGATCCGCTCTGTCAGGTTTCGGACCGCCACCCGATCGTTTTCGCCGTGCTCCGCTTCCCAGTCCCGGGGGTGGATCGGCTCACCGACGAGCGCAACTGCCTCTCCCCTGAACACGGATTTTCTCCGGTAGGTCAATCCCACCGGAAGCACGGTCAGGCCGAGACCCCACTCCCTTTCCGCTTCAGCCTGGAAGGCAATGCGAGCCGCTCCGGTCCTGAGCGGGGCTAATGAAGGCCCTGAGTGGGTGAGTCCTTCCGGGTAGATCTGGACCGCCTCTCCCCGGTGGAGCGCCGCGACGGCTGCGTCGAAGGTGCTCCGATTCTCCCGGACCCTCGAGGGGTCATCCTGCCTCCGGTAGACGGGCAACCCACCCATCCCACGGAGAATGAGCCCGAGGGCCCGTTTTTTGAAAAGAGGGGCTTTGGCGAGCGGCCGTGTGGGTCTTCCGAGAGTTCGGAAGAGGATGAGGGGGTCCATGAGGGAGTTGGGGTGGTTCGCGACCACCAGGAGCGGACCTTCTGGAACCTCGTGCCCACGCCGATCCACATGAAAAAAGACGCTGGCCGTCCATCCGAGGAACCGAGTGACCAGGGAGGTCGTCTGCTGCATGCTCGAGGCCCCTCGCCGAGTTATTCGGTGTCCCCGGACCATTCCTCACGCCTGCGGCGGATGGAATCTCCCAGGTTGTTGTGGGCCTCGACCAGGGCTCGACAGGCCGCTTCCTTGAGCTGGAGGCTATCGACCCGGCCCTGCCAGACCTCCACAGAATCGTTGTAGAGGGTGAAGCTCTCCATATAGGCCTCGTACTCCTCATACGGCACGCCGCCACGGGTCGGGTCCTCGTAGCTTTCCACCTCTGCCCTGAGGGAGTCCACCAGACGGTCGAACCGTTGGAACCCCTGCTCTTCCCACGCGAGTGCCGCTTTGCAGGAATCGGCGGAAAAGCGAGCCTCCGACAGCGACGCCCTGAGGGCCTGCATTTCAGCTACCCTCCGGTTCCTCTCGAGAATCGAACCCCCGGCCAACCCAGCGAGAATCACCAGGGCCAATCCCGCCAGCGTCATGAGTATCCGTGTCATACGATTATGGTCGGGGCAAGGCGCTGTCGCCGCAACCCGGTGGGGGGTTGAATGCTCCGGTTCCAGAGTCGAACCCGGCGCCTCCGGACCACGCCTCCGGGCCGATCTGGTGCATGTCGGAGCGCTCCGGGGCCGCTTGCCTCAAGGTCACGATTTGTCGGGCTCCGGCTCTCTCCCGGTTCTGGGTGACGGTTGAACCTCCCTCCTCGGGGCAGAGTGCCTTGACCGCTCCTACCCACACGGCCCAGCTTCCCGTACTTCGAGAGTCCACGAATCCTCCAGCACTGTCCGGGGACCGAATGCCTGATCGAAACGATGCCCTCGCCCTCCTCCACGACTGGGTCGAGGCAGAGGGGCTCCGAAAGCATATGTTTGCCGTGGAAGCCGCGGTCCGCTTCTATGCCCGAAAGATGGGCGCGGACGAGGACCTTTGGGGTCTGGCCGGCCTTCTCCACGACCTCGACTGGGAGAAGCACCCCGACGTCCATCCCATGAAGGGGGTGGAGGCTCTCGAGGAGAGGGGATACCCCCCAGAGGTGGTCCGGGCGGTCCTCTCACACCGCCCGGAGTACACGGGCGTGGAGCCCTCCACGGACCTCGAGAGGGTTCTCTTTGCGTGTGACGAGATCAGCGGGCTCATCCACGCCGCGTGCCTCATGCGTCCCACGGGGATCGACGATATCAAGCCGAAGTCAGTGGTGAAAAAGCTGAAGGACAAGGCCTTCGCAGCCGGGGTGGACCGTGAACAGGTAGCCCGAGGGGTGGAGTTGATCGGTTTGGAACGGGCCGAGCACATCCAGAACGTCATCGACGGAATGCGGGATGTGGGGGAGGTCCTGGGAATCCGGGGAGTCGATCTACAGAAGAGGTAGGGTTGGGGGGGGAGAATTCCGACTACCGACCTGTCTTTTCCCTGTCCTTCCGGCGCTTCGAGCCGAGGGCCCAACCCACCTTCCGCCCCATGTGGTACCCCTGGTCATAGCCCTCGGCGAAGTCAATGGTTACCTGCTCGAACCCGGCCTCGCCCTTGGGCGCCTCCTCCGGGTCGATGTCCTGTTCCGCCGTGGCCGACTCGTGTGGGGCCTCGACCTCCACCGTGATCTCCTCGCCCCGGCCCCGGGTGTCCAGGATCTTGGCCACACCGAGCAGGGTCTGGATCGCCTCTTCCCGAGTGGGAGCCTCCGGATCCCCGGATTCTACGGCCTCCCGCCACACCGAAAGAGAGGTCGATCTAAGGGCAGCGGCTGCCGCTTCGAGGGTCTGAGCCGCCCCCGGCATGGTGGGGAGGCCGGCAGGAGTCTCCTGGGGTGTCGGCACTTCCTCCGACCTGGACTCCAGCAGTCTCGCCGCGTCGCTTTCCACCTCCTCCTGGACCCAGAGATGGGTGAGTCGCCGCCTTATCCACTCCCAGGTTCGCAGGGAGGTCAACCACCGATCCCTGTCCGTGTCAGACGTTCGGGCAAACTCGGCACACCGGTCCGCGGCATGCTCGACATGCCGGAGCGCTCTGGATACCTCCGATTCCTCGTCCGGGCCGCCTGATCTGGATTCGGGGGCCGCGGGCAGGAGGAGCGTGAGTTTCTGACCGAGGGCATCGAAGGGGCCCCAGGGCATCTGGTTCAAATCCATCTCGAGCCCGACTCTGGAGTTGGGTCCATCCCATGAGCGGACCACGACGGTCACCCGCCTCAACCGAGTCTTGTCGATTTCCGGTCTTTCTTCGCTCATTTCCACTTGTCCGGAGGCGGACACACCCCTCCCGCTTCCCTTCGGCACCCCACCAGATCCGGGAGCTGCCAAGAATGGTTTTTCGTCGGCCGCACCTGAGGAAAGGTGGCCTATTCAAAGCTATGACAGGCTGGCCTGGAAAGTAAACAAATGTATTCGGAACAGGGCGGTTGAAGGGCGGTACGGCTTGGGCGGTGGAGTGAGGTGCCACCGTTTCCCAGGTTGCTCCGGTCGATTTCGGACGTGAAGGAGTGGTTCCTGGCCCCGATCAGCCGTCCAGGGAGGCGTCCACCGGGTATCCTCCCATAGCCCACTCGGCGGGCTCGTGAGACCAGGAGACCCCGGGCTCCGCCGGGCTCAGCAGGACGTCCACTCGACCCAACCGCATTCCCGCCCATCCCACCTGGTTCACCAGGGTCCGACGTCCGCCGGGCTTTTCATAGATGTCGGGTTGGTCCATGAAGGTGTGGGTGTGGCCTCCCAGGATCAGGTCGATTCCATCTACCTCCTGGGCGAGCAGGGTGTCAGACGGAGTGTCCCCTCGGTACCGATACCCGAGGTGAGAAAGGCAGATGATCAGCGAGCATCCTCGGCCCCGAAGCTCCGAGACAGACCGTCGGGCTGCGGCGAACGGGTCCTCGTACCGGACCCCCTCGTGGAGGCTCTCCAACACCAATCCGTCAAACTCGATCCCCAGCCCGAACACCCCCACACGGGCCTCACCGACATCTTTGATCAGCCAGGGCCTGACGTGGGGCTGGAGCGGGGATCCCGACACGTCGTAGTTGGCCGAGACGAAATCGAAGCTCGCTCGAGGCAACATCTCCGCCAGCCCGTTCACACCGTTGTCGAAATCGTGGTTTCCGATGGTGGCCACGTCGTAACCCAAAGCAGACATGGCTTCGAACTCAATCTCCCCCTTGAAGAAGTTGAAGTAGGGGGTGCCCTGGAAGATGTCTCCAGAATCGAGGAGAAGGACATTCGGATTCCGATCCCGAACCCGTTTGACGAGGGTCGCCCGCCGAGCAACCCCGCCCAATCCCTGCAGAGGCCCGCCATCCATCGGAAACGGGTCCATCCGGGAATGGGTGTCGTTGGTGTGGAGGATCACCAAGTGGAGATCATCCCCGGACGCTTCCAGGGGTATCCGAGGTTCGACACGGACGCTGTCCCGACCGGGGTTTCGCCTCATCGGCGGCGCATCGGATCCCGATAGCCACTCGGGAAGGAGGAGACTCCCAACTCCGCAGCTTCCAGCGATCCTGAGGAATCGGCGTCTCCTCATCTTCCGATCGCTCCGGTAATCCGACCCTCCAGCTCGACCCTGATGGTGCCTCTCTCTTTGACGTATTCGATGAACGCGTCCCTCAACAGGACGGGCAGATCCTCTCGGGCCAACGGGTGGTGGATTGCCGTCAGGTTCCCACCGCCGTTCGCCAGGTAGTCATTGGTCACTATCCGGTACTGCGTGGTTGGCTTCAGTTCTTCCCCGTCCACGAGGATATCCCGGGCTACTCGCTGGCCCCCCTGGGATTCGATCCGGAAGGTGAATCCGGCAATGGGTTCACCCCTCATGGCGGCCAAGTCATCGGCGAGCTCCTGAACCTGGGATCCGGACAGGGTGAGGACGGAGAGCATGTTCTCGAAGGGCATGAGCTCGTACATCTGCCCGACGGTGACGGGTCCGGGCGCAATCGGCACTCGGAGCCCGCCGTTGTTCGTCATGGCCATGTGGACCGGATCGCCGCTCGCTCTCCGTGCCGCCCAGAGCATCGCGTCTGCTGCGAAGTTCCCCAAAGTCCCCTCAGGGACGGCCTTCGCCAGGGGCCCCTCTGTCTCACCGATGACCTGCCGAATCTCCTCCCCCATGCGTTCCCGGAAGGGTGCTACAAGCGCCTCTATGGCCGGATCATCCGTGATGGAGTCGGCGATCACGGAATAAGTGATTGTCGCTTTCGGGACGGTCGGATCGGAGCCGAACCAGCCCGGAGTGGGCCTGGAGGAGGACGGGTTTCCTCCTGCGCACCCGAGAACGACCAGGAACGGTAGGAGGAAAAGTCCTCTGCCCCTGCCACCCTTCATTTCCCCCTTCGGCCCTGGACCGAAGGAACACCGAGGCCATCCCGGCTGGTCTCCGAATCGTTCGGGCCCATGCGTGGTGCGGCTGGGCCCGGCTCGAACTCCGGGAGCCCCTTCGGGAGCGACGGAAGCGCCTCCCGCCGCCGGGAGAAAACGAGTCAGGGGTGGGCTGAACGCCCTCATGGTTCTCAGTCCTGTGACGAAAGGGACGGTCTGCCGAGGCGTTCCGATCCGAGATCCGGTGTCGGGCCGGAGGGGATCGGTCCTTTCCGGGAAGAGGACCTGGCCAAGATGGAAAGACGGTCGTCGGGACGCCAGCACCCAAGCAAATAAAGAGAAGGCCCCGGGGAGAGTTTCCCCCGGGGCCCAACCCACCTGGGAGAGGGGTGCCCTACTCGGAGGCTCCAGGTTGGATCGTCGCGAGACGAGCGTAGATGTCGTAGATCTTCTTCTTCATCGATTTGATCCGGGCCGTGTCCTCCGGAGTGCTCCACTTGGGCTCGTGAATGGAGAAGATCTGGTGGTTGAGATCATCCAGGAGAGCCCGTGCGTTGGTGCACCAGGTTTCGGTACAATCCATGGGCATCTCGGCCGCTTCGTTGACGGTCTGCTCCATCTTCTGCATCGATGCGAAGAGGTTTTCCATGTAGACATGCCAGGCGTTGTCCATGGGTGCCTGAACTCCACCTTGGATGGCATCATCGAGCTTGGTCATCTGGATCTCCGTGTTTCGTTGATCAGTGCCTGGCCCGGGTCCGCATCGCCCGGATTCCCACCCAGCCAGGTTGGGCCTACTTTCCCCTGGAAGAGAGCCTGCCGCTGGGGCGAACCCAAGGGGCTTCCATCCACTCTTTTCGACCTCCTCGGGGACCCCCATGAAGACCATAATCGAGCCGTTCAAGATCAAGGTGGTTGAGCCCATCCGAATGACCACCAGGGAGGAACGCCTGGGCTTCCTGGGAGATGCGGGCTTCAACGTATTCCAGCTCAAGAGTGAGGATGTCCTCCTCGATCTACTCACTGATTCGGGGACCTCGGCCATGAGCGCCCAACAGTGGGCAGGCGTCATGCGAGGGGACGAATCCTATGCAGGGAGCCCCTCTTTCTACCGCTTCGAAGAGGCCGTGAAGAAGACCTTTGGATTCGAACAGGTCATTCCCACCCACCAGGGCAGGGCCGCGGAACGGATCCTCTTCTCCACCATCTGTCGGCCCGGCCAAGTGGTCCCCAACAACACACACTTCGACACGACCCGGGCGAACTGCGAGGCAACCGGGGCGAAAGCAGTGGACCTCCCGGTGGCGGAGGGTCTGGTTCCCGCAGATCCCCATCCGTTCAAAGGGAACATGGACGTCGGTGCCCTGCAGGCCCTCATCGACCAGGTGGGCGAAGACGCCATTCCGGTGTGCATGCTCACCGTCACCAACAACACCGGCGGGGGGCAGCCCGTGTCCATGGCCAATATCAGGTCCGTTTCAGAAGTGTGCCGCGGGCACGGGATCCCGCTCTACATCGACGCCTGCCGTTTCGCCGAGAACGCGTATTTCATCAAGACACGGGAGGAGGGATTCCAGGACCGTTCTGTCCGGGAAATCGTCAGAGAGATGTTCTCGTACGCCGATGGATGCACCATGTCGGCCAAGAAGGACGGCCTGGCGAACATCGGGGGATTCCTGGCCACCAACGACGCGAAACTGGCCCAACAGGAAAGGGATCTCCTGATTCTGACGGAGGGGTTCCCCACCTACGGGGGGATGTCGGGACGGGACCTGGAGGCCATCGCCGTCGGGCTGGAGGAGGTCCTTCACGAGGACTATCTGGAGTACCGCCTGGCTTCGGTCCGATACCTGGGGGAGCATATCTCCGGCCAGGGCGTCCCGATCGTCCAACCGCCAGGAGGGCACGCCATCTACATCGACGCGGCGGCCTTCCTGCCCCACCTGGATCCACAGGAGCTCCCGGGCCAGTCCGTGGTGGCCGAGCTTTACGTGGAGGGAGGGATCCGGGCCGTCGAGGTGGGGACGGTGATGTTCGGACGGACCAATCCCGAAACCGGGACCGAGGAGCCCGCAGCCATGGAGCTGGTCCGCCTCGCCATGCCCCGTCGGGTCTATACCCAGAGCCACGTCGACTTCATGGTAGAGGCCATCGTCGAGATCCATCGACGTCGGGAACAGATCGGCGGGTTCCGGTTCAGCTACCAGGCCCCCGTCCTGAGGCACTTCACCGCCCGCTTCGA
>JBDHCH010000196.1:0-8039 GCA_039592115.1 Gemmatimonadota bacterium | reverse complement strand
CCCTGGTGAACGTCCAGGTCCAGGATGGCGACTCGGCCAGCTTCCCCCTCTCCCTGGAGAAGGCGGGTCGCCACGGCCACGTCGTTGAACACGCAGAACCCTTCCCCACGGTCAGGGAATGCGTGGTGCGTCCCGCCGGAAAGGTTCACCGCAACACCGTCTTTCAGGGCCGCGCGCCCGGCCTCCATGGTCCCCCCGACGGAACGGCGGGATCGCTCTACAAGCTCCGGCGACCAGGGGAAGCCCATGCGCCGGATCTCCTGACCTTCCTCAGGTACTCCCCTTCATGGACCAGGCCCAGTTCCACATCTGTGGCTGCCGGAGGAACCTGCATGCTCCCTCTGCCGCCGACCTCCGATCCCGCGACCCGATCTCGAAGGAGGGCGTACTTGGCCATGGGAAAACGGTGCTTCTCAGGGAGAGGCAATACGAAGTGGTCGCAGTAGAAGAGATGCATGTGCAGGAGCGGCTTTGGTGGAAACGAATCCTCCATGGGTGTTCGGAAACCGAATCCGGAGGAAGGCTAACCCCAGGTGACGAGATTCGGGAGAGGGAGGATTGGTGACCCGTTCCATGGAGGTGATGACAGCTGGGATGCGGGTGCCCGAACCAGGGCGGATGGCACGAAGATTTTCGTTGTTCCACCCCACCACGAACCCTATCTTCTCAACAACTTCCTGGACAGAGCCACCGAATCGAGCCCCCCCAGCTCACTCGAACCTGGTTCGTGGTGATCACCTGTCACACACCGAATGAGATGAACACTGAATCCAAAGAAGCGCCTGAGGCCAAACTGGGCCTGGCGCTCTCGGGCGGGGGGTTTCGTGCGTCCTTCTTCCACCTGGGCGTTCTGAAACGCCTGGCAGAGCTCGGGATCCTGGGTCGGGTGGAGGTCCTGTCCACCGTCTCCGGAGGATCCGTCATCGCCGGGCTCTATGTCCTTCTTCTGAAGCGGGCCATCGAGGGGCTCGAGGAGGACGCGAAGGGCGAGCTCGGTCCGAGGGCGTACGAACAGATCGTCGAGGAGCTGGGAGAGCGGTTCATCAGAGGCGTCAGGAAGAACCTCCGGACGCGCCTCCTCATGAACCCTTTTTCCACCACATGGATCATGCTCACCCCCTGGAGTCTGGGCGACCGGATGGCCCGTCTCTACGAGAAGTATCTCTACGGTCCGGTCATACGAGATCTTCCTTTGACGGCCCTCAGGTTCTCACCTCCAGGTGAGTCCTTCGAGGGTGGACTCGACGCCTACAACCGCCGGCACAAGACGAAGATCCCGAAGTTCATCCTCAACGCTACCTGCCTGAACTCGGGGCAGAACTGGCGCTTCACCAGTGTCGAGATCGGGGACCCGCACCTCGGGATCTTCCGGGCCGACGAGATCGGACTCCTCACCCCGGACCAGATGAAGGAGGCGGGGATCCAGCGACCCGAATGGGACCTGGTTCCCCGGTTGAAAAGCTACCTCGAGGAACGTTCTCCGGAGCAACTGCTGGAAGAGCTCCGATCCGGTCTAACGCCGGCGCCCGTGACAACCGAGGTGCTGGCCGCCGAATACCTCCTCCGCGCCCACAGGGGAGGGTACCTGAGCGAATTCCGGGAGCGCATCGGGCCCGAGGATGAGGGCCTTTTCCGGATCCCCCTCGGCTGGGCGAAGGTCGGATTGAAGCTGGAGGATCTGGTCGATTCCGAGATGGGGAAGCTCTACCGGGCCAAGGTTCAGGCATGGTGCCTCCACCGGGGCAGAGAAAGCTACCGGGCCTCCGGATCGGAGGACCAGTTCTGGAGGGAGCTGGGGAGGATGGGTGGGAGGAGAGTGACGGCGCTCCGGGACCGAGCCCGCGGGGACCCGGCGTTCCGGGGTCAGCTCATGGATTTCCTCATCGACCTCTACTATGCACGCATTGCGTGGATGGCCGGAGAGAAGGTGGGGGCCGACGTGGGGCGGATCCGGCTGTCCGAAGCCGTGGCAGCGTCCGCTTCCTTTCCCCCGGTTTTTGCCCCGTTCTCCTTCCTGGGGCTCTACGACGACCGGCGCGTGCCCATCGTTCGGCTCGTCGACGGCGGGGTGTACGACAACATGGGCCTGACCGCGCTCTTCGAAGAGGGATGCACCCATGTCATCGTCAGCGACGCGGGGAAGCTCATGGAGTTGGAGCCGCGGGTCCAAGGATCGAGGGCATCGATGCTGGGGCGGATCAGCTCCGTCATCACAAGCGCCCTCAGGGATTTCCAGCTCAAGCACCTCGTCCACGAGTGGGAGCTTTCCGCGGCCCTGAAGAGGGTCCGGGCAACCTCGGGCTCCGCGGACCGAAACACGGAGGAGGCCGCCCAGGATCACAACCTGCAGCAGATGGCCTTCTTCCACATGTCGAAGGCACTGGAGGCGGGCCATGAGGAGGGAATGGATCCCCACGAGGCTGCCCGGGCGGTGGCCGCCATCCGGACCGACCTCGACGCCTTCGGAGACGCCGAGATCGGAGCCCTCGCCTACCACGGGTACGCCCTCTGTGACGGGTTCGTGCGGAAGCACCTGGCCGGTGACACGCTCCTGATGAAGGGGGATCAACTGCCCGATCCGAATCCGACCCCCCACCGAATGAGGGACCGTGACCGGGAGAAGGAGATCCTGGAGGTCGGGGCTCACCGTGCCTTCAAGGCCCTCAGGCTCGGGGTGATCGAAGCCTGGATCTGGATGGGGGCGGCTCTCGGGATCCTGGTCGCAGGTGCATGGCTGATCCCGATATCGGTCCAGGATGTGGGCAGGGGTCTGGCCTGGCTGTTTCGGTCCGTGGGTGTGGATATCACCGCAAGGGTGCCCCTGGGGTTGGTTTTCCTCGTGGCGGCCGTGGTCATCGGGTTCCGGCTCCTCTGGCCCTCGCTGTTCAAGAAGGTCAGCCGACTCAGGAGAGTTGCCACGGCGTTGAAATGGGCACGGTCGTTTTCCGCGCTGCTCTTCCTCGTCGTGGCGGGGATCCCGTTCTGGATTGCCCTGGTGGCCTCGGGAGTCGCCCTCTTCGGCCATCTTTGCCTGACCCGGCCCTTCCTGAGGGCTACGCGAGTGGCAAGGGAGGGGCAATCACCCGGCGCTCGCGCTCATAACGGAGGGTAATCCAATGACACTACACATCTCATGGAGATGCTGCGCTTTCCGGGCGGCGGTCCTGGCGGTCGTCGGCGTGATTGTGGCTCCGACGTTCTGTATGGGGCAGTGGTGGGTGCTGGAGGGGAGGCGCTACTTCGATCCGCTTCCGGCAGGCGTAAGAGAGGCCCAGGTGAACGCGCTGGCGTTGGCCATGGCCGACCGGGTGTCGTTTCTGCGGGACGACAAGGACCCCCGGCAAGTGTGGGACATCGATCTGGGTGTGGAGATGCCGGTCTTGGGGTGGGAATCCGACGGGAGCGAGAGCGGTACGGTCGCCAACGGTGGATGGGGAGCGGGTGGGTGGATCTTCATCAGCTTCCACATGATGGAGGACTTCATCGACGATTCGAGCCCCATCATCAACACGGACTATCGATTCGGCGCCATGGTGAAGGTCCAGCTGGATCTCGGAAACCAGAGCTGGCTGGGGTTCCGAGGAGTGGTTGGGCATGAGAGTACCCATCTGGGTGACGAGTTCTCCATCAGGGCCCAGGAGGCTTTCCCGGACACGTTCGAGCGGATCAACGTGACCTGGGAGTACGTGGACTTGGCAGCTCTTTGGAAGAAGGTGGCGGGTACATGGATCTGGTCCGCCCGAGGGGGGCTGACCGCGACTGTTCCGTTCGGGAAATCCTACTATTCCACCGATGCCGCCAGCGTCACCGATTCGCCCATCGGCCCGGTCACACCGTCGAAGAATTCGGTGGATCCCTACGCCGGAGCCACTCTCGAGAAGGAGGGTCTCGAGAGGATCGGGCTCCCGGAGGACTGGAGCGGATATGTGTCGGGAGAAGCCCGTTTCCGTTCCGTATTCGACTACCACAAGACGGATCCGGAAAGCTCCGAAGACCGGCAGATTTCTATCAATGTCATCGGAGGCCTGAAGAGCGTGGAGGGCGGTGTGATGGGACGCGTATCCCCGTTCGTGCGCTTCTATCACGGCGTGAACCCCCACGGACAGTTCCGGGACCAGAAGTGCTTCACTCTTTTGGGGGTCGGTCTTCGGCTGGCTCTTTGACTGGAGGACGTCGTGTTCAATTACGACAGAAACGTGGCGCTCATGGCCTACAGAGCGGAGCACCCGCAGAAACGACGGCCGTCGGAGGCCGATTTGGAGAGCTACGACCAGGCTTTGTTCGCCCGCCTCGATGCGGAGATCACGAACCAGATGGCGGCGAAGGGGATTGCGGATACTCCGTTCAACCGGTCAATGATTGCCTTCTTCGCTTCCCGTTCAAAAGCGCAGGCGGCCAAGACGAGGGTCAAGTTCGGGGTCCGGTACTTCGAATCGGTGATTCCCGTGGATCCCTGTCCTTGAGGGCGAGGTTCGCCCGGGCGCCTCTGAGTGGTACCCGGTGAGCAACCTCGGGATACCGGTGCAGACATGCCGGTGCCCGACCCCTACGTGTTAGCTTGCCACCCATGGAGACCCGCCCCACTCCCCGGACCATCCTCCGGGACGTCTTCGGCTTCGAAGCCTTCCTCCCTGGCCAGGAAGAGGTCATCGAAGCGGTGCTCGCCGGCCGGGACTGCATTGCGGTGATGCCCACCGGGGCCGGGAAGTCCCTGACCTACCAGCTCCCGGCGCGCATCCTGGAGGGCACCGTCCTGGTCCTCTCGCCCCTCATCAGTCTCATGAAGGACCAGGTGGATGCCCTTCGGGCACTGGGGTTCAAGGCCGTGGAGATCAACTCCACGCTCGAGATGGAGGAGCGGCAGGCCCGCCTGGCCGCGTTCCGCCGGGGCGAGCACGAGCTGGTCTACCTGGCGCCTGAAGCGCTAGACGGCCGGCTCCGGGACTTCGTGGAAGGGTGTCCCATCAGCCTCCTGGTGGTTGACGAGGCCCACTGCATCAGCCAGTGGGGACACGACTTCCGACCCTCCTACCGGCGGCTTCGGGGGTTGAAGGACGGACTCGACGTACCGGTGCTGGCTCTCACGGCGACGGCGACTCGGGCCGTTTCCAGGGATATCCTACGCCAGCTCGGCATGAGGAAGCCGGCCGGGTTCAAAGGATCGTTCTTCCGCCCGAACCTGAGCGTCAGCTGCCGTAAGAAGGGGACGGGTAACACGCGAGAGGAGATCCTGGCCCTCATCCGCCGCCGGGCGGGGGAGAGCGGAATCGTCTACTGTCTCAGCCGTCGAGGCGTGGAGCAGACGGCGGGGTTCCTTCGAGCCAAGGGCGTCCGGGCATTGCCGTACCACGCGGGCCTTCCCGACGACGAACGCCACGCGGCCCAGGAGGCGTTCCAGCGCGATGACATCGACGTAATCGTGGCCACTGTGGCTTTCGGAATGGGCATCGACAAGTCGAACGTCCGCTTTGTCATCCATCGGGACATGCCCAAGGATGTGGAATCGTGGTATCAGGAGATGGGGCGGGCCGGTCGGGACGGCGTGGAGAGCGACTGTGTGCTCTTCTATTCGTGGGCAGACGTGAAGCTACATGAACGCTTTCTCGACGAGATCGAAGATCCGGAGCTCTGGCGGGCCAAACGACAGACCACGGTATCGCTCTTCAATCTCCTGGAGTCGAACCGGTGCCGGCACCGAATGATCCTCCGCCACTTCGACGAGGAGATGGAGCCGTGCGGCCGGTCCTGCGACGTGTGCACGGGAGTGACCGTGGCAGAGCTGGCGGCCGAGGCGATGATGGGTACGGTGAGGACGGCTCGTTCCCGGCGGGCAACTCAGGAACCCGCCACCGGGAGCCCCCGGTCCGACCCACTGGACGAGCCTCTGTTCGAATCCCTGCGATCCCTCCGCAAGGAGCTGGCCGATGCACAACGGGTGCCGGCCTACATCGTGTTCAGTGACAAGGTCCTGTGGGAGATGGCGGCCCGGAGGCCTACCACTCCGGCGGAGATGCTGGAGGTACCGGGGGTAGGGCCTGCGAAGCTGAAGCGGTACGGAAGCGCCTTCCTGAATCTCGTCAGGAGTCACCTCCCAGGAACCCCTTCCGGGGATCACCCCTAGAGCAGGGGGGTTCAACCCTTGAGACCTTTCGGGCGGACCGTCGTCGCTGTCCCGGCTTGAGAGGTGCCCGATTCAGACCGATCTTCTGGAGCCGAATGCTCCCGGCCATGCGGCATTATTTCACGACAACATCTCTCTTCCTGGCTCTTCTCGCGGTCGTGGGGAGCCCCCAAACCCTGACGGCTCAGGGACCCGGAGCACTGCAGGGACGGGTGTGGAGTGATCAGGGAATCCCTGTGGCAGGGGCACTGGTCCGGCTATTCCCCATGGGCTCCGAAGTGGCGGTCCGGGGAGCAGACACCGACGACCTGGGTTTCTACCACATGGAGCCCCTTGCGCCGGGCCGGTACCTGATGGAAGTGGGCCGGCTCGGGTTCGAAACCAAGACCCGGGAAGTCGAGGTGCTTCCCGACCGCCGGGTTGAAGCCGACCTCACGCTGGTTACCCGAGCCCTGGCGGTGGAGGGGATCTCGGTGGAGGCAGAAAGGAGTCGAGACCGGGTCCGCTTCGAAGAAGAAGCCGGCGTCACTGTGAGGGAGCTGGCGGGGACGGAGATCAAGGCGATCCCGGGCCTGGTGGAGGCCGATCCCCTCCGGGCCGTTGAGGTCCTCCCTGGCGTGGTGACCACCTCCGACTTCTCCTCGGCATTCAACGTTCGGGGTGGGTCGGCTGACCAGAACCTGATCCTCCTGGACGGGCAGCCCGTTTTCAATCCCACTCATCTGGGTGGCTTCTTCTCGGTGTTCAACGCCGACATGATCGAGCGGGCGGAGCTTCAATCCGGGGGTTTTCCCGCCCGGTTCGGCGGTCGGGTCTCCAGCGTATTGGACATCCACTCGGACCCCGGGGACGGCCAGATCAACGTCGATGCCGGCATCTCTCTTCTGGCCACTCGTCTGGCGGTGGGCGCCGGGTTGCCCGAATCCCTGGAGGAGAAAGCCGGGCTCCGGGACGCCCGGTGGCGAGTTTCCGGTCGGCGTTCCTACTTCGACCAGGTTCTCAAGGCCGCGTTCGACTTCCCCTACCACCTCACGGATCTCCAGGGTGTGTTCGAGGGGTGGACCAGGGGTGGGGACCGGGTCGCCCTCACGGCCTACACCGGTCGAGACGTCCTGGAGCTTACCCGCTTGGATCCGGAGGATTTTCCCCTTCGGATCGACTGGAAGTGGGGGAACGACCTAGTGGGTCTCAGCTTCACCAACCCGAGACGGGATGGCGGCTGGCTCGAGCTCCGCACGGGGTACTCACGGTTTTCCTCGGGGCTCTCCTTCCCTGATTTCGACGACACGGAGTTCGTCAGCGAGATTTCCCAGGCCAGTGCCGAGGCGGACCTGGAGATACGGCCGACACCCTATGCGACCATGACCACCGGCGCGGGCGTGAAGCGCCTCTCCGAGAACAACCTGGTGTCCACGGGGGGGACGGAATTTTTCAGCGGGGAAGGGGACGGCACCGAGCTCTCCGGCTATGTACAGGGCGTGTGGAGACCCTCGCGGGACTGTGGCTCGTCGAGGTCGGTTTGAGAGCCGACCGTTGGTCCCCAACGACCGGTGAGCCGGTCTTCCTCCTCTCCCCACGGTTTTCCGCAAAGCGGTTTCTGGCAGGGTCCCAGTGGGCGGTGAAGGCCTCTGGAGGGCGCTATGGCCAGTTCCTCCATTCCATTCGGGACGAGGAGCTCCCTCTGGGGTTGGACACCTGGATCCTCTCAGGTGAGAAAGCCCCTCATGTGGTTTCCGATCAGGTCCAGATTGGCTTCGAGGGCTATCCCCTGGAGGGTTGGTTCACCTCCCTCGAGGGCTACTATCGCTCCTTCGATGGGGTGGTTACGCTGAACTTCGCCGACAACCCCAACGACGATGGAGACGACTACCTTCCGGGGAGGGGGACGTCCTACGGAGCGGACCTGTTCATCCGCCGG
>JBDHCH010000195.1:0-8508 GCA_039592115.1 Gemmatimonadota bacterium | reverse complement strand
CGAGCTGCGCCACGATGGACGTCATCTCCTGTTCGGCAACGGGGCGCTCCACCCCCGGGCGGAGTCGGCCCCAGATCCACACCCGCCCCTGATCCCGGGTCAGGGACCCCCGGTCCCAGGGGAAGGGGAACCAGAGCTTCTGCTGCTCCGGGAAGTCGAAGTCCGGGGGCATGACCCCGATGATGGTGTAGGGCTCGCCGTCGGTCCGGAGGGTCCGGCCCAGGATCCCGGGGTCGGCGGCGTACCGGCTCCGCCAGAGGGCGTCGCTGATGAGGACTACCGGGTTCCCCGGGCCCATCTCGTTTTCCCCGAACCCCCGGCCTTGAACCGGGGCGATCCCCAGGGTGGGGAAGAGGCTGGGGGTCACATAAGCCGCCCGAACCCGCTCCGGCCGGTCCGTGTCGTCGGCCAGGTTCCCCGAAAAGGAGGCGTAGGCTCCCAGGTCGGTGAAGCTCGTCTGTCGCTGGCGCCAGTCCAGGTAGTCCAGGAAGGGGCTCGTCCGGGCGTACCCTCCCGTCTCTTCGTAGGTGAGGGAGAGGAAGGCCAGGGCCTCGGAGTCGGGGACGGGGAGCCCCCTGTAGAGGACCGAGTAGGCGATGGAGTACATGCTCGCTGTCAACCCGATCCCCAGGGCGAAGGCGATGACGGCGATCCCGGCCAGGGTTGGAGCCCGGGCCAGACGCCGGAGGGTGAGGCGGAGTTCCCGAGAGAGTGCACGCATGGCGCCAAGGTATGCCGGGGCGCTATCGGGCACCAACCAGTCTCTTCCGAGGGAAGGAGGCCGGAGCCACGAAGGCACCCAAATCCCTTCCCCTCCCCGCCCGGGGGGTTCTCCCAACCACCGGGGCATCCGATGCGTCCAAACAACACGGACGCCTCTACCACTTCGTACTGCGGGGTGCCCCATGCGCATCGCCTGCTACATGACCGTGGCGTGGTTCGCCCTCGTCGCTCATCCGACCCTGGCTTTCGCCCAGGACACCGGCTCTTCGGGTGCGAGGCCGCTGCCCACGGCAGGTGCTTCCCGGCTCGATGAGGTGATCACGCTGGATGGGCGTCTCGACGAAGGCGCCTGGGAACGGGCGACCCCCGCTACCGGATTCCGCCAATACCAGCCCGACGAGGGTGCTCCCGCATCATTTCCTACGGAAGTTCGGATCCTGTTCGACGACCGAGCCCTCTACGTTGGCGCCCGCATGAGCCAACCCGGGGGCGTAATCGCGCCGCTGGCCCGCAGGGACCAGCTCCTGGACGCCAGCGGTGACAACGGGTCCTTCAACTCACTCACCACCGACAAGCTCATCCTTCGCCTGGATCCGTACCACAACCACCTTGACGACGCCTGGTTCGAGGTGAATCCGAGCGGAGCGAAGGGGGAGAAGTTCAACGGCGACCCGTCGTGGGACCCGGTGTGGGAAACGTCCACCCAGGTCGACTCTTTCGGATGGACTGCGGAGCTACGAATCCCTTTCAGCCAACTCCGTTTCTCCCCCGACTCCCTGCAGACCTGGGGGCTCCAGATTTGGCGCTATGTGGATCACCTGAATGAACAGGAAATGTGGTCCTTCCGGCCTCGGAATGCGGCAAATGGGCCCGCCTTCTACGGCCACCTGGAAGGCCTGGTCATTCCCAGGCAACCCCGCCAGTTCGAGGCGCTTCCGTATGCCGTCACTGGAAGCCGGGTTGAACGAGCAATCCCGGGCGATCCCTACGGCAAGGACGCTGATATGCGCTTCGATTTCGGGGCGGATCTCAAATACCTCCTCACCACGAACCTGACCCTCGACGCCACCCTCAACCCGGACTTCGGGCAGGTGGAAGTCGACCCCTCCGTCCTCAACCTCAGCGCCTTCGAGACCTATTACGACGAAAAGCGGCCGTTCTTCGTGGCAGGAAGAAGCGCCTTCAGTTTCGGTGGCATGCGGTGCATGTTCTGCAACAACACATCCAGCCTCAGTGCCTTCTACACACGGCGCATTGGTCGGCCACCTCAGATCACCGGGTACGTGGAGGGCGCTGCCGAGTACGCCGACGTTCCCGAGAGCACTTCTATCCTGGCGGCTGCCAAGGTCACCGGCCGAACCAACCAGGGTTACACCATCGGCGTCCTGGAAGCAGTCACCGGCCGGGAAACCGCACACTACGTGCCCGTGGGGGGCGGTGGTGAGTCGTCCCAGGTGGTGGAACCGTTGACGAACTACTTCGTGGGCCGAGTCGAGAAAGAGCTGCGGGGTGGAGCCACCACCATCGGCGGGATCCTCACCTCTGTGGCACGACGCACCGGAGACCCCATCGTCGAGGATCGTCTTCACCGCCACGCGGAAGCAGCGGGTCTCGACTGGTACCACACCTGGCACGGGCGGGAGTACTCATGGATGGGAAGTACCCTGCTCACCAATGTGACCGGATCTCCGGCGGCTCTTGAGCGGACTCAGCATTCCAGCGCCCGGTATTTCCAGCGGCCCGATCGGGAGTCCACCGGAGATGGGTTCTTCGACACGAGCTACGACCCAAGTGCCACTTCCTTGCGGGGCTACGGACTCTTCACTCGGGTGGGGAAGGACAGTGGCGGCATCCTCCGGTGGGAGCTCATGGCGAACGTCCGAAGCCCCGGGTTCGAAAACAACGATCTCGCCTTCCTGGACAGGGCCGACTACCTCTGGGTGAACGGAAACTTGGGGGGGAGCTTCGCCACGCCTACAAGCTGGTACCGTAGCATCTTTACCAGCCTCGGCGGCGCGGCGGAGCGCAACTACGACGGGGACCTCACCCGAACCGCCCTCCAGGCGTACTACGGAATGGAGTTCCTCAACTACTGGAATCTCCGAACCTTCTGGATCCACGAAGAGCCGGCCCTGGACGATCGCCTCACGCGGGGCGGCCCCGTAGTGAAACGCGCAGGGTATGACTTCGGGCATTTCCAGGTATCCACCGATGCTCGGGCCCCTGTTGTCTTCGACGTGCAGATCCGGGGTTCCCGGGGCATCGGTAGCGACACCCGCTCTTTCACCCTGGGTCCAGGCGTGGCCTTCAAACCCGCATCGAACATCTTCGTCCAGCTTTCGCCGACCTTCGCCCACGACGAGGACGCAGCGCAGTACGTCACGGCCGTCGAGGATTCCACGGCCACCAACTTCTTTGGAAGCCGCTACGTGTTCGCCGCCATTCGCACCCGAACCGTCTCACTGAGCACACGCATCAACTGGACGTTCACTCCCGACCTGACCCTGCAGCTTTTCGCCCAGCCCTTTGTGGCCAGCGGTGAATACTCCTCGTTCCGGGAATTCGCCCGGCCAAGGAGCCTCAAGAAGCAGGTCTACGGGGAGGACGTGGGCACCATCGCATACTCGGAGGAACACGCCGGCTACCTGGTGGATCCCGACGGTTCGGGGTCAGCCACACCCTTCTTTTTGGATAACCCGGACTTTACCAGAGGGGCGCTCCGGGGCACGGCCGTTTTGAGGTGGGAATACCGCCCGGGGTCGACCCTCTTCCTGGTCTGGACCCAACGAAGGTCCGGCTACCAGCCGGTCGGTGATGTCGACCTTGACCGCGCCAGGTCAGCCATCTTCGACCAGCGCCCCCTGAACGTCTACCAGATCAAGCTCACCTATTGGATCGGGCGCTAGGCGCCCGGCGGGAGCCTCACGCCTATCTAGCGTATCAAGGACTAGATTCCTCAAGACGACGTCGATCAGAGCTGGGACGCCTGACCTCTCGGGCCCTCCGGCCCCACCGGAGGCGCGCCCGGAATTTCCAAACCGCCTCTCCCCACCCCCAGAAACCCACCCCACCTGCCGTTCCTGACCAGTCCCGTCCGCCTCGTCTCCATTTCCCCAACAGCCTGAGGAGTTCGTAGGGCCCTTGAATTCCCTATCCCTATACCGCCTCGGTCCAACTCAGCCTCAACGGCGTACCGGTCGGCCAGTCCTTCCGTCAGGCGTTTTTTGAGGTCGTTGCTCATAGGTCACTGGGTTGAGAGGAACGGATCGAAGTCAGTGGATTCAGAGGTCCCGGGGTCCTGCTACCCTCCCCCAGGCACCCCCAGGTACTTGTCGAACCAGGCCAGGGTTTCGTTGATGATCTCATCCTTCGGGACGAGGTGACCTGCCTCCGCAGTGTAGTGTTTCTTGTCCTGTTCCGGCGTTCCTAGGCCCTCGAACATCGGCAACTGTTGGGTCTCGTAATGAAAGACGATATCCCACTTGCCGTTGATCATCAAAAGAGGAGATCGGGCACGAGAGACGAAGTTGAAGGGGTCAGCCTCAGGGAAGAAGCCTGCGTTCATGAACCCACCGACGTTCGTCACCGATGCCTTTACGCGCTCCTCGATGGCCATCACTATCGGAGCTTCCATTCCCCCGTGGCTGAACCCGAAGTAGCCCACTCGGTCTTTATCCAGGTCAGCTCGTTCCTCGATGTAGTCGATGCTGGCTGAAAGGTCTTTGACCCACTCGATGGTAGCGTCCCGGAATGCACTGCTTCTATATTCTTGACCATACTCACCCTCTCCCGGGGGTGGCATGGAGCGCCCATATGCTCCTTTAAAAAGGGGAATCACCACTACCCGGCCCGCCCGGACCATGTAATCGAACCCCCAGGTCCATCCATCATCGACCGTCCGGGTGCTGTAGATATTGGATCCTCCCCAATAGAGGATGGAATGGAAAGGCTCCATGCCGTTCCTTGGTAGGTAGAGGATAGCCCCTCCCCGCTCTCCATACGGAACATCGAAAGCCACTACCTCACGGACCCAGTGCTCGAAGGTGTCTACCCGCTCCACCACGGCGTCCAGGGGGTAGGGGTCATAAGCGTAGAGGCGTCGGAACACCTCGAACTCGGCATCGGAGACCGGCTCCTCGGTCCGAAAATCCCTCCTCGTGCCGGGTGAGATCGAATACCGTAGTGCCTCCAACTTCACCTCTTCGTCGAATGAGAGGACCAAGCGGAATCCGTTCGTCGGATCGCGGTCGAGTGCATGTTTGGGGATCACCCAGCCGACGTGGAACGGAGCATCGGTCCACGCCGCTCCTCGGGTGGCTCGAGTCTCGGCTCCCATCTCGTTGTGACACCACTCTCTGACGTTGCCGATGAGATCGTAGACGCCAAGGGTGGTCATAGCCTCGTTCGCGCCCACGGCTCGAGGACCGTCCGACCCCAAGTTGCTGCGGGGAACGATGACGTAACTGTTCTCCCGGTAGTACCGCCATCCGCGACTGAGCTGCCGGGTGGTCGGCAACTGTTTGCCAGCCCATCGGGCGAAGGCTTCTGACTCGTACCAACTGACTCCGCCCACCGGGTAGTCGGCCTGGCCCTCCGGGTACGTTCCCAGGCGCCAAGCGCTGGGTCCGGGCCGCCCCGTTTGATCACGGAAGAGGGCCATGGCTTCTTCGAATGCCAACTCCGTTCCGTCTCTCAAGAAGGGGTGACTCCAGAAGGCAGGATCTCTGTAGGCCCCAGCATCGACGAACTCCTTGAACTGCCGGTTCGTGACCTCGAACCGGTCCATGTAGTAATCGGAGTACTGGACCGAGTCGTAGACGAACCCCGGGATCTGAACCATGCCCTCCAATCGGGGATCTTCTGGTTCGAGGACGACGGGGTCCATCAGAAGAATCCCTCGCCAGTCGACTCCGAGGACTGCAGTCTTGAGAAGCTCCCGGGTCCTGTATCCCTCCAACTCGAACCGCAGCCGGTGAGGCCGGTCTTCAACGTAACCGGAGCCAAAGCTCTCTATCTCGAAGGTGGTCCCGGCAAAGCGAACCTCTTCTACGGGACTCTCCCCTAGGAACTGCCACTCCCCCCCTGGCTCGCTGAGATCCTGGAGGTAAACCTCAGCTCCCGGAGGATCGGTACGGATGGGAACCGTATAGGAAAACTCGGGAAAGAGCCGAGCCAGAGTGGGGTCATTCGGATAGACCGCCTCCACCTCCTGCGCCAGTGCGAGAGCTTCGGTGAACTCACCGGCATCCACTCGGCCCTCCACCTCCGCCAGCGTTTGGGCCGCCCACAGCCTCAGCTCGTTCTGCTGCCTGGCTCGATAGATGGCCAAACCCGCTCCGATGGCGATGACCACGAATAGGGCAGCCGTCACCAGCGTGCGCCTCCGCCCCCACCCCTCCGGCGCCTCTTTGGGCACAGCAGCCAGCAGGGTCTCCCGGAATTCCACCGCCGAGTGGAACCGCTTCTCTCGGTCTTTCGACATGGCCCGAGCTGCCACATTCGAGATCTCTTGGGGCACATCACCCCGAAGCTCCGCCAGCGGCTGGAACTCGCCCAGCACCTTCTTTCCGATCAGGGCTTCCAAGGATCCCTGGAATGGCGCCTCGCCTCCCAGCATCTCGTACAGCATGCAACCAAGGGCGTAGATGTCGGCCCTGCTGTCCAGCTCCTTGTCGCCCGTAACCTGCTCGGGGCTCATGTAAACTGGGCTGCCCATGGACATCCCCGTCTTCGTGAGCTTGCCCAGGGCCGAGTGGTCCAGGGCCGCTGCGATGCCGAAGTCCGCCACCACCGCGTGGCCACCGCTCAACAGGACGTTGCTGGGCTTGATGTCCCGGTGGATGACCCCCTGCCCGTGAGCCGTCTCCAGAGCGTCCGCCACCTCCTCGGCGATCTGCACCGCCTGCTCCAGCGGCAGCGCGCCCTTTTCCTTCAGGAGCTCGGCCAGGCTGTGGCCCTTCACATAGGGCATCACATAGAAAGGAAGGCCGTCCACCTCGCCGGAGTCGATGAGGGTGAGGATGTTGGGGTGCTGGAGCTGGGCAATGACGTCGATCTCCCTCAGGAACCGCTCGGCCCCCACCGTCGCCGACAACGCAGGATCCAGGACCTTGATGGCCACGGTCCGGTCGTGCCGGAGATCCTTGGCAAGGAACACCACGGCCATCCCGCCGCGGTCCAGCTCTTGTTCGATGGAGTACCGCTCGGTGAAGGACTCCTGAAGGCGGTGGAGGAGGTCATCGCTCATCGGTCTTCCCTAGGGAGCGCGGGGTATATGACGAACCGATCCGGCAGGCGCGGATATGGCGCTCCAGCCCAGACCATAGGCGGCCTGCGTCTTCAGTTCGGGAGAATCAGGTAGAACTTTGGGGCGTGAAGCGGGACTGGCAAGCGTTTCGGCAGGTTATGGAAGGAGCCAATGGCGGGATTCAGTCGTCCTTCAGGATCTCCAGGCTACCTTGAGGAAGTCCTCTCCCACCGCACCAGCGGACGCCTCGTTCGGAGCCGTCAGCTTTCTCCATCGTTTCGGCTCCAGCCTCAATCCCCACTTCCATTTTCATCTATGCGTTACCGACGGGCTCTTCCAGCGGGTCGAGGATGACACGAATCAGGATCCGGCCAATCCAGAAACCAGCCTCCGCTTCCACGAAGCCACCGCCCTCACCCACGAGCTACTGGAGGGCCCCTGAGGCATTTCATCGAACTCAGCTTCGCTTCATTCGATGGTCTCGCGGGGTGCTTCTCGGAGCGCTCTGCGCCGTCACCCCCAAGGCCGCTCGGCTCCGCCGCCACGGCCTCCTGGAGCCCCACGACACCGAGGACATGCTCGGCTGGGATCACGGTGGCGGGTTCAGCCTCGACGCCAGCGTCCGTATCGAGGCTACCGACCGCGTCGGCCTCGAGCGGCTCATCCGGTATTGTACTAGGCCGCCTTTCGCCCTCGACCGACTCCACCTGGTCGGCAACCGTTCCGACCAGATCCTCTACCTCCTCCCTGGGCCCGACCTGGCCGGCCGCACCGCGCTCCGTCTCTCGGCCCTCGAGTTCCTGGACCGGCTGGCAAAGATCCTCCCTCCGCCCCGCATCCACCGTCACCACTACCACGGCGTCTTCGCCCCCAACGCTCCGCTGAGGCCGCCGTTCACGGCCCGGGCACAGGAGGATAACGCCCTCGCCGCTCAGCTCCCCGGTCCCCCCCTTCCTCTCCCAACACCTCCCACGACCTCGCCTCCCATGGCGGAAAACCCACCACCCCAACCACCCGACACCGCCCCTGCCCGGCCGTCCAGATGGGCCGCCCTCCTGGCTCGGATCTATGAAGCCTTCCCGCTGATCTGTCCAACCTGCCAGACGCCCCTCACGTTCATCGCCTTTCTGACCGACCCAGAGCCCATCACACAGATCCTGGCCCCTATCGGAGAGCCCACTTCGCCCCCGCTCCTTCATCCCGCCAGGGGACCGCCTCAGACCGATCTCGACATGAGGGCCGCCGGTGGGGAAGCAGAAGAGGTCGCCCAGGAATCCTTCCCCCACGACCTCAACCAAACGCCCGTGTTCGATCCCACCGAGCCCGAGCCCATTCCAGAAGACGACGTCGATCAGAGCTGGGACGCCTGACCTCTCGGGCCCTCCGGCCCCGCCGGAGGCGCGCCCGGAATTTCCAGACCGCCTCTCCCCACCCCCAGAAACCCACCCCACCTGCCGTTCCTGACCAGTCCCGTCCGCCTCGTCTCCATTTCCCCAACAGCCTCAGGAGTTCGTAGGGCCCTTGAATTCCCTATCCCT
>JBDHCH010000194.1:0-18250 GCA_039592115.1 Gemmatimonadota bacterium | reverse complement strand
TACGCCGTGCGAACTCCTCCGGCGTGGCCGCAGTCCGCAAGTCCACGCTGGAAAGCTGAAATCCCCCGGGGATGAAGTGCGTATGACTGTCGATGAACCCGGGGAGCACCATCCCCCCGGCCAACTCGACAATATCGGTTTCGGGTCCGATGAAGGCTCGGACGTCTGCCGCGGTCCCGACAACTTGGATCCGTCCGCCCTTTATCGCCACCGCTTCAGCGAGCGGTGCTCCCGAGACCCCGGTCCAGACAGTCGCCCCCTGAAGAACCAGGTCCGCCGGGCCAGCTGAGGGGCTGGCACAGGCCAGAAGCGCCAGCAGCAGTAGAAGTAGGGCACGGCCAAAGGTGAGCATGCAGGTCATTTCTCCAATCAGGCGGCCAAAGGTGAGCATGCAGGTCATTTCTCCAATCAGGTACCGTGCAAGGAAACTCTCGCAACAGGATGACGGGTAGGTTATCGTCCTACTGACCAATGAATCAAGCCGAACCAGAAGGGAGGTTCGAAGCCATGCAACCTCGTGTTCTCCTCCTGCTTTTCCTCGTGATGACGGGTGCTGCCTGTGCTACCGGGACCTCCGGGTCCGGCGAGCCCCGAAGTGACCGGAATATGCTCCAGGCTGCGGACCTGGAGCCCCTCAATCAGTTTACGGCCTGGGACGCCGTTCAGCGCCTTCGGCCCATGTGGATGCGGCCTGGAGGAATCAGAAACTCAGCCAACCCGGCTGGCCATTATCCTCATCTCTTCGTGGACGGAAGTCCTTATGGCGCTATGGAGGCACTCAGGAGTTTCCGAGTAGAGAACATACAGGAGATGCGCTACGTCAATGCGACGGATGCCACCATCCGGTACGGAGGCATGTACCAGGGAGGCGTGATTCTGATCAGTACGAAACGAAGCAGTTGATCCGTTGCAGGTATCCAACAATGGGGCCCGGAACCACTACGGTCCCGGGCCCTTCGGATTTCTATCCGCGTCCACCCCACCCCCCATTCCACCCCCATTGGTCACACCTCCCGTCTCCTCCAGTCCGCCCTCGATCAAGGGTGGGCGGAGAGTGGTGAACCACAGAAATCCGGCGGTATTCCCAGGGATTCCTCAGATTTCTGTGGGTCATGATACATCGGGCCGGAGTGTTCGGCCGCTCAATTCAAATCCACCCAATCGCTTCCGGACTCTTCAGACAGATTTGCGGCTCGGCACGAATAATGCTTCAGGTTCGTGGGAAGGAGCGAAGCACCAACCCTGACCCGGGAGGACCTATTCGCACTTTCGTCGTGAGTCTTTTGGGAGCGGCGGCCCTTACCGCCGGGATTTTCGTTTTCCGGCACCAGAGGGAAGCTGACACGGAGTTGAAGAAACAGATCCCCGCGGGAGAAAACACGGCTCGGACCGTATCTCTCGAAAAACTCCGGGAGCTAGGCCTTTAAGGTAAGGTCTACGCCTTCCCACCTCGAACACCGAAGGCATCCTCCCCTACCCCCAGGGGAGTCGGTGGATAGTGCGCCCTCTGGCTCCCAGGCGATGAACGGGAGGAAGAAAAAGCGGAGGTCCGGCTAGGATCCGAACCCCCACTGTACTCCCTGATCGAGGGGAGTTTTTTTTATTCGAAGTAGGTGACGTTCTTCTGGATGAAGGAAGTCCATTCGGGGGGAACGTCGGTATCGGGGAAGATGGCCTCCACGGGGCACTCGGGCTCGCAGGCACCACAGTCGATACATTCTTCGGGGTGGATATAGAATTGGTCATCCCCTTCGTAGATGCAGTCCACCGGACACACTTCTACACAGGCGGCGTCCTTGGTCCCGATACACGGCTCAGCAATTATGTACGTCATTCCACCTCCCTGAATCGTCCAGCCAACCGAAAAAGATCCCCGCCATCATTAGGCCAGGTTACACATGTAGCAAGTCTCGTCAAGGCCTACCGGCAAACCCGCACGTCCCGTCCCCCCTAAAAGCACCCTCCATCTCCCCCCAGGTGGCGATGGAAGTGTTGCAGAGAGCGCTCCAATGCTCGATCAAGAGTGTCTGTCGGTCCTTTGAACGGATGCACCGCTTCGAAGGTATGGCCGGCTCCTTCAACCACCTCCGCCGTGGCAGAGGAGGCGATCCGAGCCAGCCGCTCCCCTTCCTCCACCGAGACGGTACCGTCCTCCTTCCCGTGAACGACCAACCAGGGGATCTGGAGGGTGGCTGCGGCACTGTGAACATCGAGCCGCTCTCGGTTTTCCTGGAAGTCCCGCCAGAGGTCGAAGGAAAGGGGCAGTTGCTGGCCGGTGCGCTGGTTCAGGACATGGATCACCCCTGCGTCTTCCCATTCCGTGACGACCTCAGGAGTCCAGCGGTCCAGGTGATCGACGGCCCCCCAGGTCACCAAGGCCTCCACACAGGCGCTCTCCGCCGCCGCGAGTATGGAGCACGCGCCGCCTCTACTATGCCCCAGGAGCCCCACCCGGCCTGTCGGCCCTCCTAGCAGCTCACCGGAATCTGTGCGAGCCAGAACGTGGAGCAGTTCGTCCAGCTCCCTGGTGAACGTGTTCCTGGAGAACGCCTCCAGTTCTGAGAGGACCTCCGGATCCGGGCCGATCCCATTGTGGGAAAAATTGAAAGACACCACGGCGTGACCTGCTGCGGCCAGGGTCGTACAGAGGTGGGGGAAGAAGCCCCAATCCTTGAATCCCTTGAACCCGTGCGCCACAACGACCGCAGACCGGAATGGAGGCAACCCAACGAACCGGAGATCTCCGAAGATCCTCCCGCCTCTGGGGCTTTCCAACGAGAAGGAGGAGTGATTCACTCCGGCGCTTTTTGCCACAGAACGTCCGATTCACCAGCCCGGAAGTTCTCCAGCCGAGCAAAGGCAAACAGGAGGTCGGAGAGGCGGTTGAGGTAGGGGATCAGACCCGGGGCGACGGCTTCCTCTTCCGCCAGGCGAACGGCTACCCTCTCCGCTCTTCGGCACTGCGTGCGTGCCATGTGAAGAGCCGCTCCTCCCTGAGTCCCTCCCGGCAGAACGAAGCTCTTCAGCTCCGGTGTCTCCCCCGCGGCGGCATCGATCCACGCCTCCATCTGCTCGATCCGGGAAAGGGGGAGAGGAGGAATCGAGGGGGTCGCCGAGCCATCCTCCGCACCTGGGGTGGCAAGGGAAGCGCCCAGGTTGAAAAGGTCCTGCTGGACCTGGATCAGGTGTTCCTTCATTTCGGAATCCATCATCACCGAGACGGCCATTCCCAAAGTGGCGTTCAGCTCGTCTACGGAGCCGTAGGCTTCCACTCGGATATGATTCTTCGGGACTCGTCCTCCCCCGAAAAGGCTGGTTTGGCCCCTGTCCCCCGTCCGAGTATAGATTTTCATCATTCGTTCCTTCCCGCCTCAACGAAGCTTCGTGAGGCGTCGAATGGCCTGGGCCTTCTCGAGAAGGGACGTTGTCTTCCCCTCAGCGTCCTTCCCACCTTCCATGGCCGCAAGGAGCTCTCGCATGTCGAGGAGCACCTCCATCAGGAGTTGATCCTTTTGGAAGTCGAAGTCGATCTGAGCCATCGCTTCCTGGTCACCGCTCTTCTCGGCCCGTCCAAACCCATCTCGATAGAGGTTCTCCAGGTTCCCCAGGATCTTCTGCCGGTCCCTCATGATGCTGCCCCCAATGTGGTATCCTGGACTCTCGCCAGAGCTTCGGCCCCGGGGCCACCGGAAAAGAACTCCCGAATAGCACGTTGAAGCTCTTGGAAGTGACCGTCGAACAGATGTCCTGAGCCGGGAATACTCCTCACCGTGATGTGGTCACCCAATCCGCCGAGAGCTTCACGGACTTCGTCACCGGACCCGAACTCGTCCTCTTCGCCTTGCACGATGAGGACGGGCTTCTCGGTCCCTTGCAGATAGGAGTAGTCGTAGACGTGAATGGGGGTTCCCAACGCCACCATGGCACTCACCCTGGTGTCGGACACCCCCACTGACATGCCGACCATCGATCCGAAGGAGAGCCCCCCCAGGACAATGGGCATCTCCCGCACGCCCCCCAGCTCCAGCCAATCCAACGCCGCCCGAACATCCTCCTCCTCACCGATTCCATCGTCGAAGGAACCGGTGCTGCATCCTACCCCTCGGAAGTTGAAGCGGAGCGACCGGAGCCCGAGGTCCAGAAGTGCCTCGGCGCCTCTGTACACCGCCTTTGTGTGCATGGTGCCGCCGTGAATGGGGTGGGGGTGACAGAACACACTGCCACCGCGAAGAGTTCCGTTGGGGTTTCGGAGGGCAGCCTCCAGGTGGCCATGGGAAACAGGAATCTTCACTTGGGGTTATTCCGTATAGGTTGACGCCGACCTAACAGTAGGGAGGCCTGCGCGATCCCAGACGTCCGGTTCAATATTCCGGGAAGTCGCGTACGTATTCGGGTCGGGCTATGTTGTCCGTACCCCCACGTCAGGTCAATAGATCAGGTCCAAGGAGGATCCCATGTCCAGCCAGAATCCGGATCAGGACGCCCTCTTCGAGGAAGCCAACCGACTCTACTGGGAGTCGGAGGAGAGCGTAAACCAGATCGGCGAGACTCTGGGCCTCTCCAAGGGGGTCCTGTACGGTCTCATCTCTCCCCTTCCCGCCGGGCTGCCCTGTCCCGGGTGCGGCGAAGAGATGGTCTTCCCGAACCGAACTGCCAGGGACAAAGGCTTCCTCGCCTGCCCCGAGTGTGGGATGGAAGAGGAGGAGGCCGCCGTGCAACTCTACTGGGAAGGCGAGGCGGAAACGGACGAGGGCTTGATCTTCGGAGGGCCAAGGGCTCTGGCCCACCGGGCCGGTCAGGCGATGCAAACCGCCATGGGGACCGGAAGAGAGCGCGTTTCGAACCTGACTCCCCGTGGACGGATCATCGCCGGGACGGCCCTCCTGGGAGCCGCGGCCGGACTCATTGTCGGGGCCTACCTCCGGAAACGGTGAGCTTGCCCGTCCCGCGACGCGCCACGGATTGAGCTTCCATGGAACGGCGGCAAGATCCACGCAGCATCGTCACCCCGTATGCCTTCTCGGTCCACCCGGACCTCTTGGGCATCCCGCTGGCCACCCCACTACAGCGCCTGGGAGCCATCGGGATCGACCTGGTGGTCATCTTCGGCCTCACTCGCATCGGTGGCCTGACGCTGGGCCTGGCCTCCGGGATCCTCCTCTTCTGGCTGGCCGTTCGAAACCCCGGCCGGAATCTCTTCGGCAAACTGTTCCGCTTCACGATCGGCTGTCTCGGCCTCTCCGTGCTCATCACATCCGGTGCTGTAGTGTGGGGAATCCAGCTCGCCCAGCGCTTGGAGGAAGATCCCGAGAACGTTCCGGCCTGGCTGGGCGGTATCTCTGAAGCCGCGGACTCCGCCGGCGTTACTGTGCAGTTATCGGGAGAGGGAGTACCCGACAGCATAGCCCTCGGGGCCCTGGCCAGGATCGTCCCGGATCTCTTCTCAATCCGGGGTGCCGAGAACGCCGACGAGGCGCGAGCGGTGATGCAGAGGATCGCGGCTTCCGGTCGAGAAGGAGGCCTATCACTCCCGGATATCCGATCCTCTCTCGCCACCCTTCTTCCCAAGGATGCGTCCTGGTCGGACCAGTCCGAGGCCATGATCGACGAGGTCATGACAGACCTTCGGACGGGGGTCCAGAACACGCCTCCCGAGGGCCCGAATGAGCCCGTCCGGGAGCCCCACCATATCACAGACTCCCTGGCACTGGACAGCATCTCCGCTCTGAACGAGCTGGTGGGAACCCTGGACGAGGAGCGCCGGGATGCCGAGGACCAGCTCTCGCGAACACGCGCGAGACTCGAGGAGGCGGAGGAAGGTGGACTCTTCGGCTGGCTCTGGGGTCTGATCGACGACCTGGGACTCGGGTTCGGGTGGGGTGCGCTCTATCTGACCATCACGCACGCGTGGTTCGCTCAGATCTTCTGGGACCCCAACCGCCAGGCCATTCATGACAAGGTATCCGAGACCATCGTCATCAAAGATGGAGAAAGCGCCGTTCCCGGACCTTGGGTCGCGGAAGGGAAGGCCCAATGGGAGCGGGGACGATCCCGGGCTCCATGAACCCCCCGACGGGAACCGAGCCAGGAGCCGCTTCGGACCCCTTGTCGTTCCACCCTGCCGCGGGAGTACAAAAAGCTCCCTCGAGAAGCCATCTTTCCTGACGCACGGTTTCCGTCTGCCATCCCTGGGAAGGCCATGTTCTCCATTCGTTCTCGAATTGCATCAGTCCCACTCAAATCCGTCCTGGCTATCTCCCTCCTGGTTGGGTGCTCCGGAACCGACTCCGGAGATGAGACACAAGCCGGCGGGACAGACAGTGTCGTGCAAACGATTCTGGGGTCGGCGGCTGAAGCCGCACCCCCACGCCCGTCGTCGCCCCGCCTGACGGCATCGGAGCAGGAAAACCAACCGCTGGACGTCGCCCAAATGGGCTATGACAGGGGTTCTCCTGAGGCTCCGGTGAAGGTGATGGAGATCAGTGACTTCGGATGTGGTTTCTGCCGACGGTTCAACGAAGAGACCTTCCCCACACTTCAGGAGGTCTACGTCGAGACCGGACTAGTGGAATGGAAGTTCATTCCCTTCGTGCTCGGGATGTTCCCCAACGGATTGGAGGCCTCCATCGCCGGCGAATGCAGCGGAGAACAGGACCGTTTTTTCCCCATACAGGAAAGGCTCTTCGCGGATCAAGCCGGATGGAAGAACAGCCAGGATCCGTTCCCCTTCTTCGCCCGACTCGCTGAAGAAGAGGGCCTGGACGTGGAGCGATTCAACCGATGTATCGAAGGCGGTTGGCGGGAGAATCAGGTCAGGGCGAACATCCGCCTTGGCCGGCAAATTGGAGTCCAGGGAACGCCGGTATTCCTTATCGACGGGGTCCCGATCTCCGGCGCCCTCCCTCTCGACGTGTTCAGGGATATCCTGGACATGGCCCTTACCCAGAAGGGGATCACGCCACCTGCCCGGTAGCTTCGAAATCCAGGTGCTCGCCAGATTCCTTACATCGCCCCTCCCTTGGGGAACTCCTTTGGTCCCAGGTCTCCGATCCGGTTCATGCGCATGAAGGCCAGTCGATTTCCCATTCCGCTCGTGTTCGTGACCGTTGGGTGCGCCTGGAATGCCGCGGGAACGACGGGCTGCCAGCTCGCGGCGCCTCCTTCTCCCCTCCCGGACGCGCTTCACGAGAGCTCCGGCGTCGCCTCGAGTCTCGCTCACCCGGGAACCATCTGGAGCCACAATGATGGCGGGGAACCCCTTCTCTTCGCCCTGGACATGGAGGGAAGATTGCTGGCTCGAATCCCTTTTCATGGAGGCGCGGTCTGGGATTGGGAGGACATGGCCGTATCCAGATGCGGGGATTGGAGCTGTCTCTACCTGGCCGATATAGGGGACAACGAGGAGATCCGGGATCCCGTCCGCCTTCTTCGGATCCGGGAGCCGACTGACTTGGATGAAGAGGTATCCCTTACCGCCGAAGAGTTTCCGGTTTCCCTTCCAGACGGCCCGCGAGATATGGAAGCGATCTTCGTCCTTCCGGAAGAGGAGGTCTTCTTCGTTTCGAAGGGTCGAAGCCACGCGCAGACCGTCTACCGGTACCCACCTCCCCTCCGGGCAGGAGAGGTGGTGGAGCTGGAGGAGATTCAAGTCCTCTCTCCGGGATCCATGCCCATACCGGCCCAGATCACCGGGGCCGAGGCCTCTCGTGACGGAAGTCTCATAGCCCTGCGAACCTACGAGGCTCTCTTCTTCTACCGAATGGAAGAAGGCCGACTGGTTCCCGTCGAGGGCGGGCGGGTCTCTCTGGGTACGCTCCGGGAGCCTCAAGGAGAGGCAGTGGGCTTTGGCCCAGCCGGTGAGATTCTGCTTACGACAGAAAGCGGGAACTTCGGCGGGACAGCTTCTCTTCGCATCCTGGAGTGCGGCGGACTCCTGGGAAAATAGAGGGGATGCCCCTACTTTTCTCCCTCTCTTCATCATTTCCCCACACGGAGGACGAACGATGCGTCGCCCCCTCGTCCTGGCGGCTGCTTTCTATCTCGCAGCCATGCTTCCCGGCTCTGCACCGGCGGCCACGTCACAGGCCCCCGGATCCCAGGAGAACAAACCCATCCCCTCCCTCGCTGAAAAGACCCAGGGAATGGACAAGGAAGATGGATTCATCCCTCTCTACTGGGATTCGAAGAGTGGGAAGGTATGGCTGGAGATCAGCCGTTTCGAATCAGAGTTCCTTTACTACGTCTCCCTTCCGGCGGGGATGGGTCAGAACAACGTCGGGTTGAATCGCGGCGACCTGGGCCCGTCTATGGTCGTGTATTTTCAGCGGGTGGGACCAAGGATCCTCATGATGGAGCCCAACTATGGATACCGGGCCATCAGCCAAGACGCTCTGGAGCGGAAGTCGGTGGACGATGGCTTCCCGCAATCCGTGATCTGGGGATTCGAGGTTGGAGCGGAAACGGGGGAGACCGTCCTGGTCGACGCCACGGACTTCTTCATCCGGGATGCGCATGGTGTCATCAACACGCTCCGTCAGGCCCAACAAGGGACCTTCCGGTTGGACAAGAGCCGGAGCGCAGTGTTCCACCCCCGGACCAGGGGGTTCCCCAAGAACACCGAGGTGGAGCTGACCCTCACGTTCACCTCGGATCAACCGGGTCGTTTCGTCCAGAGCGTCACCCCTACCGGGAGCGCCCTGACGCTTCGGCAGCATCACTCCTTCGTGGAGCTCCCGACAGACCCGTTCCCAATGCGGAAAGCCGATCCAAGGGCCGGTTTCAACGGCATCAGCTTCATGGACTATGCCACACCCCTCGGAGAGCCCTTGCAGAAGCAGTACATCGCCAGGCACAGGATTCAGAAAAAGGACCCCACTGCAGCGCTGAGCGAGGCGATTGAGCCCATCGTTTACTACCTGGACCCTGGGACCCCCGAACCCATTCGCTCGGCCCTCCTGGAGGGGGCGTCCTGGTGGAATGAGGCCTTCGAGGCGGCAGGGTTCATCGACGGCTTCCAGGTCGAGGTGCTCCCGCCGGACGCTGATCCCATGGACGCGCGATACAACATGATCCAATGGGTCCACCGCTCGACCCGAGGTTGGAGCTACGGCAACTCCATCGTGGATCCGCGAACAGGAGAGATCCTGAAGGGCCACGTCACCCTCGGGTCACTTCGGGTACGACAGGATTGGCTGATCGGTGAGGGGCTGACTTCTCCCTACGCTGAGGGGGACGAGCACCCTTCCGAGGTGCGGGAGATGGCCCTGGCTCGCATACGTCAGCTTGGTGCTCATGAGGTGGGACACACCATTGGGCTCTCCCATAACTATATCTCCAGTGCACAAACGGAGGCGGGGGAGTACTCCGTGATGGACTACCCCCACCCCATGATCGAGCTGGACTCATCCGGGAACGTGGAGCTGAGGGAGGCCTACCCTCACGGAATAGGGGAGTGGGACAACGTCTGGATCCGCTACGGCTACTCGGACTTTCCACCGGGCACCGATCACGATGCGGCGTTGGGGGAGATCCTCATGGACGCTGCATCCGAGGGCCTGACCTTCATCAGCGATCAGGACGCGCGCCCCCCCGGCAGCGCACACCCAAATGTGCACCTCTGGGACAATGGTGCCGATGCCGCAGAAGAGCTGAAGCGGATGATGCGCGTTCGTCGGGTAGCCCTGGACCAGTTCGGGGAGAACGCCATCAAGACGGGGATGCCCCTGGCGACCATGGAGGAGGCCCTGGTTCCCCTCTACCTGCATCACCGATACCAAACCGAGGCCACCTCGAAAGTCATCGCCGGCCAATACTACACCTACGCCATGAGGGGCGATGGCCAGAACCCGCTACAGCCTGTACCGGCTGTGGAGCAACAGGCCGCCCTCGAGGCACTGTATCGGACGCTGGATCCGGCAGAGCTGGCAATCCCCAGAGGCATCCTCGAATCCCTGCCCCCCCGGCCCTTCCGCTACGGGCCCCACCAGGAGCTCTTCAACAGGAACACGGGCCTGGTATTCGATGCTGTCGCTCCGGCAACCGCGGCGGCCGACATGACGATCTCCTTCGTGTTTCACCCGGAACGAGCGGCTCGAATGGTCCAACAGAAGGCCCTGGATCCGCAACTTCCGGGGCTGGAAGACGTCATCCATGGGCACGTCCGAGCGCTCTTCGAGCCCAGCTTCTCCGATCCCTATGAAGCGGAGATCAACCGCGCGATCGAGCGAACGTTCGTGGATCGGCTGATGTTGTTGGCTAGCCAAGCTCCCATGTCTCAGGTTCGCGCAATTTCGACACACGCGCTCTCAGGAATTGAGACCCACTTGAAGGCGACCGACGCCGAAATGGACAGGGCCAACCAGGCCCACTACTTCCTTCTCCAGCAGGATATCGAGCGGTTCTTGCAGAGGCCTCACCAATCCGTGCCCGTGCCTCAAGCGCCCGCCGTTCCGCCAGGAAGCCCTATCGGGGACCCGGGAATGCGCTGGCTGGGTTGGACCCACTCTGACCTGACAGGAGCCGTGTGGACAAGCTATGACTGGTGGTGGAACTGAACACCGATTTGCCCATCACCCTCCTCGAAGTCCACGGAAGAGGCGATCGGCAATGGTCACCGCAGCGGGGATTCCCACCAGGATGAACGCAGTCCCAACCCTGAAACTCCCGGAAGAAGTCTCCCGCTGGGCAGAGGAGATCAGGGCATAGCCGGGGAGGAGCGCGATTCCACCGGACACCAGGGCCGATAGAAACCTCCCCCTGGAGAGGGAGGTCGCCCCTGAGAACCTGGCTCCGGTAGCCGCTCCCGCCAGCGGGAGGCTAATCACCGCCGTCCACGCCCCTGCGGTTTGAAGGTTGTTACACCGGGAGGCGAAGATGTCGGTGGCGAGTTGATCGAAGTGGATGCACTGCTCCGCCAGCGCGACTCCCGCGGCAACCCCCAAGGCATTCCCAATGAATGCGGAGAGGAAAACCTTCTTCCACGAGTGGTCCGTCACCTCCAGCGACCAATCGTACGCGCCCCCTCTCAGATGGGCCGGGATTGTCTCCCGTTCCTCCTGGGTAAGCCAGACCTTGGTCTCGATGGTGATGACGCCGAAGGCGGATTCCGACCCGTATAAGAGCCCTGCCTCCGTTGGCGGGATGACCTCGATGCGTTCGATGGATCCCGGCTGGATGGTGCTGTAAAGAGAGGGGGGGTCATACATCCTGACCCCGTCCAGGATGAGCATAGGGGACTGACACGCGTTGGCATAGCGGATGGACCGCCGGCCTCGGAATTCGATACACACCCTCGACCCGGGAAGGGAATTGTTGTCGTATACGCGCAGGCCCGGAACGGTTTGGCGAAGGATATCCCCCAGGTGCTGGGAGGTCCGGGCCGCACGTTCGATTTCCCCCCGGTTCACCTCCTGGATCATGGTTCCCCGGGATCGGCTCGCCCGTTCCCGCTCCGACATCGCCTCAACCACAAGGGGGTCCAACTCAATGGCCTGCACCGAGATCATGACTCTCAGTGCCAACACTGCATCCGCCGCCAACTGCACGGGCTCGACGTGCTCTCCATAGGCCAGGTGCCGCACGCGAACCTGGTACTCACCGCCGGCCACCTCGTTGAAACTGAAAAGCCCTCTCCGGTCCGAGACCACCACGCGTACCGTATCCTGGCCCTCCAGAATGACCGTCGCGTCCTGAACCGCGTCGCCGGTCTCTCGGTCCATGACCCGGCCCCGAATCTCCGACGCCTGTGCCGAGGCGAGGGCGGGAACCAGAATGAGGGCCACCGGAAGAAGGGCCTTGATGGCCCCGATTATGGGGGCTTGGCGCATGAAGAGCCTGTTTGAGAGGAGAGCTTGCCGATCGCCCGTATTATGGAGAACCCGCGACTCGGGGAATAGGATCCATCTTTCGTTCGAGCAAGAATCGGGTCGCCCCGGGAGTCGGAGGCTGTGAGATTCGGGTGTCCAGTTCTCGCCCTGTGGTTTCTGGGGCTGGACCGGCTTCAATTCCCGACCGACACAGGACCTTCAGAATGAACCGCTCTCCAGACTACGATACGGTGGCTCGGGCAATCCGTTTCTTGTGGGCGGACTTCAAGAATCAGCTTTCCCTGAAGGAGCTGGCCAAGCACGTTCATCAGAGCCCCTTCCACTTCCCGCGCATCTTCACCCGCTGCGCAGGGGTGGGAAGCCGCGCGCCTGGCCTCGTGATGCCGCTCTGTTGCCCGATTGGGAAGGCCTGCACAAGTGGAGTGCCGCCCCGCACATGGGTGTTGAAAGGTCGGCGCCGAACCGGGTTCTTGATTCGGCCGTCACAACGCCTGTTCATGAAACTTGACGAGTTGGGGTAAGGAAATTAGTTGTATATACCAACGGTTGTATTATACAACTATTTGAGAAGTGATGCCGAACCCAAACCCTGCAGTTGATTCCCAGGCACCTTCCTCCGGAAGGCCGTCGCTCCTTCGGGCCGCGGCCAGGTTGGAGGATGCCCTGGGCAACCTCTCTCGAACGCTCCAGGCCCGGGACAGAGGAAGGGCTGCAAGGTATGATCTGTCGGTCAGCCAATTCCACGCCCTTCTCGTTCTTGGGAAAGGGGGACCGACACCCGTCACCGGGCTGGCAGATCACCTTCACCTCGAGAAAAGCACCGCCAGTCGATTGGCCAAGGGACTACTCGCCCGTGGGCTGGTGCGGAAGCGGTCTCCCGCCTCCGACGACCGCGTGGTCATCCTCCAGGCCACGGAGCAGGGCCTACGACTGTCCAGGAGAATCCTCAACGATCTTTCCGAGGAGTACACGGACCTCCTGTCCAGCATCGATCCCACGATGAGAGAGGTTCTCCCCCAAGCCCTGGAGTGTCTGTCGGAGGGATTGGGGCTCATCTCCTCGCCGGAGCGACCGGAACCGGAGTCTTGAGGGCTCCCCCCTCCGCACTGCACGGCATCCCGACATCCCTCTCCGGAGATCACGCGTCCTTCCGCTCGACCCGGTGGTGTCAGAAGGCGTACCCCAGGGACCTGGGCAGTCCCTCGCTGAGCCCCGGCAGGTAGGTTACCAGGAAGAGGACGAAGACCATGACCGCATAGAAGGGCAGTAGGGCTTTCGAGGTCCGGGGCACCGTGGTCCTCCCGATCCCGCATCCGACGAAGAGGATCGAACCCACGGGAGGCGTGCAAAGCCCGATGCAGAGGTTCAGCACCATCATCATGCCGAAGTGAAGGGGGGTGATTCCGAGCTCCTGCGCCACCGGCAGGAAGATGGGGGTGAAGATCAGCACAGCCGGGGTGATGTCCAGGAATGTGCCAACGGCAAGAAGGAGCATGTTGATGAAGAGGAGGATGACGACCCTGTTCTCGGTGAGAGAGAGCAGAAATCCAGTGATAGGGCCGTGGAGGTGGCGATGAGCAGCATCACAATGGCCGTGGTCTCCGTGGAATTCACCAGAATCCTGGGTAGGTCCCCTACCGCCACCTCACGATAGACCAACACGGCAAGAACCAGGGAGTAGACCACGGCGATTGCGCTTGCTTCAGTTGCGGTGAAGACACCCGCCACGATCCCTCCCATCACGATCACAATCAGGAGCAGGCTCGGGGCTGCCCCAAAGAAGGCTCTGGTCCCAGCCCGGATCCCCTGCCGGCGCTCCACAGGATACCCGCGTCGAGCGGCGATCCAACCACCCACCACCATGAGGCTCAGGCCCAGGAGAATCCCCGGGACGTAGCCGGCTACGAAGAGAGCCGCAATCGAGACCCCGCCACTCGCCAAGGAGTACACGATGAGGACGTTGCTCGGGGGGATCAGGAGCCCCGTTACCGACCCTGTCATGGTCACGGCCACGCTATAGTCTCGCTCGTATCCCTCTTTCTCCATGGAAGGGATCATGAACCCTCCGACCGCCGACGTGGCAGCCACCGCTGAACCGGAGATGGTACCGAAGAACATGCTGGCCAGAATGTTCACGAAGGCCAGCCCCCCCGGAAGACCGCCAACTAGGGCCTTGGCGAAGTCGATCAAGCGGCGGGCCATGCCGCCATGGGAGATCAACTGCCCAGAGAGGATGAAGAAGGGGATGGCAAGAAGGGCGAAGCTGTCGATTCCCGTGGCCATCCGCGTCACAAGCATGGTGGCAACGGTGGCAATCCCGATGCTGATGGCTATGGGGACTCCCAGTGCAAGGCATCCAAGGAAGGCTGGAACCAGAACAAGGCCTGGGGATTCCATCAGCCCTCCTCCCCCTCCCTTCTCCGAGCAGCGACGGCCTCCAGCGAGAAGAGGCTGACGATCAGGCCGGAAAGGGGCAGGGCCAGGTACACGACCCCCATACGAACGCCCATGGCCGCCGAAGTCTGATCCAGCTCAAACGCCAGGACCACGAGGCGAGATCCTCCGAAAACGAGCGTCGTGAGGGCAAACAGGAGGACGAGGACATGTGCGCAGACCTCGGCGGCCCGGCGAGGCACTCCTTCGAGCTTCGAGACGACCAGATCGATCCCCAGATGTGCCCGGGTCCGTATCCCATACGCTCCACCCAGAAGGCCGATCCAGATCAAGAGGAACCCAGCAAGCTCCTCCGTGAAGGAGCTCGGGGAGTGGAGGAGGAATCGAGACGCCACCTGCCAGGTCACATCGACGACCATTGCCCCCAGGAGGAACGCCAGCAACACGGACAATGTCCTCTCGACTCTCGCGGACACCCTCGTCAGGACGTTCGGAGAGGCCGTGAGATCGCTCATCGGGTCTCCTCTATCGCCGACAGCAGCTCCTCTAGGGGCGTTCCCTCGTAGCCGTCGAACATCGCCTCCGCTGCCCGGCGGAAATGCGCCAGGTCGGGGTGGATGATCTCCACCCCTGCTGCTTGGACCTCTGCAAGGGCGTGTTCGGACGCCGCTTTCCACAATCGGCGTTGTTCCGTGACGGATGAAGCCACGGCTTCCTGGAGCCACGCCCGCTCGTGGGTGTCGAGACTCTCCCACACATGCGTGCTGATCAGGAGGACGTCGGGCACCCAGGTATGCTCGTCCAGGGTCAGGAAACGGCTCACCTCGTAATGGCGGGAAAGGAAGAAACTCGGAAGGTTGTTCTCCGCTCCATCCACGACACCCTGCTGCAGGGCCGAGTATAACTCTCCCCAGTCGATGGGCGTGGCTGACCCACCCAGAGTCTGAACCATGCGAGTGGACGTGATGCTCTTCTGGACCCGGATCTTGAGGCCGCTGAGGTCCTGAGGGGTGCGAAGGGGCTTTTCCGTCGTATAGAAGCTTCGGGGGCCTGCATCGAAATAGCAGAGCCCTCGGAGGTAGAAATCCTCCCCCGCCAGCAAAAGCTGCTCTCCGATCTCGCCGTTCAGGACACTCCAGAGGTGCTTTTCGTCCCTGAACAGATAGGGGATGGAGAAGACCGTCATCTCCGGGACGAAGGACTCGAGGGGACTCGCCGAGACTTTGGTCATGGCGATACTCCCGATCTGGAGCATTTCGATCAACTCACGCTCCTCGCCCAACTGCCCGCTGGGGTGGATTTCCACGCGCATTGCCCCTCGTGACAGCTCATCCAGTCGCCGGGCGAGGTGGTCCATGGCCAGATGAACGGGATGGGTGACATCGAGACCATGGGCAAGCTTAAGCACACGGACCTCATCGGCCCCCCGGCACCCCAGGAGGCCGAATCCGAGGAGCACCCACGTGGACGTCCGAGGGAGGGTAGGATTCACCTTCGTTGGGACCCGGAAGCAAACGCTTCGCAGAAGGACTCGAGGATTTCGGCGAACTCCTCCTTTTTGCTAGCGAAAGCCAAGATGGTGTTCAGATAGTCCGTCTTGTTCCCGATGTCATACCGCCGGCCATGAATAGGGAGTGCGATCATGGGAACGGTCGCGAGCAAGCCGGCGAGAGCATCCGTCAGTTGAACCTCCTCGTTCTTCCCCGGCTCGGTCTCACGGAGGGCCTTGAAGACCTCAGGGGTGAGTACGTACCGCCCCGCAATGGCCAGGGTGGACGGGGTCTCACCGGGAAGGGGCTTCTCTGTGAGACCCCTGACCCGGAGCTCCCCCGCCTCGCCCAGTTCTGCCTCTACGATGCCGTACCGGTTGACCTTTTCGGCAGGAACAGTCTCCACACCCAATACGGGCACCCGATGCTCCTGGAATGCCGCCATCAACTGAGCGGCGACCGGCACCCGGGAGTCCATGACAGTGTCTCCCAGAAGGACCACGAAGGGATCGGAACCCACGAAGGTCTCGGCGCAGAGGATCGCGTCTCCCAGCCCGGCCTGGGTGGTCTGCCGCACATAGTGAATCCGGGCCATCTCGCCCAGTCGCTGCACACCTGCCAGGGCCTCGGCGTCCCCCCGTCTGGCCAGGTGTGCCTCCAGCTCGAGGTTACGATCGAAGTGGTCTTCGATCGCCCGCTTGCCCCGTCCTGTTACAAACAGGATCTCCTCGATCCCCGAGTCCACGGCCTCCTGGACCACGTACTGGACGGCCGGTGTGTCGAGAATGGGGAGCATTTCTTTGGGTTGAGCCTTCGTGGCGGGGAGCAGCCTCGTCCCTGCCCCCGCCACAGGGATCACCGCCTTTCGGATCATGAGGCCGGCTCCTTCAGGTCCGGTAAGGCCCGTCCGTTACCCTCGTGCACAGTACCCCCTGAGCCTTGCCCAACCGTCGGTTCGATGAGCTGGGCTCCCAGGTCATCGAGGGCGACCTGGACCCGCTCCTTTTCCTCGTCCCCGTCGATGACCCCGATGATCGCTCCCCCGGAGCCCGTGAGCTTTGCAGAAGCACCCATGGCTCGGGCCGTCCGAACCAATTCCAGATCCCCCCCGTCAACGGACATGATGCGGCACCGGAGATCGAAATTGTGATCTACCATGGACGAAAAATCTCCGAGCCTCCCCTCGAGGAGGGCTTCTCGCCCGAGAGAGGCCAGGTCGGCGATTTCACCCAGAACCTCGCTGACCTCCGAGTCGCCCGCTTCCCACCTGGACCTCAGGTCGCCGTGCACCACTCCGGAGGCCTGGCCCGGCATGGACCTCAGGTCGCCGTGCACCACTCCGGAGGCCTGGCCCGGCACGGTCCGGTAGGCAAGGAACAACCGGGGAAGGAGAGAAGGATCAATGGGTTCATAGAACCCGGGCCCAGTCTCGTCCATCGCCCTGTTGGAGAAATCCATGTAGACGAGGCCGTCGAACACCTGGATGACCCGATCCTGGAGACCCGCCGTAATCCCAAGCTCGTCCATCTCAGCCGAGAGAATCACGCCAGGTTGTTCCTCCCGAGGGATTTCGACTTCGTAGAACGCCATAAGGGCCCGGCCCACCTGGCGGGGAATCGACGAGGCATAATCGAGCGTGAAGTTCTTTTCTAGAACCTGTATTCTGTTTTGACGACAATACTCGAAAAACACCCGTATGGCCGCCTTCAATAGCCTTGGCCCACCGTAGTACCCCTGGGAATCAAGGGTCACATCAAGATCACCTTCGGCCGGCAGGATCCGGAGCTCCGCCGATTCGTGGAGAGTGACCTTCGCATGGAAATCCTGGAGGCAAGCTGACAGCGTGCGACCGAAATAACCGTCTGAGGGGTTCCCGAGAAGACCCGCACGAGCGAACGCGCGCCCCTCGACGATGGGGGGGATCAAGCCTACCCCTCCCCGATCCCGAGACCGGCCAAGGTGCCTCTCATATGCGCGAATGACCGGAGCATACCTGGCAGCGGGTCCTGGGCATCGATCTCGTATTCGAGGTTGACGTACCCGGAATACCCCATGCCCACCAACTGGTGAAAGACAGCCGGAATGGGCATAGCTCCCTCCCCGACGATGCACTGACTGTCCCGATCCATGAGGTCCTCGAGATCCTTGATGTGGATGTCCAACACCCGAGGACCCGCTTCATCCAGTGCCTCCACGATGTCCACCCCGGTCCTCGTCGTGTGGCCGAGATCCACACACAAACCCACCCTCGGGTCCATGTTCCGTATGACCGGAAGCGCTTCCCTGGGGCCGGGGAAGTAGGCATCCTCAGGGCCGTGGTTATGGATGGCCACGGGGATGTCGTATTCCTGGACGAAGCGCTCGATCCGGGGAAGCGTGGTTGGCGTTGGCGCGATCACCATGAGGGGCATCCCACATGCCCGGGCGTACTCGAAGTACCGCCGAATGTCGGCGTCATCGTCCTGTTGAAGCGTGATCACGCCACCGCCAACGATCTTCAGCCCGGCATCCAGGAACGCCTGCCGTCCAGACTCCAGCTCT
>JBDHCH010000193.1:0-7626 GCA_039592115.1 Gemmatimonadota bacterium | reverse complement strand
GTACTGGGCCCAGATTGGATGTGTGAGAGGGAGACCTTTTGAAAACCCCGATGGAACGAAGGATGACTGGCGCGAACAGAAGGTCTTCTACGGGATCGCCTGGGCCGATATCCTCCTGGCCTGTCCGATCTCGATTACCGCTGTCGTGTTGATCTTTCTGGCTCCCCGGTGGGGTTTCTTTCTTATGGGGATGGCCAGTTTCTGGTTTCTGTGGGCCAACACGATGACCACCATCACGAGCCTTCGGTTCGAGCGACCGAAGATCACCTTCCAGTGGGTCGTTGTGTTTCCGTTCGGCGCTGTGGTTGGACTCTCCTATCTCGCCTGGACCGTAGTCCATTTCGAATTGCTGTTCGGGCCCTGACTCCACTCGGTTCCCCTCAACCGACCCGCTCACTCGGGAGAGACCATGAGCGATCGACGGATCGAAGAAGCGCTCCGCCATTTCCACCCCCCTCCGGGGGCCCGGCCCTGGCACGGTGGCCCGACGGTGTTGAACACGCTTCGGGGTGTCTCCGCGGATGTGGCATCCTGGAAGCCGTATCCGGGCCGGCACAGCATCTGGGACTTGGCCCTGCACGTCGCCTACTGGAACTACGCGGTGGAACGCCGCCTTACCGATGCGCCCAAAGGAGGATTCCCTCGTCGGCCGGCGAATTGGCCCCACCCCTCAGGGGCCGTAACGGAAGACGCGTGGGCGGAGGATCGACGCCTGGTTCGGTGCCACCATGCTCGGTTGTTGGAGGCACTCACATCATTCGACCCCGCCCGGCTCGACGAGATAGCGGGGGATAAGGGAGCGACGACCTACGCGGACCTGATCACAGGCGTCGTCCTCCACGACACCTACCATGCCGGCCAGATCCAGATGCTCAAGCGGATGGCCCGGAGTCACGGGTCGTGATTCGTAGTGGCGGCGCCAGCCTGCGGCACCTCGTCACAGGAGGTTGGGTGGGGCTCGAAGCCTGATCGCGTGGGATCGATCGTTACGATCCTGGCTCCTCTCCGTCCGGTCGGTCTCTGATCAGCGCTCGGGTTCTGCCTGCAACGTCCTCCATTTGGCTCTCCCGCTCACGAGCCCACCGCGGCAAACGGAGCAGATTCGGCCCCAGGGCACCGCCACCGATCAGCATGGACGCGATCAGGGCGAGTTCCATGACCACCGGAGATTCGCCAGTCGTCAGGAGCACCGTGATCAGGGAAAGGCCGATGACCAGGCCGCTGGCGCCCACCCGATTCAAGAACCGCGCGCCGAGTCTACCCGTGTGGAGTCGCAGCCGGTGACCGGCCTCGGTCGGTTCCAGAAACGCATGAAGCGGGCCATGGGACCATTCCCGAATACCTCCGTGGGATCTGATCTTTCCTCTTGCCCCGAAGGTCTCTCGGAGAACCGAAACGAAGATGTCCCACTCGTGATCCGTCACAGCCCTGGGTAGTTCGATAACCCTCCCGAGGGAAATCGGCAGACCCAGAGATGTCCGGCGCGAAAGGACATCCTGTCTGCTGTCGACGACCAGCGCTGCCTCGGCGACCAGTTCAGGGCCTACGCCAGCCTCGAGCCCGACTTCTTGGAGCTCCTTGAGAGTCAGGCCATCGTCTTCGGGTACCGCAGGCTGGCCGACCGTCTCGTCCGCGGTGGCGAGGTCGAAGATCTCTCGGATCTCCTCGTCTCTATATTTTCGCTCGTCTGTCATTTGCTCGGGGCCATTCCTCTGCTGGCTTCAGCGACCGTTCTTTCGTTTCTTCGGTTTCGGGGCCGGTAACTCACGGGTGGTGATTCGCACCAACTCACTGAGCCACTCTGAATCTTCGATCCGATCCTCGATCAGCAGGCTCGGCTTGGCGCCGGGATAGGGCGGCGCTTCGACCACCTCCTGAATGAATGCACGACCGCCGCCCGTCGGCTTGATGAAGAGCCGATTGTCACAGACCACGCCGAAGATCTTCCCATGGCTGTAGAGCCCGTACTCACCGAACATCTTCTTGTAGGTGACCCCGCAGTCGTCCTGACACTGGTCTACGACGTAATCCACGAAACTCTGATCAGAAGCCATCATTCCACCACCTTCGCGTTCTCATGATCGGTGTACCCTCATTTCGCACTCTCTGGATCCAAGCAGAAATAAGCCCGATCGTGGTTTCCAGGTTGGCCGTTGAGGTGTCGCAAATGAAGATGTCCCAGCGTGGATCGTCTGCAGTCCAGTCAGTCCATCGGGACCAGATTGACCTCTCAGCTGCGCGGTCGAGCATGACCCGCTGCTCGAACTGGGGGTCTCGCGCATGGAGGCGATGGAACGCTGCCCAGCAGAAGTGATCCATCCCAATCGGCCATTCGGGGTGAACGCCGCGCTCAACCCAGCGATCCATTCGCACGAAGTCGTGAGCGTCGAGCAGACAGGGCGCGATGCCCTCGAGGTCCACCGCGCGGGGCGAAGCCAGCACTTCGCCGAGGGGCGACTGGGATCCGAACACCGCGTCCTTTCCCTTTGCTTCGAGGGCGAGCGCGTCTTCGATCCATTGCTCGAGGTTGGATAAACGTTCCCCGCCCGTCGTCGCAGGTCGGCGGTCTTCTTCAAGGAGGACAAGGTTGGGCAAACGGTCGGCGACGGACCTGGCAATGGTGGTCTTTCCGGCTGCAACGGCTCCGCTGATGAGGTATAGCACAGTCACCATCCTTCACATTTGGGTATGATCCTGGGAACACGTGAAGTGCCCCTACGCCCAGAGGGTGGACGCAATGAGCTGCGACTGCCGCGGCAGTCTCGCTTCTTAGGGGCTGGTGACTATCGGAGTTTATTCATGTGTGACGATAGGTGGTAGTATGCCGTGCGGCAAGATTATAATCCCGTCTTCTGGCGAAGGCCGACGAGGCCCGACAGTTGATCGATCCATAGCAGTAGAAGGGACTCCGGGGCGCTTATTCGAACGTGGAAATACTGGGAGGTGACCGATGCGTAGACGTTGGCCAAGTGGACCTGTTCTGACCCTCGCGTTTTTGGGGCTGCTCGTCGCGGGCCTGTTCCTGTCTGTCGATGGAGGACAGGTCGACACGTCCTCGTCCGAAGTGGAGGCCCGCGAGATCGCCTTCGCGAAGACCATGGAGGATCGTGATCTGGACGCCTTCCTCAGCTTCGTCTCTCCTGAGGCCATCTTCTTCAACGGCAACGAGCCGTTACGAGGACGGAACGCCATCGCTGAGGCCTGGGCTCCCTATTTCGAGGGGGCGACTGCGCCCTTTTCATGGCATCCCGACGTGGTCGAGGTGCTGGAATCGGGACAGCTGGCGCTCAGTTCGGGTCCCGTGCGTGGTCCGTCTGGCGAAGTGGCCGGTCGCTTCAACTCCATTTGGAGGAAAGACGCGGACGGGCAGTGGCGTGTGGTCTTCGACAAGGGATCCTAAGAACCTGGGAGAGTCGAGACTGCGCCGGTGACCGGTCGTATGGTACCCCTGCCCAGCGCTTCGCGGGAGAACCGGTTCGGAGAGGGCTGGAGGTGTCTAGGTATTTGCTTGTCAATGAAGAAGGCCAAGGGGGGGAATCCCTCGGCAGATCACACCACATCCGATTGATTGCAGGATGTGGGTTACTGCTGGCGGTGGTTCTTTGTGCGGCCTGCGACCTGGGGCAACGCGGGCCCCTGCTGGATCTCCCCCCGAGGCCGGAGGATGCCCTGACCGGCACGGAAGTCGTTCGTGATATCCGTTCCCTCGACCTCGAAGCCAGGGAGGAGCGGATATTCAGAGAAATCTCCCACGGAAACGTCCCAACGTGGCTGCGACGGCTGAGGCCGGTGGTTGTGCGAGGCGATGGCGGAGGCCGGGAGCCCCAGGTGACATTCTGGGTCACACCCGATTACCTGGCAGTGGGCTCGGACGCCGACTATTTCCTCGTCCCCCTTTCCCCCCAGACCGCGCAGCGGATCGCCGATTTGGTTGGAGCCTCCCTCCCAACCCCCAGTATGGTCGATGCCATATGGGCGTCGGCGCAGGTGCGCCTTGCACCGATACGGATCGGACCAAACGAGGACATGACGACGATGCGGTATTTCGAGCGTCATGATCGCCTGGTGCAGGCTCAGCGGAGGCTCCTCGACGTCGCGCCAGGAGCGTTTGTGGCGGGCCACAAACTGGACATTGTCCTCTCGGCGACCCTCCCCGCCAACCCGGGGAGAGTCTTGAGATACGGGTGGCATCAACCCGACGGACAGCCGATCCAGCGCCTCTCCTCCTCACGCCAGGATGATTGGGTGGCGTTCAGTCACGGAATCCGCCTTGTGGATCGGACCATCCTCGTCAATGAGGTCCCAAGGGATCTCTTTGACGTCCTGGCCGATCCCCAGCTCGTGTCGCTCTTGAGCCGGGAGGGTGTGATCCCGCAGGTGCGGTATCCCACGATGGGGGGGAAGTGGTGAACGTGCCGCTCACTCTATTGAGGTGCCGGGTCGGACAAAGGGTGGATCCGGCCGAAAGAACCGGATTCAGGATTTCCTTGTGGTCCCCGGCTTCGGTCGGCATCGTGTTAGTCCGCGACGTCGTGTACGGTTCCCGGATCCCGCGAGGCGTTGGAGATGAGCATGGAGGATAGGCTCAAGCCCCTGGCTTTGCAGCTCGAGCTGAATGAACGCCTGTTCCTGAACGCCATCGGGGATTTCCCGCAGGACCTATGGTTGAGGAGGTTGGAGGATACGGCCAACCACGCTGCTTTCTTGGCCCTGCACCTTCTGGATGCTCGGTGCTTCATGGTTCGCCTCCTCGGCATCTCCGTATTCCATGGGTTCGAGGAGGTGGGCGAGGACGCGACCCGGCTCGAGGATATCGCGGACTTTCCACCCCCGATGGTGGTGGCGGAATCGTGGCGGCGAGTCAACTCTGATGTCGGGTCGGCGCTGGAAGAGATGGATCCGGAGGTCCTGAAATCCCGAGCCCCACACGAGTTCCCGGTGGAGGACCCAACGGTATTCGGAGCAATCGCATTCCTCGCCCAGCACGAGGCCTACCACCTGGGTCAACTGGGAATTATCCGGAGAGCGGTGGGCTTGGCTCCGATCGCATACTCCTGAATCCCCCGTTCTCCCGGCGTTGGTGCCGGCCAACGTCTGCTACTCCCAACCCCGGAGCAGTACCGCGTGGTTGGAGTGGGATGGGGGAGTGAATGGGCCAGGCCCGCCGTGGAGTAGACGATCTCTCCACCGGCAAGGAACCGAGTGAGCGCATTACCACCAAGTTGGGAGGTCGTACGAATGTCCGACGGAGAGAGACCCACCCTGGAAGCCCGACTTGCCCGCCTGGAGCGCCTCGTCGAGGGGTTGACGTCCACGAAGCCGACGCCGGGGTCACCGGGCGGGACCGAAACCCCCTCCCGGGCAGGCGAGTCCCGGCCGACTCGGTCGCCAAAGGAGCGCGGGCCCGGACCAGATTCCGTCTCCGGCCCTGGACCGTGGGGTGCGGGGTGGAGGGAACGGATCTCCGTCACTGGGCAGAGCGAGCGTTGGCTCGGACCTATCGGGGTCGGATTCGTAGTCCTGGCCACGGCCTTCCTCCTCAAACTGTCGTTCGACCGGGGGTGGATTACGCCGGGTTTGCGTTTGGGTGCTGGTTTCGGTGCCGGTGGCCTCTTCCTCTTCCTCGGATGGCGATTGGGTCCGACCAGACGCGTGCTTGAGCAGGCTCTTTCGGGAGGGGCTATCGCCCTCTTCTATCTCACGGGATTTGCCGGTTTTCAGCTCTATCAACTCCTTCCGTTCTGGGTCGCCTTTTCCCTGATGACGGCAACCACGGTCCTCTCGATCCTTCTTTCGGAGCGACAAGACTCCCCCATCCTTGCCATGATCGGCGTGGCCGGGGGGCTCGCGACTCCGTTCTTGTTGGACACAGGTTCCGGAGATGTGAACGCCTTGGCCATCTATGCCTCGGTGGTACTTCTGGGCGGGGGCGCCGTACAGCTCCATCGAGGGTGGGTGCCACTGCTCGGTACCCTCGTCGTGGGCGGATCGAGTGTCGCGGCTGTGGTCGCATGGGGTGCCGGCAGTGACATGACCCTGTTCCCCACACTGGCTCTGGTGACCTTTTGGCTGGTCGGCGGGTTCTTCCCGATCCTGGGGCCGATGGTCAACCCCGAAGCCTACCGGACGAGAGATCGACCCCTCGATCTGTGGTCGACCCGAACGGCCCTGGGATGGACCACGCTCGCTGCCGCCGTTCTGCTCGGTGTCGTCTTCGACCTTGAAGAGCGTGGTGTAGCCTGGATTTTGTTCACTTTCGGGGCGCTGACAGGAGCATCCTCCTATTGGTTCCGGAGAATTCAATCGTCCCATTGGTCCTCTGCCGAGATCGCAGCTGGGTGCTTGGCCCTGGGATGGGCGTTGGTGGCCAGCGACTCAACGATCTTCTTGCTCCTCCTGATCCAGGCGGCCGTGCTCATTCTCCTTGTCTCTCGCGGAGCGCCGCCTGGACTGGGGGTCATCGGGCACGTGTTGGCGGTGATCGCCGCAGTCGGGTTCATCTCCTTTGCGGGGAGTGCAGGACTGGGCGGCTTTCTCGGGCTCCGAGAAGGGGCCATGGTGAGACTCGCCATGTTGCCGATACTCGTGCTCATTTCCTCACGGGTCGGAACCGAAATAGCGCCGCGGTATAGAGGTGCGGCCTATCTTGGCCTTCTGGTTTGGTTTTTGTCCGAGTTCGCCTCCAAGTCATATGGCGCTCAGATGGTCAGCATTGCCTGGGGTCTTCAGGGCGCAACAGCTCTGGTTATGTCAACTCGGAGCGGTTCTCAATCCCTGCAACTGGTGGGCTTGGCGACGCTCGGACTCGTGGCGGCCAAGCTCCTCCTGTTCGACCTTGCTCAGCTAGATCCTGGCTGGAGAATTCTGATGTTCTTCGGATTCGGAGTCGTGCTTTTGGGACTCGCGTATCTGGTCAACCGGCCGGGGAGGGGGGAGGAGGGGTGAGGGAATCCGCCCCCGCTCTGAACTCGGGCCGACGCATCCTGCCCCTTGGTCTCACGGTTCCCGGCGGGGGGCAGCCGGAATCCAGGCGTAAGCCAGTGGCGAACGGGTCCAGGATCTCGTACGGTGCCAAAATCATCGAGTTGCTGTCGGATACTCCTCAGAACCCGAATTGACGTCTATAATGACCCCTTACGAATACCTGACCGTATTCATCTCGGTCGTGCTTGGACTCGCTGTCGTCCACCTGCTGAGTGGCGTGGCGTTGCTGTTGGACACGCGAGTTCGTGCCCGGATCGATTGGATCCATGGAGTGTGGACGGCGAATGTCCTCATCACCACGGTCCTGGTCTGGTGGTTCAACTTCGGCCTCACCCTGATCAATGAGTGGACGCTCCCGTTCTTCCTGAACCTGGTGGCGTATTCGGTGGTGCTCTACCTCTTGAGTGGGCTGCTTTATCCAGTGCGGGGATCGGAGGTTGTCGATTTTCGGACCCACTTCGAAGCGAATCGGCCGAGATTCTTCATGGTCTGTGTCGCGTTCCAGGTGATCGATTTCTCGGACGCATACCTCGAGCGGCAAGCGTTAGGCACAAACTGGTCACCGGTCCAGCTTGCGTTGCTCGGGCTCTATGCGATCGCCTTCATGGTGGGCATCCGTACGGGAAATCGTACGTTCCACGG
>JBDHCH010000192.1:0-9519 GCA_039592115.1 Gemmatimonadota bacterium | reverse complement strand
GGCTCCCAGGAGCGCTGGGATGATCACGGAGAAGCTCCGGCCCTTCGGCACCACCATCTTCGCCGAGATGACGGCTCTGGCCCAGGAACACAACGCAATCAACCTGGCCCAGGGCTTCCCCGATTTTGAAGGCCCTGAGGAGATCGTGGAGGCAGCGGTCGACGCACTTCGTTCCGGGGAGAACCAGTACGCCAGGTCCCGGGGACACCCAGCGTTGGTCACCGCCATCGCCGAAGCCCAACACCGATACTACGGCCTCGAGTACGACCCCATGGAGGAGGTCGTGGTCTTCTCCGGTGCCACCGAAGGGATCGCGGCTGCGATGCTCGGAATCCTGAATCCCGGAGATGAGGTCATCCTCTTCGAGCCGTATTACGACAGTTACCCGCCTGGGCTCGCCCTCTCCGGTGCAATCCCCCGGTTCCTCACACTCCGATTCCCCGAGTTCGCGCTGGATCCTGACGCACTCAAGGCCCTGGTCACGAACCGGACACGGATGATCGTGCTGAACACCCCGATGAATCCCACGGGGAAGGTCTTCACCCGGGAGGAGCTGGAAGCCATCGCCGAGGTTTGCCTGGAGTACGACCTCATCGCCCTTACGGACGAGGTCTATGAGCACCTGGTCTTCGACGATGCCCGCCACCTGCCTCTCGCGACCCTGCCCGGAATGAGGGAGCGGACCCTCACCCTTTCCAGCGCGGGTAAAACCTACTCCTTCACCGGGTGGAAGATCGGTTGGGGTACCGGCCCGAGGGATCTGGTCGACGGCGCCCAGGCCGCCCACCAGTTCCTCACGTATGCCATCTCCACACCTCTGCAGGTGGCGGTGGCCTACGCCCTGAACGCCCACGGCGAGGCCTACCTCAGGAGCTTCAAGGCCGAATACACAGCCCGGCGGGACTTCCTGGTCTCGGCCCTTGAGGGAGCCGGCTTCCAGGTCGCGGTCCCAAGGGGCACCTACTTCATCTATGCCGGGTTCGAGAACGTCTTCTCCGGGGACGACCGGGACTTCGGGTACTGGCTGACGAAGGAGCACGGGGTAGCGGCCTTGCCACCCTCTTCCTTTTATCATGTGGGGCTGGAGGAGGGCCGCAAGCTGACGCGGTTCGCCTTCTGCAAGCGCATGGAGACGCTGGAAGCCGCCGCCGAGAGACTCAGGAGGATTGGATCATGAAGGTTGCCGGCGTTCAGATGGACCTGGCATGGGAGGACCCGACGGAGAACTTCCGCCGGGCGCAAAAGCTGGTTGAGGAAGCGGGACACGGGGGCGCTCGCCTGGTGGCCCTCCCGGAAATGTTCGCCACCGGGTTTTCAATGGACGCCCAGTTGGTGGCGGGATTCGCTGCAGAAACGAGGGACTTCCTCCGTGGCCTCTCCAGGGAGCTGGGATTGTTCCTCCTGGCCGGCTACGCAGAGCCCGCCGACCCCCGGCCCGCCAACGCCTGCTCGATCTTCGATCCCCATGGACAGGAGATCCTCCACTACCGGAAGCTCCACCCTTTCTCCATGGCCGGGGAAGACGAGCAGTTCGTGGCCGGGGAATCTCTTGAGACGGTAGCGGTGGAGGGCGTCCGGGTCAGTGCCCTGATCTGCTACGACCTTCGCTTTCCCGAGCCCTTCAGGGCTGCCGCAGCTCGGACTGATCTCTTCTGCGTTCTGGCGAACTGGCCCGTGCCGAGGCGTCACCACTGGTCCCTGCTCCTGGAAGCCAGGGCCATCGAAAACCAAGCGTATGTTCTGGGAGTGAACCGGGTTGGGAGCGGGGATGGGCTGGACTACACCGGCGACTCGACACTGAGAGGACCCATGGGGGAGGAGGTGGCGTCCGCCGAACCGGGCTCCAGCGCCGTCTTCAGCGGGGAGGTGGACCCGGCGGAAGTGTCCCGGATCCGCGATCAGTTCGGATTCCTGGACGACCGCAGGGTTGATCTGTACCGCCGATTAAAGCAGTAGGGGCAAGCGCCCCCGCAACGCCGATCCCTTTACCGGTCCCAACTGGCACGACAGACTGTCCCCCGCGGGCAGGGCTACCCGGCGGGTCAGCCCGGTTCTCCTAGAACCCCTCCGGCCTCAACGCCTCGATGAAGCCGGCGTCCATCCAGTAGATTCCAGGGTTCCCCGTCTCCGGCATCTGACGGAACTGGCTCAGATACTCCCAGGACAGACTCTCGGGGATCTCCTCCCGGGGAAACCAGCGGGGAGACATGAAGAAGAAGTACCGGCCGTCGGGGGAAACGTACGGAGACATCTCAGCGCTCCCGGGAGTGTTCACGATCTCTCCCAGGTTGATGGGGCCGCTCCAACGGTCGTCGGCACTCCGGAACGTGACGTAGTAGTCCGTGCCGCCGAAGGAGTCTTCAAGGCCCCCGGTACAGAGGATCAGATAGCTTTCGTCAGGAGCGATGAACGCGTTGAACTGATTCGGAGTGGCATTCACTCCAGGGCCTAGCCGTTCCGGCTCCTGGTACTCACCCTCCGCCAGTCGCGCACGATAAATGTGGCTCTCTGTTCCGTCATCGCTCCCCCGGGTGAAGTAGAGGGTACCATCCAGTGTCGTGGACGGGAAGAATTCCGAACCCTCCGTGTTCACGGGGAGGCCCAGGTTGTACGGCTCCCCCCAGCCCTCCCCTTCCCTGTCCATGGCCCAGATGTCCTGGTTGGACCAGCTCCGGAGCTCCTCCGCGAGGGGTGCCCGGTCCTGAACCCGCGTAGAGAGGAAGAGGAACCTGCTCCCGTCGGGGGAGATGTGGGGCTCCAGGTTGAAGAATCGGGAGTCTCTGGAAAAGGGAGAGACTTCCGGGGTGGTCCAGGTCCCGTCGGGCAGCATGCGCGTCTGAATGATCGCGGCGACCGGCCCCAGGAGGACCCCGAAATAGAGCTCAGTTCCGTCAGAGGTCATGGCCAGGTCCCGCGTATACATTCCCGTCGTGATGAAGCCCGGACCGAAGACCTCCGCCATGTCGCCCGGTGCCGTCTGGCCGAGATATGGCCCCACGGGAGCGCTGACCTCTCCGCCGGCCCGACGGACTCCCCCTTCCTCTTCGAAGTCGCCTTCCGGGGCACATCCGCCAAGAAGGGTTGAGAGGAGAAGGAAGCTAATCACTCGGTCTGCACTTCGCGTGATCCAGGTCATGATGGCTCTCGTTCCAGGGTGCCGAGGTTCTTTGAGCATACGGTTGCGGGCAGCGGAGGTTGCAGAAGGGTCAACCTACCTGTGTAGGGTCGCCAGTGGCCCCGACATCGGCGCGGTTCTCGACACGCGCCGTCCCCGCGGGGCCGGGCCCCGATTCTCCGTCGGATAACCAGCTCAACCCGAACAGGACGACGGCGGAGAGCAGGACGGGGAGGATGCTTCCGTAATCCGGGCCCAGGACCGTGCCGAGAAGGTTCGTCCCTCCACTCCCGAGGACCCCATCAAGGACGGCTCCTTCCCTGAACTCCCCCATCACTGCCACCACTCCCCCTAGCACCACCGCCCAGAACGCTCCCGTGGCGTTCACACCCAGCCGGTCCTTCCAGAAGGTTGCCAGGGTCGGCACCGCCACCCCCCCCACGAAGACGGTAAAAGCCATGAGGAGTGATGCGATGATGCCCTCCTGAAACGCCGCGATTCCCCAGGCCCCGATCCCCATGCCCACCACCAGGACCCTGGTAAGCCTCAACTCGGCCCGCCGAGCCAGGCCCGCCAGAGGACTCACCACGTTCAAGGAGAGGACCGTCGAAGCCGAAATCAGCGTGGTATCGGCTGAGGACATGACGGCACCCAGGACCCCGACCACGATCAGACCTTTCAACCCCACCGGCGCAAGTGTGGTGACAGCGTGTGGCAGAGCGGACTCCGGAGGGATTCCTGGAAACTGCACAAAGATCATCAGGCCCAGGAGCGCCAGAAGGAAAGAGAGCGGGACCACGCCCACGGCCGCCAGGATGCTGGCCCTCCTGGCGGTGGGGCCGTCTCTGGCGCAGAGCACCCTGGAGTAGATGTCCGGCCCCACCAGGTAGGGCATGCCAACGATGAGGGGATAGAAGACCAGGAGGTGGTACCACCCGAACTGAGAGGAGACAGGGAAGCTCAAGAAGTCCGTTGGAACTCCGGACAGCACACCCGCCCCCCGCGCTCCGGCCGTGAGGACAAGAAGCAGAGAGGCCACCAGTCCCCCGACGAACAGAACGATCTGCCAGGCATCGGTCCGGATGACCGAAAGCTGTCCTCCCCAGAGGGTGTAGAGCACGAAGACCACGGCGACCACGGAAAGGGCGAGACGGAAGGGCAAGGAGAACACGCCGCCCAGGAGGTGGGCTCCAGCTACGATCTGAGCCGCTACCACACCGCACCAAGCGATGGCGATCACCACGCCACCAGCCATCTCGACTCTTCTCCCGTATGCCTTGCGGAGAATGTCCGGAAGTGTATAGACCTCGAGGGTCCTGACCCGACTGGCCAAGAAGAACGCGAACGGAACCAGCGCCAGCCCTCCCACCAGCGCCCACCACGCCCCCGTCAGCCCTCGGGAATACCCGAGACCGATGATCCCCACGGTGGATGACGCCCCGAAGATGGTGGCCACCAGGGACGCCGCCACGGAGCCGGTGCCGTATCGCCGATCGGCCACCCAGTACGCGTCGGCGGAGGCTTTGCGGGCTTTCCAGCCAACCCCTAGCATGAAAGCGAGATAGCCCCCCACGATCAGCAGATCGACCATTCCGGACGAGGCTCCTTTCTTCGCAAGTACTCAGCGGCGGGCCCTGATGATGGGAGGGCCGGCAGACGGGGGCAACCGGGCACACAAATCGGCCCCTCTACTCTGTTGCTCCATCCTCTGGAACCGGCTAGTCTAACCCTTCGTGTGGTTAATCTTCGCCGTGGAGGGAGATTGGCGGTCTACACCCGCAACCCCCGCTACGCCGGGAAGGTCCTCCCAGAGGAGGTTGTGCGACGACTGGCGCCGGTGGACGGCTCCCTCCAGGGGGTCCGTCCTCTCCTCGACTCCATATTCTCAGGCGGAGGGACGCTTCTGGACACGGCTTGGGAGGACCTGCCATTCGACCTCCTGGTCACGGAGTTCTCCCCGCACTCCCAATACGACAAGCTCATCGAGCTCTCGAGGGATCGGTCCGACCTCCCGGAGAGGGTGGCCTGCCTCGCGGGTTCAGGCCGGGAGTTCCATGGGTTCAAGGGCCGTTCTTGGGCCGCGGTGCCCGGGAACCTCCACCTCGCCGTGCACCTGGCGCCGAACCGCCCCATCGAGGGATTCGAGGTGGCCTTCACCGCCCTTGCGGCTCTGTCTGTCGTTGAGGCCATCGACGAGCTCGACGGCCTCTCCTCCCGTCCGATGATCAAGTGGGTAAACGATATCCTGATGGGGGATGCCAAGGTCGCCGGGATACTGGCTTACACCCAGAGCCGGGACACGACAGTGAGCTCCGCCGTGTTGGGATTCGGGTTGAACGTAGAGACCACACCAAACGTCGAGCCGACGCCGTTCGTTCCGGCGGTGGCTTCGTTGAGAGATTCCCTGCCGGAGGGAGCGCCCGACGCCCAGGGGCGAGTCCTTCATGCCCTCCTGCTGGCACTGGACCGGAACTACGACACCCTCCTGGCAGAGGGAGCGACGTCCCTCGTCGAACGGTACCGGGACCGCTCCATGGTGATCGGAGCAGAAGTCACCATCTGCACGGAAGCATCAGACAAAACCCTCAAGCTGGTCGACCGAGGGCGGGTAATGGGCCTGGGGAATAGACTCGAGTTGATTCTGGATGGTCGAGCGGCTCCTATCACCGGGGGCCGCCTGATCATGGGAAGGATAGACATGGAGAAGGAAGGGAGGGGTAGGGAGTCCGGAGAGACGTCCCGAGCCCCAGCCCATCGACAAAGTCATTCTCACGCTTGAACCGTGGGTTCCGCCTTCGGGCGGCACCCCGCAATGGAGATGAACATGGACCCACAAAACCTGTTGGTAATCAGTACGTCAGCCTTCATCGCGGTTTTCTTCCTCCTCACCTTCCTGGCGGTCGTCATGAGGCTTCTCATGGTGGCCTACCCCCAGAAGGTGGAGGCCGGTGGAACCGATCCCGCGGTCCTCGCCGCCGTCACCGCCGCGGCGACCTACGCATTCCCTGGAACCAAAGTCACCAAAGTCGAGGAGATACGATGATCTTCGCCGAAAGCCCAAAAAAAATCCGGGTGATGTTCACCCCTTTCCGCGATGGGTTGCAGAGCAGCTTCGGCGGAAAAGTCCGTCTGAACGACTTCCTCCCGGCCATGGAGCTGGCGGCCCAGTCCGGCATCCGCCACTTCGAGTTCGGGGGTGGCGCTCGGTTCCAGGCCCCCCTGTTCTACCTGGGCGAGAACCCCTTTGAGTGCATGCGGAAGATTCGCGAGGTGGTAGGGCCCGATGCGGACCTCCAGATCCTCACGCGGTCGGTCTCCGGGGTGACCCTCACCACCCAGTCCCCCGAGGGGCTGGCTCTCCAGGGCAAGATGATGGCCGCCGCGGAGACCACCTGGGACCGGAACTTCGACTACATGAACGATGTCCGGAACCTGTTGAACACCGGGAAGCCCATCGTGGACGCCGGGATGCACCATCAGTGCGTCATCGCCCTCATGGGTCTCCCCTTCGAGAGCGACACCGTCCACACGTCCGAGTTCTACGTCAACATCGGAAAGCAGATCCTGGCCTTCCACGAATCGGGCGAGTGCCGAGTGGACTCCCTCTGCCTGAAGGATGCCAGTGGCACCACGGACCCAATGACCATCTACAAGGCGGCCGTGGAGTTGAAGAAGGTCATGCCGCCGGAGATGCCCCTCTGGATGCACACCCACGACACCGCTTCCACAGCCGTGTCCTGCTACCAGGCGGCTATCCACGGCGGGTGCGACGGGGTGGACGTCTCGGTCCGGCCCATGGCCAGCGGAACGGTCCAGCCCGACGCCCGTTCCCTGGCTCACGCCCTGAAGGGAACCGGATACACGCTCGACATGGACGTGTCCGCCATGGGCGAGATCGAGTCTCTCCTCGGCGAAGGGATGAAGGAGTACGACTTCAACCCCACCACGACCTCCGCCGACGCCCGGGTCCTGGGCTTCCCAATGCCCGGTGGAGCCATCGGACCTAACGTCCACATGATGGTGAAGGCCGGCATCCTGGAGAAGTACTCCGACGTCCTGGCCGAATTCCCCGTGGTGGTGGAAGCCGGCGGGGCCTGGACCAGCGTAACCCCTGGAAGCCAGCAGTATTGGCTTCAGGCCTTCAACAATGTCATGTACGGCCGGTGGGAGAACATCCAGGCCGGGTATGGGAAGGCTGTCCTTGGCTACTTCGGAAAGACCCCTCTCCCGCCGGATCCCGACGTGGTCAAGAAGGCTTCGGACCAGCTGGAGCTGGAGCCCTTCGATCCGGGCGGGAAGGTGGAAACCAACCAGGGGCTGAACTTCCTTCTCGGGAAGCCCAAGATCGACATCCCGCTCAAAAAGAAGGAAGAGCCCAAGGCCACGGCGGCTCCGGCTGCCGCACCAGCTGCCGGCATGGCCCCAGCCATCACCGGACCCGTCACCACGGAGATCAAGGTCCAGGAAGGCGCCACCACCAGGACCTTCTCCGTCACGGTGGAGCCGGTGGGAGGGGACGCCGCCCCGGCAGCGGAAGCTGCTCCGGCCGCTGCTCCGGCCGGTGGCAACCAGGTCTTCTCGACCTTCGCCGGACAGGTGGAGGTGGTGGACCTCATCAAGAAGGTGGGTGACACGGTGAAGGAGGGTGACGTGGTGGCCGCCATCGAGGCCAGTTCATGTCCAGATCGGAGACGAGATCGACAGCTCCCAGCCCATCATGACCATCGCCTGAGGCGCCCGATAAATGGATATCTTCATCCAGCTATTGGAGCAGTCGGGGATCGCCAATCTGAGTGTTGGCAACCTCGTCATGTTCGTGATAGCCGGGATCCTCATCTACCTGGCTATCACGAAGGAATACGAACCCTTACTCCTGATCCCCATCGGATTCGGGGCGATCCTGGCGAACCTCCCCCTGGCCGACATGGCCTCCCTGACGGACTTCCGGCCCCTCCTGGGGAGGCCCCTGACCTTCCTGTTGGGGGCCGCGGCCCAGCTCGGGATCTTCGTCGCGGCGTTGGGCGCCTTCTACCTCCTGGACTTCACCCCCCAGGAGGCCGGAGCCATCGGCATCATCGGTGGCGCCGACGGGCCCACGTCCATCTTTCTCACCATCCAGCTGGCCCCCCACCTGCTAGGCCCGGTGGCGGTAGCGGCGTACAGCTACATGTCCCTGGTGCCCATCATTCAGCCTCCCATCATGCGGATGCTGACCACGAAGCACGAGCGGGCCATCGACATGCCCCAGGCCATTCCAGTGTCCCAGACCGCGGCGATTCTATTCCCGCTGGCCACCGGGATCCTGGCCTCCCTGGCCGTGCCTTCCAGCGCTCCCCTCATTGGCATGCTGATGTTCGGGAACCTGCTCAGGGAGTGCGGCGTGACGGAGCGGCTGAAGAAGACGGCGGGCGGAGCGATGATCGACATCGTCACGCTGCTGCTGGGGCTGGTGGTGGGAGCCACCATGGGGGCGGCCAACTTCCTGAACGTCCAGACGCTGATGATCCTGGTCCTGGGTGCGGTGGCGTTCGCGTTCAGCACGGCCGGCGGGATCGTCTTCGCCAAGATCATCAACCTCTTCCTCCGGGAAGGGCGGAAGATCAACCCCTGCATCGGGGCCGCTGGCGTGTCGGCGGTGCCCATGAGCGCCCGGGTGGTTCAGCAGTTCGTCTCCCAGGAGACGGACGGAGAGGTGAACCCCCTCATGCCGGCCATGGGACCCAACGTGGCAGGCGTCATCGGCTCCGCCGTGGCGGCCGGGGTGTTCTTGAGTATGCTGGGGTAGGAGAGAGCAAGCGGCGAACGGCCGCCGCGTGAAACCGGCCCGAAGGCGGGGCCAGATTCTGACAGAAGCCCCCGGGGCGCCTAGCGCTCCGGGGGTCTTTTCTTCCCTCTCCCTCGGTGGGTCTCCACCATCCATTCCGCTGCCCCGCCTGTTTCTCCTCCTTGACGTCGAGACCAACCGCCTCGCTCCTCTCGACGCCCGGGGGCCGCTGGTGCCGGTTCAGGCCCACCCTACTCGCCGGAAGGTCCGGTGGTCCACACCACCACCCAGGCCATCGGCCGGCACCCATGCCCAGCCCTATCGCCGGCGCCGCCCCGAAACCACCACCCTGCATCGCATCGTCCGGGAACACCTGGAGACCTACCTCGCCCTGGCCAATGAGTCCGATGGGGACGGCCTGCCGGATCACGTGGAGAAGGAGTTCCAGAGCTATCTCAGATGCGGCATTCTGGCCCACGGCTTCGCGAGGGCTCGATGCTCGAACTGCGGCTACGACTTCCTGGTTGCCTTTTCCTGCAAGGGGCGAGGTGCCTGCCCCTCATGCAACGCCAAGCGCATGGCCGAGACGGCGGCTCACCTGGTGGACCACGTCATTCCCCACGTGCCCGTCCGCCAATGG
>JBDHCH010000191.1:0-12768 GCA_039592115.1 Gemmatimonadota bacterium | reverse complement strand
GGCCTGACCTTCAGCGACGCCACGGCGGATGGGGAACTTGAACCGCTTGGGACGGATCTCTTTGTCCCGGAACTGGACCGTCCACATGATGTCCTCGGAGCTCCGCATGGCCGTAACGCTGGCACCCATGGGAACGAAGTCCTGATAGCCGCGGACCTCGATTGCCTGAGTCGGGCAGATCTTCACGCAGCTATAGCACTCCCAGCACATCTGGGGGTCCTGGTTGTACGCCTTCATGAGATCCTTATTCAGGACCATGAGGTCGTTGGGGCAAATGTACTGGCAGGCGGTCTTGTCGAGCGCCTTGCACCCGTCACATTTGTCCGGGATCACATAACTCGGCATGCTGGTCCTTCCTTTCCGCCCCGGAGCGGGCGACTTGGGGTACACACCCATCTGTGAAAAATTTCACGAAAGAAATCAAAAAAAGGAAAACCCCGTGGCGAGACATCACCACGAGGCGTTTCAGCCGTTGGCATCGGCGGGTCCATCATCATCGGTCTTGCGTGCTCTACCAGGCAAATGGGATCGATCATTTGACCTGGGCTTGGACGCAACATTCGCGCCAGTCTGGTCTGCATTCAAAGGGCCCCTCTGAGGCCCCGGTTCTTCACGGCTTGGGGAGGACTGGCGAGCCCAGATTCCCCCGGGAAACCCCTGCAAACAAAGCGATTTCGAAAAACCGCGAAAAAATTCACGAAAAACAGGCTATGGACTCTGTTCCCACGTGTCAAGCATCCCGAGATTTTTTTCACGCAAACGATTCTCACTTTCATTCTCGCCTGGAAATCCCCTAAGCAGAATCCTTAACCCGGGGTCACGATTTGCCCCGACCCTGGGACAAATTGGCCGGGAACGGCGGCCTCACGTCTCCGGCGGGGGGCACGGCTCATCGCAGGGGCCGTCCAGGGTGGGGAGGCGCCTGGAATCCTCCGCCTCCAGCCGAGTCAGGTGGTAGGCCACCTGGGCCAGGCCGAGGGAAATGTGCTCGTTCCGGATCAGGACATCGGGCGGCACTTGAAGCCGGGTTGGAGAGAAATTCCAGATGGCCTTCACGCCCACCTCGACCAGGCGGTCCGTCAGAGTCTGCGAGACGCTGATGGGGGTAGTGAGGATGGCCATGCGGATGCCGTGATCCCGAACGTACTTCTTCAGGCTTCGTGTGGATTGAACCGGGATCCCCCCGATCTCCAAGCCAACCTTTTCGGGATCATTGTCGAACGCGGCTACGATCCGGAGCCCGTAGCGGGCGAATCCGTGATAGGTGAGGAGAGCGCTTCCCAACTGTCCCGATCCGACCAGAACGGCCGAATACGGCCGGTTGAACCCGAATACTGTCCGAATCGCCCTGCATACTTCACAAACCTCGTAACCGACGCGGCTGATGCCCATGAGCCCGATGGCTCCGAAGTCCTTCCTCACCTGTGTAGGGTCGATATCCAGAGCTTCTCCCATCTGGGCGCTCGTGACGGTCTCGACCTTTCGGCGGGACGAGAGCTCGGACAGGTATCGGTAATACCTGATCAGCCTCTCCAGAACTACCCTTCTCAACGGCTCCAACGTTCCTCCCGCTGCCAACACAGGCCCCGGATCGGGGCCTTCGAGAATTCCATCACGATTTGAATGAAGCAAAATTGATCAACCCGGCTACCCTTCGTCAAGGGGTTTTGAGAATTTTTTCACGCAAAGGTTCCTTGAGGCTTTCTGGCACGGAGCGTACTCTGGTCCGTTACTCGAACACACCTCGCCCGGCGGCGGCCTCCCTCACGTCTCCCAGGAAGGGAAGATCCCATGTATCGCTTCCTCCGAACCCCAGTCTTCGGGGTAGCCCTCTCCATTCTTCTGACAGCTTGTGCCGGGACGGGCGGCGGAAATCCCAACTCTGCCCAGGCCGACTCCCTCTCACGGGAGGCTCGCCTCCGGAGTCTCCTGAGTGTCCTGGCGGCAGACTCTCTGGAGGGACGGTTGACTGGCTCCCGGGGGGCGGCCATGGCCGCGGACTTCATTGCCAAGGAGTTGGAGGGGTATGGGTTGGATCCTGCCTTCGACAAGAGCTTTCTTCAGCCGGTCTCACTGGCCCGGGTCCGAGACTCCTTGGGGCGTGGGCGACTCGTGCTCCGAGTGGAGGATGGCATGGAGGGGATGGAGGTCGTTGAGGAAATGGCCGACGTGAACGTCGGAGCCGTGCTCTGGGGTTCCAATCCGGATCTGGCGGGGGAGGTAGTGGTCGTAAGCGCCCACTTCGACCATGTCGGGAAGCGGGCTCCTCGAGAGAGTAGCCCGGCCGAGGCTGAGGGGGATTCCATATATAATGGTGCGGACGACGACGCCTCGGGGGTGGTTGGGGTCCTGGAAGTCGCTCGCTCCATGGCCTCCGATGGTCCGGGAGAACGTACCGTCCTGTTCCTGCTCATTACCGGCGAAGAGATGGGGATCCTCGGGACTCGGTGGTATCTCCGACATCCCTCCTTTCCCCTGGAGGAGACGGTGGCGAATCTCAATGTCGAGATGCTGGGACGGCCCGGGCCGGTGTATGGAGGGGAGGGGGTGGGGTGGATCACCGGCTTCGAGCGATCTACCCTGGGCGAAACCCTGGTCTCAGCGGGTCTTCAGGTCAAACCGGACCCCTTCCCCGAACGAGGGCTGTTCTTCGGGAGTGACAACATCGGCTTTGCCCTCGAGGGCATTCCGGCTCATACCCTCTCCTCCTCGGATCTTCACGAGGACTACCACACGCCGGACGACGAGGTCGATCGAATCGACTTCCAAAGCATGACTCGGGTAGTGGAAACCCTCATCGAGGCCGTACGCCTCCTTGCGGATGGCGAAGCGCCCCGATGGCACGAGGGCGGCCGTCCGGAGCCCAGGGGGGGCGGCCGATGAAGCTGATCCTGAAGCTATTCCTTCTGGCCGCTTTGGGGTTGGGGGGGGTGGTCATGGCCCGGGCGATCCTCCTGGTCCCGGAAGAGGTAGCGGTACCCGCGCCGGTCCAGGTCGAGGTGGCACCGGGGGCAGTGGAACGGTTCGCCGGAGCTCTCCGTTTTCCAACGATCTCACATGGCGACCCGGCTCTCTTCGACCCTGCGCCTTTCGAGGCGTTCGAAGCGTATCTTCGAGACGTATTCCCGCTGGTCCATGCCACCCTCGGGGTAGAGACCGTTGGGGGCCACAGTCTCCTCTTCACCTGGGCCGGCACCGACCCGAGCCTCTCGCCGGTGATCCTCATGGCCCACTCGGATGTAGTTCCCGTCGAGCCCGGTACCGAAGGAGAGTGGACCAACCCACCGTTCTCAGGCCTCATCGAGGATGGGTACGTGTGGGGACGAGGAGCGATGGACGACAAGGCCTCGCTGATGGGGATACTGGAGGCGGCCGAGAGCCTCATCGCCAGGGGGTCCGAACCCCAGCGGACCATTTTCCTCTCTTTCGGGCACGACGAGGAGATCGGTGGGTTGGAAGGGGCCCGGTCCATCGCGGCCCTGCTGGAGGAGCGAGGTGTTGTTGCAGCCTATGCGTTGGACGAGGGCATGGCCATCGTGGAAGGTGCACTCCCGGGGGTGCAGGGTCCCGTGGCTCTACTGGGTTTGGCTGAGAAAGGGTACATCAGCATCCTCCTTTCCGTGGAGGTGGAGGGGGGCCATTCCTCCACGCCCCCTCCGGAGACGGCGGTGGGGATTCTCGCCAGGGCAGTGACCCGGTTGGTAGACCATCCCATGGATGCCCGCCTGGAGGGCCCCTCCCGGATGCTGATGGAAACGATGGCCCCGCAGATGCCATTCAGCCTTCGTCTGGTCATGGCGAACCTCTGGCTGTTCGAGAGTGCGGTCATCCGTATCCTGACCGATACTCCAGAGACGGATGCGTCCGTGCGGACCACCACCGCACCGACTCTGTTTCGGGCTGGGGTGAAGGACAACATCCTCCCCAGCCAATCCCAGGCGGTGGTGAATTTCAGAATCCTCCCCGGTGATAGTTCTGAGGATGTCCTGACCCACGTGGAAGAGACGGTGAAGGATCCTCGAGTTCGCATCGAGGTCTATCAGGGGACCTCCACGGAACCGTCTCCCGTCTCGCGAATGGAGAGCTTCGGGTATCGGGAGCTCCGAGCCGCAGTTCAGGAGGTCTTCCCGGGCACGGGAGTGGCTCCGTTCCTGACCCTCGGGGGCACGGACAGCAAGCACTTCGTTCGGGTGGCCGAGGATGTCTACCGGTTCGCGCCTCTCCGTTACCGTCCGGAGTTGGCGGGAGGGGTCCACGGGAGGGACGAACGGATCCCGGTGGAGGACTACCTGGGTATGGTCCGGTTCTACACCCGGCTCCTGGAGCGGTCAGGGGGTTAACGAAGAAGGCACGGAGGAGGGGTGCGAGGGCTGGGGAGGCCCCCTGTCTCCAGGGCTCGTTCTCCGTTTCGACTTCTCGGGACGGTCAGCGGAAGCGAGGCCGGAAACCAGAGGGAGATGGCCCTCCGGCCGGTTTGTCCAGCCGAGGACCGAGGCAGTACATTCCCCAAAAATCCGTCGGCACCCCCCCTTGCTTCCTCCATGGAGGGCGTCATGCTGGATCAGATTCTCGTCACCCTGGATGGCTCCGATTTCGGACAGCACGCACTCCCCTTCACCAAGGCCATCGCAGAGAAGACGGGCGCCGCGGTGTCCATCTCGCATGTGAGTTGCTGCGAGCCGCCCACCGATCTCCTCCAAAACACGCCCTTCCAATACGAGGGTGTGAGTATGGCCGCGTATGAAGAGAAGCACGCCGAGCAGCAGCGGGCCTATCTGGCGGAGCAGGAGGAGGCCATGCAGGCGGACCTCCCCGGGAATCGGATCTCGTCCGCCTTACTCGAGGGGTATGTGACGGAGGCCTTGGAGAGGCATGCCCGGGAGATCGACGCCAAGCTCATCGTCATGACAACCCATGGCCGCACGGGGGTGAGCCGGGCATGGTTGGGGAGTGTGGCGGATTCTCTGGTTCGCCACAGCAGGTTCCCCCTCCTGGTGGTCCGACCGCTGGAGGATGGGAAGACCTTTCCGTCCGCCCGCTTCCAGCACTTCCTGGTCCCCCTGGATGGCTCCCAGACCGGGGAGAAGATCTTGGTGCCGACTGTCGACCTGGCCAAAGCGATGGGGGCACGCCTAACCCTCCTCAACGTGGTTTCTCCCCACATCACGGTCGGTGCCAGGGTTTCCCCGCTCCCTTCCGGGCACCTCGAAGAGCGCCTGGAAAAGTCTGAAGCGTACCTGGCCGGTGTAGTGGATCGGTTGCGCGGTGAGGGCCTCGATGCCTCCCCCAAGATCGAGTCTCACTTCGCCCCGGCCCGCGCCATCCTCAAGACCGCCGAGGCGGAGGGCGTTGACCTGATCGCCATCGCCACACATGGATACACGGGCGTGAAGCGGGCAGTCTTGGGAAGTGTGACGGATAAAGTGCTTCGGGCGGCCAAGTGGCCTCTCCTCCTCGAGCGGCCGTCGGAAACGGCGTCGTAATTCGCCGATGAAGGGGGCCCTCGCGTGGGGCCTGCAGGCCCTCCCTAAGCTTTTCCCGTGATGTAGTCTCTGAGGTGGCGGTTCTCGGCCTCGACTCGACTCCTGAGAGCGTTCACCACGTCTCCAATGGAGAGGATTCCCTCAAGCCAACCGTCGTCCACGACGGGAAGGTGCCGGATCCGGTTCTGGGTCATGATCTCCATGACGTACTCGAGAGAATCCCCGGGAACCCCCACGACGACATCCCTGGTCATGACCTCCTCCACGGCTTTCGTCCGGAAGTGCTGGGGGTCGTCAGCGCCCAGGCGTAGGATGTCCCGCTCGGTAATGATCCCCTTCACCGACTTGTCCTCAGCGACCACCAGGGATCCGATATTGTGCTCAACCAGGAGGCGCATTGCGTCCAACAGCGCGAACTGAGGTGGCACGGTGACAACGTCGAAGCCCTTGGTGCGGAGGATGTCGCTGATCTTCATGAGATTCCTACTCCTGCCGGGAAGGGGGGGGCGAGGGCTCAGGCTTCCGGGTCCTGGCGCCGTCCAACTTCCCGATCATACTACTGGAAAGAAAAAAGTTCCAAAAGAGAGAAATTTCACACTCGACCACGGGCTCCCGGCTGCAGATTTGGAGTGGGGCGTCGGATGGAAGACCGGGCGCAGGGACCCTCTTTTCCCTACTTTTCTCTTCCGACCATCCACGGAGGTTTCAGATGACCCGATCTGCGTTCCAAAGGAACTGCATTTTTCTGGCACTTGCCCTTTCCTTCCTCCTCGTGCCGGCGCCGAGCAGGCAGTGCCTCTTCGGCCAGGGGAACAGCCTTGTGGCCCCCGACGGGACAGTGGACTGGAATCGGTACTATACGTCGGGAGAGACCGACCAGATCCTCAGCGAGTTCAATGACCTCTACCCGGAGCTTACAGAGCTCTACTCCATTGGAGAGAGCTTCCGAGGGAGGGCTCTCTGGGTCATAGAAGTGACCTCGGAGGTTACGGGCCCGGCCTCGGAGAAGCCTGCCTTGTATCTGGATGGGGGGATCCATTCCGGGGAGCTCACCGGATCCCAGGTGGCGCTTTACGCGCTGGGCCAGCTCCTGACCCGGTACGGGTGGGATCCGGAGGTGACGGATCTCCTGGAACGGTACGCCTTCTATATCCGCCCCAAGTTCAACCCGGACGGGTCCGATCTCGCACTCATCCACGATCAGTCCCTGCGGAGTACCGTGAGGCCTTGGGACGAGGACGAGGACGGGACGGCCGACGAAGATCCTCCGGAGGATCTGGATGGGGACGGCTGGATCACCAACATCCGGATTCCCGATCCCGAGGGCGGTTGGTACGCCCATCCAAGGGACCAGAGGGTGATGGTTCGGCTGAACGGGGGCATGCGAGGGCCTCAGGGTGCGGAGCCGAGCGGAAGGGAAATGCCTCCCGGCGCCCAGCGGTATCAGGTGATTCGGGAAGGGGTGGACAACGACGGGGACGGTAGAATCAACGAGGACGGGTTCGGAGGCATCGACATGAACCGGAACTTCCCCCGGAACTGGGAGCCGGAGCACCTTCAACCCGGAGCCGGGCCGTTTCCTCTCTCCGAACCCGAGGTCTATGCGACGGTGAAGTTCATCCAGGAACATCCGAACATCACCAGCATCGTCCACGGACATACCTCCGGCGGCTTCGTGTACCGGTTACCCTCGGCGTCGGCTCCATCCCTTTTTCCTCAGGACGATCTGGCCCTGATCGAGCATCTGGGTGCTCCGTATACCGAGACCACCGGCCGTCCTGTGCGGCCCAGTGCAACTCACCCGACCCGCCACCGGTACGGTACGCTCATCACCTGGGCGTTCTGGGATCAGGGTGTGGTGGGTTGGGTTCCCGAATACTCCCCGGGTCCCGAGGCGTGGGTCAGGGACTTCAACGGCGACGGTTCGGTGGACCCCCGGGAAGAGATGCGTTTCAACGACGATCGGTTGGGCGGGCGGTACTTCTCCCCCTGGGTCCAGTACCATCATCCGGACCTGGGTGAAGTAGAAGTGGGGGGCTGGCACAGCAAATTCTGGGGTCAGAATCCTCCGGCCGAGTTTCTGGCGGAGGAATGCTCTGGCGGAGGAATGCGCGGCTCAGCTTCCCTGGATTTTCTATCTCATCAAGCAGGCTCCACGTGTGGCTCTGGACGGACCTCTCGTGATCCCACTCGACGACGGTACGTACCGGGTGAAGGCCGTGGTCACGAACGAGGGCTTTCTGCCGACGAGCCTGACGGGTGGGGCAGGAACGGACCGACGGCACTCTGGACTCTCCCCTGGTCCGGCCGCCAATTCTGACCCTCTCCCTCGAGCGAGCAGAACTGGTGGAGGGGACCGGAAGGGTAAGGATGGGGCACCTCAAGGGAACCGGGCCGTTCCTCCCGGGGGTGGGGGTGGCCTCTGAGACCGTCGAGTGGGTGGTTCGCCCCGAGGGAATGCCGGCATACGTTCAGGTCACCGTCCGGTCCGACAAAGGAGGAGTCGTGCGGTCGGCCTGGGTGGAGCTTCGGTAGAGGGGCGCTGAAGAGATGGGGTGCGGTCGCGCGCGCGGGTGTTCGCCTACGCTTCCCTCTCGAAACCAAGGATGAGTTGTTGACATGTCCCCAACCCGGTACCGCCGACTCGATGCGGATCAGATCGTCGCGACCATGCGGTCCCTGAAGACCCGCATCGACGCCCGGTTTCCGGGATCGGGGCTGGGCGAGGTGTGCGGTGAGCTTCTCGAGATTGGAGACGGGGCGGCTGATTTCATCGTTTCTCTCCGGCGGCCTATCTACCCCATCCGGATCCTCTCCTGGCTTCTCATCGGCCTCATCGTGTTCTTCGGTTTGGCCCCGTTCGCCGTTCTCCTGGATCCAGAGGTGTGGGCCACCGGGTGGATCGACACCTTCGGAGGTCTGGGCGGGATGATCGAGGCCATCGAGGCGACCCTGAATGAGCTTGTCCTGTTGGGCGTCGCCGTGCTCTTCCTGGCCACCGGCGAGGGGCGGATGAAGCGGCATCGGAGCCTCAGGGCGCTAAGGGAGCTCCGGAGCATCGCCCACGTGGTGGACATGCACCAGCTCACCAAGGATCCGAAGAACCTCCTGGCCGGCTCCAGGGAGGAGCTCGAGGAGGGAATGGACGTGATGAGCACGGAGGATCTAGCGCATTACCTCGATTACTGTTCCGAGGTGCTTTCCCTGAACAGCAAGCTCGCTGCGCTATACCTGGAGGGGTTTGACGACCACGTGGTCATCGGAGCCGTGAACGAGATCGAGGGGCTTGGCTCCGGACTTTCCGGGAAGATCTGGCAGAAGATCATGATCCTGGACCGGGTGACGTCGGGGCCCTAGACGGTCGGCGGAAAACAGGAGCGGGCAGCGTCACGGGGCCGTTGGCCCGGTGGGCTCCCAGGGGGTTGGAGGCGGGATCCAGCCCAGGAAGGAAGAGGGGCCCGACGGTCCGGACCCTGGGTCCGGATCAGGAGATCAGAGAAGATCCTTGATCCAGGTGTACGCGGCCACCGTCTGGGGAAACCCCAATGTGCCGGCGGCCAACGCGACCACCTGTTCCAGCTCGTCCCGCGTGACTCCCATGGCCAGCCCCTTCCGGACGCTGGCGTGGACGGCGCCCTCCTGTTGAGCACCGATGGCCACCGCCAGCTTGATCAGCCGGGCTGTCTTCTCATCGAGGGGTCCGGCCTTTCCTGCGCTCCCGACGGTTTGCCATGCTTCCCCCAGCTCGGGGAAGACCTCCATGAACTCGTCGTGGGTTTTCGGGGGCTTGGGCAGATCGCTCATCATCTTCTCCGTTCGGAAATGGCTGAGGACCCTGAAACATAAACGTATCTCATCCTCATGGGTCTCATATCCTGCCAGGCCCTCCCCCGAAGCCACTTCGCCCAGGCGGGCCTTCAGAACCGACGACCATCACGACGCTCTCTTCCCCAAGACCCAGAGGACCGGCCAGCGTGGGCTCGAACACGGCCGAAATCAATCCGGTGAGGCCTGCGACCCCGGACGGCTGGGATCGGATCGATGGATCCCCATCCACCCCCCGCTCCAGCATCTCGACCGTTTCCTCGGCGGAATGATCCGCCACGGTGAGGAATGCGTCCGCACCTGTCTGGAGGATCCTCCACGCGACCGGGGAGGGATCCCGGCAGGCGAGGCAGCTCAGAGCGGTCTTGAGGTTTCCCTTCGAGGGGTTGAGCTGTCCGAACAGCGCCGACTCCATGAGGCAGTCCGCCTCAGCCGGTTCCACCACGACCACGACCGGCCGGTCGGACCCAAGGGCGTCCCAGAAATACCCCGTTATTGCTGCGGCCAATCCTCCGACGCCCCCCTGGAGGAAAAGGTGGGAAGGCCGGTACCCTTCCGGGAGCTGGCCCATGGCTTCCCGGGCCATGACCGTATACCCTTGCATGATCCGTCGTGGGATTTCCTCATACCCAGGGTACGCAGTGTCGGAGACCACGAGCCACCCCTCTTCTTCGGCACGGCGGGCGGCGTCCGCCAAGGCATCGTCGTAAGAGCCATCCACCGTTTCCACCTCCCCACCCAGGCGCTGGATTGCATCCACTCGATCCGCCGCGGTCCCCTGAGGCAGGAATACGACTGCCCGACAGCCGAACATTTCAGCCCCTCTGGCAACCGAGCGGCCGTGATTTCCCAGGGAAGCGCAGGTTACGGTCACCTGCCTCACCAGGTCCTGGTAGCTTCCGGCCAGAAGCTCCGAGGATGAGGGGACGCCAAGGCCCGCCCCTCGGACTTCCTCCTTGAGAACCTGCAGCACTCCGTACGCACCCCCGAGTGCTTTGAAGCTTCCCAGGCCGAGCCGGTCTCCCTCGTCTTTGTACCAGAGGGACCCGATTCCCAACCGCCGGGCAAGCCCCGGGAGGTCGATGAGAGGAGTGGGTTGGTAGCCCGTCCATGAGGAGATCTCCCGGAACGCTTCCTGGTTCATTCGAGAATCCAGGATCGACCTCTCCTCCGGACCGTAGGGTTCCGACCGGTCCGCATAGGGGTTCAGGAGATACCGCGTGGGGAGGGCCTGGGGAATCATCCCACCAGCTTAGACCCCGGCCCTCGGGTCCTCAAGGGGAGGGTCCCCCCATTTCACTGTGCCGGCTGTCCTGCTCTTTCAGACCTTCCCTGGGAGAGAAGGTCACCCCGCGCTTGACACGCACCCGGGGACCGACCGAAGGTGAAAGATGAGCTTCGCTCTCTCCCAGCCCGACGTCCGGACCCCCGGGGGGGGGAATGGTCTTTCGCCTGGGGTGGGGGTAATGTCGGGATCGGAGGACTCCTGGCTGCCCCCGACCCTGGTCGCCCTCGGAGCCGTCCTCGTCTATTTGACCTCCCTCGCCAACGGGTTTGCATACGACGACGTTTCCGTCGTCCTGGAAAACCCGGCTGTCCACGACCTCACCAACCCTCTCAGAATCTGGTTCACACCCTACTGGCCGGGAGCCGCGGCCCGGCCCGCCGGTCTCTACAGACCGCTGACGATCTTCCTCTTCGCCGCGCAGTGGAGTGTCGGAGGCGGTGCACCGCTCATCTTCCATCTCCTGAACGTCGTTCTCCATGCCGTTACCTCCGTCCTCGTCTTCTACCTGATCAGGACCCTCGTCGAATGGAGGAGCGCCCTCGGCGCGGCCCTCCTGTTCGCGGTTCACCCGGTTCATGTCGAGGCGGTGGCGAACATCGTGGGCCAGGCTGAGCTGGTATCGAGTTGCCTCGTCCTCTCGGCTCTGGTGGTGTACCTCCGGAGACCCCTCGTCGGAGAGGTCACTTCCTGGCGTCGGTGGCTCATCGCTACCTGCTTTCTCTTGAGCTTGTTTTCAAAGGAGCATGCCATCGTCCTGCCAGGGCTTCTACTGATCCTGGACGCGGCACAGGGACGCTTGAGACGACCCGGATATGTCCGGTCCGTGGCAAAGCTCGGTATCCTCCTGGCCGGGATCACCTGTGTCTACTTCGTGCTGCGGTCCCTCGTGCTGGGCGGGAGCCTTTCCGGGGACGTCACGTTCAGCCTCCCGTCCCTCCGGGACCCTCCGACCAGACTCCTGACCGCGCTCTCCGTCTGGCCCGAGTATGTTCGGCTGATGGTCGTCCCATTCCAGCTTTCGGCCATGTACGACCCGGACACGATCCCGTTCCTTACGACAGTCACGCCGTCGGTGGTCGCTGGGTCCGTCCTTCTCCTTCTCGTGACGGTCACGGCTGTCCTCCCGTCCGCCTGGCCGGCCGTAGGGCTCGGTTCCGCCTGGTTCCTCACGGCGATCCTCCTGGTCTCCAACCTCCTCTTTCCCATCGGGACGGTGCTCGGGGAGAGGACCCTGTATTTGCCATCGGTGGCCCTCTCGATCTGGGCGGGATTCGGGCTTCGATGGTTCCTCGATCGGGATCCCGCCCGCCGGCTCATGGAGCGGGCCGTGTTGGTTGGGGTTTTGGGTGTGGTCGTGTTATTCGGAACCCGGACGACAATGCGGAACCCGGTGTGGTCCGACAACGAAACCCTCTTCGAGACTACGTTCCGAGATCACCCCGAGAGTTTCCGTGCACAGTGGTTCCACGCCGCGTACCTGGCAGAGATGGGGGACTCGGCCGGTAGCGTCCGGCATTGGAGGAAGGCCCTCGAGATCTACCCGGATAGTCCCGGTCTCCTCACGGCCTATGCCGGCTTTCTGTTTGTTGGTGGGGATCCCCGGGGGGCCGATGATGTGGCTGCCCGAGCTCTCGATGTCCACCCGGATGCACCGAACGCTCTATTTCTCCAGGGGCTGATCGATATTGCACTGGACCGGAGACCCGAGGCCCAGAGACGCGTGGATAGGTTGGTGGAGTTGGGGTTTCTCGGGATCGCCGAGCAGCTGGCGGACAGCCTGACCGCTAGGAGCCTGCCCCGGTAACGCGGCCGCACCCCATTTCCGGGACAGGCTCCTGACCGTCCGCCAGACCCCCGCTGAGCTCCCGAATGTCCTACTCCCCTCTGGTCAACGGATAGATCCGGAGGTACTCCACACCGAGTGGGTCCTGGAACACGGTCATGACGAAGTCCTCCCCGATTTCCAGGAGCCGGTTGTCCGAGGGCAGGGACAGCGTGCTCAGGGGCGAGCCGTCGGGATCGAAGACGGTCCAGCTTCTCAGGCCTGATCCGGGGAGGGGATATTCCTCGACCCAGAGGCACCCCTCCGAGTCCACGTGAAAACCTCGATAGGCGGGCATGAAATCGGGCACGGGCATCTCACCGTAGGAGCTTCTGACCTCCGGTGCGCGG
>JBDHCH010000190.1:0-7674 GCA_039592115.1 Gemmatimonadota bacterium | reverse complement strand
AGGAGTTTCCCGACATACTGGGTGGTGTGGGCCCAGATGAGCTCGAACCCCCAAGGCTTCTCGACCCGGTCAGGCATTTGTTTCATGAGGACACTCTTTGCAGGAATGGGGGTAGATTTCCACTGCGGTGGCCGCCCGGAGGTTGGTGGCCTCCCCTCTGGCGCCCTAGACTGTGGGTTCGGACCATCGAGGTCAAGGCTTGCCACGATGGCGGACTTCGAGAAATATCAATGAGTTTTGACCCTTTTCGGCCCCGGCCGGATAAACACACTCGTCCCCGAGACCCATCTCACGGGAGGTACCTGGTGAGCCCGTTACGCATCCTGCTCCTCCTCACATTCCTTCTCCTGCCGAACTCGATCGCGGCGCAACAGTGGACCTTCGGGGTGGAAGGGGGGGCGGGGTACCTCAAACCCACACGGAATCTGGGACAGGTCCTGGGATCCGACGTTGCGGCCCGCATCGAAAGCAACCTGCAGGGCACGCTCATGTACACCGGAGGGCTCCGCATTACGACACCCTTTCCGAAGGCGTCGGTTCGTCTAGGGCTGGCCTTCGGCCAACCGACGGTGAAGGGCACGGTCTCGCAGTGCGTCGTCGTCACCGGCCCGGGGTGTCAGTCCTTCGAGATCGACGGCACTCTCATCACCGGGTCTGCGGACGTCATCTTCCATCAGGAGACGTCGCTCCTGGAGCAGAGCCTCGTTTATTTTATTGCGGGGCTGGGACTCCGGAGCTACTCCTTCGACGAGCCCGAATGCGGTCCTTCAGGAACCGTCTGCACAGTCATGAGTGAGTTCCTCAGCGACCAGGTGAAGCCGGTCGGCCGTCTGGGGTTGGGGTATAGAGAGCGATTCGGGGAAGCGTACTTCTTCTCAGCGGAGGTCGTGGACCAGATCGGACCGTTCGACGGTGAGGGGTTGAAAGCCGAAGGAGGGATCCAGAACGATTTCTTCTTCGTGGCGACCATCGGCTGGAGAGGTTGGTAAAGGGATGTTCCGAAGGACACCTTATGCGATCCTCAAGGCAGCCGCGTGTTTGGGTCTAACCTTCCTCACCTTCCCCCTGGCCGGCCAAGAAGTGGACCCGTACCAGCAGGGACGGGAATGGCAGGAGGTCGGATCCTGGGAAGCAGCCCTGGACGTTTGGGAGGCAGCCGCCGACTCCCTCTTCTTCCTGGGTAAGGCGGATCCCAGGCTCGGGATCGCGGCGATCGAGCTGGCAACGGATGAGGGGCTTACCTGGCGGTATGGGAGTGCCTCCGAAGCCTACCTGAAGAGCTTCCTCACCGACGACATGGAGACCCACCTCCGGGTCATCGAAGGCGAGGTCCGAAGGATCCAACCCATTCTCCCCCCCCTCCGAAGCCAGCAATGGGACGCTCTTCTGGAGGCCAGAGATCCGCAGCTCCTCCTGGATGTCCGTCGGTTCTGGATCGAACGGGACCCTACCCCCACCTCCCCGGAGAACGAAAAACTGGTGGAGCACTGGGAGCGGATCGCCCACTCCCGAAGGACCTTCAGGTACGGCAGCAACTCCCCTTATCGCACCGACGACAGAGGGACTATTTACGTGAAGTACGGCGAGGCCAGCCGGATAAGGAGCGGGAACCTGGGGTCAGACGGCTCCGAGATGCGCCGGTGGATCCTGGACCGGGCAGAGCGTGAACGCCTCATGCGGTTGGACACCAATCCCCAGTATGAGGTCTGGGTCTACGACAACCTGAACCCCAACGACTTCGTGTTCTTCCTGTTCGGTAGTGTGGGGGGGACGGGTCCCTTCGAGCTGGTCCGCGGAGTTCGGGACCTCATGCCCGACGCGGCCCTCAGCCCCAACAGCCGTCGAAACACGCCAGGGGGCATTCGGGCGTCTCACTACTTCGAACTCTTCTATTACGCTGATCTTGCCGCCCTGGGGGGGTTCTTCGCACGCCGCTACAGCACACTGGAGCAGATCTGGGGCCAGTACGAGAGCCGGTCCATCGCGTATGACGCCCAGCCGGTGCCCCCGGAGGGCTCCCTGGAGGCGCTCTCCTTCCAGTACAGCCAGGAAGACGATGTCGCCCACAACAATCCTTTTCGACGGTCCTTTTTCGTGGAGGTCTCCGACCTCGCGGACGCCGGCCGAAGCACTGAGGTCGTGGCTCATCAGACCCGGATTCTCTCGCCCGAAAACGAACCCCAGGTCATCATCACCGCCCTCTCCGCCCCGGTGGCCCGCCTGGGCCTGGAGAGTAGGCCCAGGGACGCCCAAGGGGTGGACGTTACGGAACGGGGTGTCCGGCACCTCCTGATCGTCCGGGACAGCACGCTGGAAGAGGCGGGCCTTCTGGAGGGGAGCCGCCTCTACTTCGGAGAGGATGGCATCTCCACATTCAACCTGAGGTACGCCAACGAGCCCCTCCATTTCACGTTGGTCGCGGAGGTGGCCGCCGGTGGAAACCAGTCAGGAACGTCCACGTCTCGCTTCCCCGGGAAGATGTCCTTCGACTTGAGGCCTGCCCTGGTGGCGAGCCCCGACTCTCTGGAAATGAGTGACCTGGTCCTGGGGTTCGAGCCCTTCGAGGGGATCAACCCGGCTCTCCTTCCCTTCCCGGTGGTCCCGGCCAAAGCGCTTTGGCGGGGAGACCCTGCTCAGGCGTACCTGGAGGTGTACCACCTTGCCGTGCGGGATGGCCTTGCCCGTTTCACCGCCGAGTTCCGAATCACGCCCTGGGACCCCCGGCAGGATGCTCCCCAGAGAGGAGCAGAGTCCACCTCTCTCAGCTTCAACCTGGAGTCCGATGCGCCGACCTCCCGGCACGTGTTCGGCCTGGGAATCGAGAACCTTCCTTCGGGATTCTACGAGGTGCGGGTCCAGATCCTCGATCTGAACTCCGGGCAAACCCGGAGTCGGGGGAGCGTCGTCGAGGTGGGTGAGATCCGGCGAGGAAGGCCCCGGGGGCAGTGAGCCCTCGGGACCAATGAAAACCAGAGAAGCCCCGGGGTCGATTTATGTCCCCCGGGGCTTTTTTTTGTTCAGCGGGTAATGATCCCCGCCCGGGTCTCCATCTCGAGGTCGGAGTAGATCCGCTGAAAATGCTGCCTGGCAGGATCGCTGATTGCCGGGCGCTGCCATCCGTCGGCCCCCGATACCAGCAACTCGCATTCCCCCGTGAACTCCACCCTGGCATAGTCCCCGGAACGCCGGCCTTCCAGGATGATGCGCTCTCGAGCCTGCGTGGCCCCCTGGGCTTGCTCGGAAGGGTGAGGCTCACGCATCATCCACTCCGTCTCGTAGTAGATGAGGCTGTAGGTGGACTCCTCCCGCAAGATCGTAAGCTTGAACTTCTGGAAGATCTTGTCGACCCCCTCCGCGAGGTCGACGGCACTCACCCTGCCCATGGTCCGGTTGAACTCGGCAGGGTCCCCTACGCCACCACCGGACACGCAACCCGATGCGAGGACCAGGACCCCCAGGAGCAGGCTGGGAAGGAAAGCTTTCTTTGACACGGTCGGCTCCCTCTTTCTATTCCTCCAAGTATTTCCACAGCCCACCCGGCCGGGCGTGACCCCGAACCGGGGGCGCTGCCCCAAAGATATGTGACGAGGGCCGCCCCGCCAGGTGACGGAGCGGCCCAGCATCACCTCAACTCACCTTCACCACCCTGGGACCAGGGCGGTGAGACGAGCCTTACTTCATCTGCGTCATCTCGCTGAACCGCTTGGCGTGGCGGTTGTTGATCCGCTCGAACGTCCGGACCCGCTCCTTGATCAGCTCAGGAGTGAATTCCGGGTTGATGATCTGGTCCGGCGCCGCACCGTCTCCTCCGGGACCGCCGAACGTGTACACGTCCATCAGAAGCGTCAGGAGCTCCTGGGCCGGTACGGGGAACTGAACGGCCGTGTGCTGCACCAGGTCACCCCACCCCCGGTCGTCGAAGAAGGCGATTCCGGCAGCGGTGTGCCAGACCTCGATGCGTTTCTCGTACTTCATCGTCTCCCAGAGATCGGCGCAGGCGCCGTTGGGCATCTTGGGCACGCACCGGTCCTGACCCACAACGCCATTAGCCGTGACCGCAGGGAGGCCACTATTGGGCACCCGGTACTTGTTCACCAGCTGCAGGATCTCGTCCATGCTGCCGTTGGTCCGGTAAAGCGCCTCGGCCTTCAGGTGGTCCATCTCCGCCACTGTGACGAACTCCATGTCACCGAGCCAGTCACTCCAGTACGGGATGTACCGCGAAGAAGAATAGTAAGAAAAGTGATAGGTTCCCCGGTTCGGGCGGAAGCCCGAGGGGCCCGAGTAGCGGAAGTAGAGGCCGTCGGACTCCGGGTCTCCGCCCGTGATCCGGGCGTCATCGGTGTCGATGAGGAACTCGTTCCGCTGCTCCACCGGCATGGCCATCCACGCCTGGTATCCGCCAGACTGGTCGGCAGGGCCGAGGGTCCGGATGTCACCACGGGCCCAGGTGGAGAACTCGTTGTAGGTCTTGAGGATGTCCCACCAGATGATGTCGTCACCGTAGACGGTGAAGTCCTCTGTGATTCCCTGGTTGATCTCGCTGATCACCGAACCCCAATTCACGGCGCCCCGGTCCGCTTCGGTCCTGGGCACCTGGGCCATGAAACGGGCCTTCATGGAGTGCATGAACTTGGCCAGGTCCGTGTTCGTGAACGTCCCGCTCATCCAGGCGTCGTTGGTGGTGAATGAGGTCGAGCCGGCCAAGCTGATGGCCTCGTCCAGCTTCGCCAGGCCGGCCGCCATGACCTCGTTGTACGGAACCATGACGGCGGTCTCGATGTCCGTGGTTTCGTCGAGGGTGAAGCCCTGGTCATAGAGGAGGGCAATCCAGCCCATCGACAGGCCCTGGATCATCTTGCCGAAGGTCAAAGCCCGGTTGGTGACATCAGCCCCGTCCTCGTCCTCGATGACGAGTCCACCCTCGATGGCGATGATCCCGTCCCTGACGGCGGCCAGGCCGGAGTAGGCCGAGAACCACGGGTCTTCGATGACGTAAGCGTACCCGTACGAGGGGGAGTTGGGGATGGCCACACGGGGCTCGGAGGAGAAATCCTTCATAAAGAAGTTCCCCCAGGAGGCGGAGGCCTCATCGGCGCCCGTGCTGAGTGCCGGTCCCGGCGCCCAGTCCTGGTTGGCATACCAATAGCTCCTGAAGGCACCGGTGATGAGAGACTCCACATCACCAGGCGTCGCCAGGGCCCGTTCTCTGTCCGGGTCGTTCAGGTTGACGACCTCCAGGTCGGCGCACGCAGTGCCCGCCAGAGTCACCAGCCCGGTAACGGCCAGGATTCTCAAAATCTTCATTCGTGACTCCTTGTGAGTCTTCTAAATTCGTTGGAAGCCTTCTCCGAGGGACCCGGGCCCAGCCCGGGCCCCCGGAACTCAGGAGGCTTCCCGCCTAGAAGACCAGCTCCAGGCTGGCGGAAAAGGTCCGATAGTTCGGATACTGATAACTGTCGATACGCCCCACGGCATCGGAGCCACCCCAGTTCCCACCCACTTCCGGATCATATCCCGAGAAGTCGGTGAAGGTGAGGAGATTCCGGCCCACCAGGTTGATGGTGGCCTGGGTCAGGCCGAACCGGTTCCCGATGAGCCGGCCCAACTGGGCCTGGTCGAAGGTGTAGCGGAGAGACATCTCCCGAAGCTTCAGGTATGTCCCGTCCTCGACGAAGTGGGAGGAGATCTCGTTCACGTTGTAGAGGGTGGCGTAGTAGCCCACAGGCTTCTTCATGCCCTCGTCCTTGCCGAACTGGTCCACCTCGCCGTGCTTCGCTTCCCGGTAGCCCCACTGAGCGGTGCCGTTGTAGATCTCTGCGCCGTACTCGTAGTCCAGGAGCCCGTAGATCTGGAAGTTCTTCCAGCGGAAGGTGTTGGACCAGGAGAGATTGAACTCGGGGAGGGTGTTCCCCATCTCCAGGAACTCTGGGTCCGCGGAGGAATCGTCGGGATTCGGGATGTAGGCCTTGAAGGGCATGCCCCAACCGTAGCCGTCGTCCCCCGTGGTACCCCAGAGGCCTTTGGCGATGCCATCGGTGTAGCTGTTACCTGCACCCACCCAGACCAGATATCCGTCGTCGTTCACCTGGAACTCGGTGGAGCACTTGGCCTGCATCTCCTCGGGAAGCTCGTTGCACTTGGAGGCGAACCTGTTCCCGTAGAAGGTCCCATAGATTTCGCCCTCTCTCATGTAGAAGGCGTCGTTGGAACCGAACCGATACGGCGGCACGTCCAGTTGCGTGATCTCCTGGCGCGTCCGGTCGAAGTTGACCCGGGAGCTCCAGGTGGCCTCGGGCGTGTCGACGAGTGCCGACTCGACGTAGACCTCGAAGGTGTTGGACTCCAGCGTTCCGGCATTCCGCCACTGGGTGCTGAATCCCGCGAACCCCGGAAGGGGAACCCTCAGGAACTGGTCTTCAACCACGGAGTTGGCGTAGGTGACCCCTGCCGCCACCTGGTTGAACCAGACCATGTCGATCCCGATCTCCTGCTCCTTGGCGAAGGCGGGCTTCAGGTTCACGTTCCCCAGGTTGACGGGAGAGATGGACCCGGCCGAGACGGAGTAGGTTTCGTACTGCGCTGCGAAGCCCGGACGGTCGCCGGCGGTTCCGTAGGAGTACCGGAGCTTGAACTCGTCAAGCACCTCCAACGGCCACCAGTCCTCCTGGGCCATCCGCCAGGCCAGGCTTCCCCGGTAGTAGGTCTGCCAGCGCTCGTCGGCGCCGAAGAGCGAGGAGCCGTCACGGCGGATCAGAGCGTCCGCCACGTACTTGCCCTGGTAGTCCAGGGAGCTGATGGCGTAGTACCCCTCGGATATGACGTCGGAAAGGTAGGATCCCACGTCCTTACCCCCGGCCGCCACATCCAGAACCGGGATGTCCGCCACGGTGAGGTCGTTCCCCTGAGCATCGAACTCCTCGGAGTGCTGATCCTCCATGAGGTAGCGGAACTTGGTCCGGGTGGTGAGATCACCGAACGCGTAGTTGATGGACGCCGTCACGGAGGCGTTGATGTCGTTCTCGATTCCGTTCCACTTCCAGATGGATCCGAGGCCGCCCGTTGGGTTGTCGACGGTCTTGTACCCCTTGGGGGTGAGGTTCGTCTGGTTGTAATCCTGCCGGTCCAGAGAGTAGTTCCCCTCCAGCTCGAACCAGCCGGTGGGGCGGAACCGGACGAAGAGGCTCCCCATGAAGCGTGTCCGCCGGTCCCAGTTCTGAATGAACTGGATGGGATAGAGCGGATTCTCCTCCAGGGAGAGGGGATCGGCGTTGAAGAGGTAGTACCCGTCCTCGTCCTTCTGCGTCAGGTCGATGTTCGGCGACATGAAGGTCAGGGCGAAGAACGGGCTACCGCCGATGTCCTCCTGCTTGGTCTGAGCGTAGAAGGTCGACAGGCTCAGATCCAGATTCGACCATACCTCGTGGTCGACGTTCACCCGGAGGTTCCGACGGGTGAACCCGCTGTTCCCTTCCAGGACGCCCGTTTCGGCGGAGTTGGTGAAGGACGCCCGGTAACTGGTGTTTCCGGACTTCCCGTCCACCGCGATGTAGTCCCGCTGGAACCTCCCCGGCCGGAAGAACCGATCCAGGTGGTCGTAGGTCTTCCCCGGGAATGGGTTGTCCTGGAAGGCCGTGAACGAGGTTCCACCATCGTCCAGCACAACACCGGCCT
>JBDHCH010000189.1:0-7702 GCA_039592115.1 Gemmatimonadota bacterium | reverse complement strand
AACCCCCTGTTCCTTTCGTGGTTTTGAATGCATTCTTCCGCCGTTGAGGCCGCATTCCGCGGCCTCTCCGACATCCCTCCAGGAGCCACGACCGTGGTAGAGCGCTTCAGGCCCATCCGGTTCTCCCGAGCCGGCGTTCGGGGCCTAAAGGTGTCGGCCACCCTGTCTATCAACGACCGGGTGAAGGAGATGTGGGCGGCCGGGCAGAACGTGTTTCACCTGGGGTTTGGTGAAAGCCGTTTCCCCGTCCACCCGAAGATCGCAGAGACGCTCTATGAGAACGTCCAGGAGAGAAGCTACCTACCGGCGGCGGGTCTTCCTGCGCTGAGGGAGGCCATCGCGGGACACTACGGACGGGTATTCGATCTGGACGTCTCCCCGGATCAGGTGGTGACAGGGCCAGGGAGCAAGTCCCTCATCTTCGCTGCCCTCCAGTGCCTGGGGGAGGAGATCATCATCCCCAGGCCCTCCTGGGTCACATATGCGCCCCAGGTCCACCTCCTGGGGAAGCCCATCACCTGGGTCCCCACCCACCCCGAGGACCACTATCTGGTGGGGACGGACGTTCTCCAGGCCGCCCTTCAGGAATCCCACCATGACATGGGGAACCCGGAGGTGCTGATCCTGAACAACCCGGGGAATCCCACGGGAACCATGAGGTCCCCAGAGCAGAACCAGATCCTTGGAGAGTTCTGTCATGAGCAGGAGCTCATGGTCATCAGCGATGAGATCTATGCTCGAACCGCGTTCACCGACATCCCATTCGTTTCCTTTGCGAAGTACTACGAGGAAGGGACCATCGTGACGGGAGGGTTGAGCAAAGATCTCTCCCTGGGGGGGTGGCGTTTCGGTGTGGCTGTCGTTCCGGGCACAAAAGGTGGGCGGGCACTGGCGAAGGCCCTTACCAATATCGCCACGAATGTCTGGTCCTGTGTGGTGGCGCCGGTCCAATATGCGGCTTTGCTGGCATACAGCGGCGACCCGGACATCGAGGAGTACGTCAAGCTCTGCTCCCGGATGCATGCCATTCGAACCCGACATCTCTACGACGTCATGGCTCGCCTGGGTGTTCAGTGTGTGGAGCCGTCTGGAGCCTTCTACATCTTTCCCTGCTTCGATGAGTGGAGGGAGAGCCTGGCATCCCTCGGGATCACCAACGACGAGGAGTTGGCGTTTTACCTCCTGGAGAAGTACGAGATTGCCACAATCCCCGGCTCGGCCTTCCACTCGGTCCGGGACTTCTGCCTCAGGATCTCCTCTTCGTTCATCGATGCGGCCACCGACGAGAAGGCCGAGGGACTTGTAGCTGCCTTCCGGGAGGGCCCGGACCCGGAGCGCTTCATTCAGAATCATCACCCGAGGCTTAAGGTGGTCATCGAACGACTCGAGGATTTCGTTGGGGAGTTGAAGCGATGATAGAGGCTGTGATTGTCGATGGGGTCCGGTCTCCCGTTGGGAGGCACAATGGGGGTCTTTCCAGCGTTCGCCCCGACGATCTCCTGGCGGAGGTCCTGAGGGGCCTTCAGGATCGAACGGGCATCGATCCGTCCCTGGTCGATGACGTCTTCATGGGATGTGGGAACCAAGCGGGTGAAGACAACCGGGACGTGGCGCGGATGTCGGTCCTCCTGGCGGGTTGGCCGGTGACCGTGTCGGGCGTGACGGTGAACAGGAACTGTTCCTCCGCCCTGGAAGCTGTCAATCAGGCGGCCAAGTCTATCCTGGTGGGCGAATGCGACATCACCGTCGCCGGTGGGGTGGAGTCCATGAGCCGGGCTCCCTGGGCCATGGCGAAGCCGGAGAGGCCCCAACCCGTGGGCCACCCCACCATGTGGGACACGACGGTGGGGTGGCGCTTCGACAATCCCAAACTCGATGCGCTCTATCCCATCGTGTCTCTCGGTGAGACCGCTGAGAACATCGCGGAGGAGATGGGAATCACCCGGGAGGACCAGGACCGGTTCGCTCTGACGAGCCATCGGCGTGCAGTGGATGCGCTGGACAAGGGCCGGTTCACGGAAGAGGTCGTCCCCATCTCTGTGCCGCGTCGGAAGGGCGACCCGGTGGTGATTGATGCGGACGAGCACCCCCGATTTCGGCGAGACGGCGACAGGTTCCTCCTGGACACTGATATGGCCCAGATGGCTCGACTGAGGCCGGCATTCCGGACTGGTGGCACAGTAACGGCCGGGAATTCCAGCGGGATCAACGATGGGGCCGCAGCCCTTCTTCTCATGAGCCGGCAGAAGGCCGAGGAGCTCGGGGTGAAGCCCATGGCGAGATGGGTCGGGTCCGCAGTCGCGGGTGTGGATCCGGGGGTCATGGGGTACGGTCCCGTCCCAGCTACCGAAAAGTTACTTGGTCGCCTGGGTCTGTCGCTGGACCAGATCCGGCTGGTGGAGCTCAACGAGGCCTTCGCGGCTCAAGCCCTGGGGGTGATCCGAAAGCTGGGGTTGGATCCCGAGATCACGAATGTGAACGGGGGAGCCATCGCCCTTGGGCACCCCACGGGGTGCTCTGGCGCTCGGATCCTCGTGACCCTCCTCCACGAGATGGGACGGAGGGCGCCGGAGGAAGAACGGCCGTACTATGGCCTGGCCACGTTATGTGTGGGGGTGGGGATGGGGGTTTCCACGATCGTGGAGTGGCTGGACGAGTAAGGTGGGTGGCGACCATGGCGACCGCAGTGATCCCCATTGAGGGGCCCAAGGGGGTCGCCGGAGCTGGAGAATACACGTGACTGATCAGACCAACCGTCCCCTGTCCGGCGTTCGAGTCATCGGGCTCGAGCAATATATGGCGGGACCCTATTGCACAATGCTCCTGGCGGACGCCGGGGCCGAGGTTATCAAGATCGAGCGTCCGGGAAAGGGGGACCCGCGGAGAGGCATTCCGCCCTTCGCGGGGGAGGGGGAGGAGAAGAAGGCCTGCGGTTACATGGCCTACAACAGGAACAAGAAGAGCCTGGCCCTGAACGTCCAGTCCGAGGCCGGCCGGGAAGTCCTTCGACGGTTGGCCGCGGTCTCGGATGTGGTGGTGGAAAACCTGCGGCCTGGCGCTATGGAAAAGATCGGGGTTGGATACGAGGGGTTGAAGCAGGTGAATCCCGGGATCATCTATACCATGATCTCCGGATTCGGCCGCATGCCGGGCTTCGAAAGCGCATATTCTCGGAGACCCGCCTTCGACATCGTGGCCGAGGCCATGAGCGGAGTTATGGATCTCATCGGGTTCGAGGACCGTCCGCCCACGTACACGCTATATGGGTTGGCGGACGTATATTCGGGGATGGTTGCGGCTTACGGGGTCATGCAGGCCCTCTTCATGCGGGAGCGGACCGGTGAGGGTCAGATGGTCGATGTGTCCCTACTGGACAACATGCTGGCTCTCAACGAGCGAATGGTCGCCCTCTACTCCGTATCGGGAGTGGCGCCGCAGCGCGGGAAGTTGGAGCACTTATGGCCCCGGGGTGCCTTCAAGTGCTCCGATGGATACGTGGCTCTGAATGTTCCCGACGACGGGATCTGGACACGCCTGGCAACCACCGTCGGCCGTCCGGACCTCATCGATGACCCCCGGAGTGCCGATGGCACGAGCCGAGCCGCCAACGCTGCCTTCCTCCAACCCATCCTGGAGGACTGGATGGCGGACAAATCCCGTGCCGAGGTGGTGGACGCATTGAACGCCGCGGGGATGCCCACAGGTCCGGTGTATACGGCCGAGGACGTGTTCTCGGACGACCACTTCCGCGTTCGGGGAATGTTGGCGGATATCCACGATCCCGAGGTGGGCTCCTATACGTTCGCTCGGAGTGTTCCCCACCTGTCCGGCGCCCCTCAGATCCCGGTGAACCCATCACCGGCTTTGGGGAGCCACACGCGGGAGGTTCTTGTGGACCTCCTGGAATATGACCCGGTCGAGGTTGACGCATTTGCCCGGGAAGGGGTCGTAGGAATCCCCGGGTAACCGGCGAAGCGCGGGTCGTTGTCGGCCCAATGCTCCGACACCCGTTCAGCCCTTCAGCAGGCTCCTGACTGCCGAGGCCGTCGAGATTTTCCCGCGGCCCTTATATGCTTCGTGGTTCCCTTCGATCTTCCTGGAGTCGTACCGGTAGTTCACCATGATGCCTTCGGACTGAGCGAGGCCCCGGGGAGATAGGTCCGCGGCCCAGTTCAACCGCTCGATCTTGGCACCGTTGCTCAGGTGGAAGTGAGCCACCGGATCCAGAGCTCCTCCCCTGGCCCTCTTTTCCTGCGTCAGAAAGCGAGCCGCGATCCGCAGGAGTGCGGGCCCCAAGACCTTTTCCAGCTCCTCGTCAGTTTGCCAGGTGGCCTCCCGAAGGACTTCCGCAATCCAATCCCTCGGATCTCCCTCCGCCCATGGCTGAAAGTGCTTGATCTCAGCCGGAAGGAAGACGCCCGCGGGCTGGGCGATAGCTCTCTCCAACCAGCCACGGAACCCCGGGATGGGAGAGAGCGTGACGAAACTTTTCAGATGGGGTAGCTCAGCGGCCAGCTCGTCGACGACCCTCTTGATCAAGAACCCACCGAACGAAATCCCTGCAAGCCCGACCTGAGCATTCGAGATGGAGTAAAAGACAGCGGTGTCTGCATTCTGAGGATCCCCAGCGGGGGCCGAGGGATCCAGCAGGACCTGGATGTTCCCCGCCATACCCCGCACCAGCGCCACCTCCACGAAGATCAACGGCTCATCGGGCATCCTGGGGTGAAAGAAGGCGAAGTACCGACGGTCATGATCCAGCCGGTCCTTCAGATCTTCCCAGCTTTCCACTGGATGCACGGCCTCATAGGCCATGAACTTTTCCAGGAGGGCGCCTGATGCGGTATTCCAGGAAATGCGTCTTAGTTGGAGGAAATCCACGTCGAACCAGGCGCCCAGGAGAGCCTTGAGGTCATCGTCCAGGGAGGCCAGGGCGGGGTCATCTTTCGAAAGCGGTAGGAGATCGGCCCGGAGGTCCACGAGGAATTTTACGCCCTGGGGAAGGGCGTTGAACCTCCTGAGGATCCGGGTTCGGGGGCTCTCCGCTGCTGACAGGAATGAGAGCCGCGCGATCCTCTTCTCTTCCGCCGTCGGCGCCCTCCTCATTTCCGCCAGAGCGGTTTCCACCCCGTCCTGGTCGATGTCGAACCCCTCGGCCAGCATTCGCAGGAACCCGGCCTTCCCTTCCTCGTTTAGAGCCAGGTAGGCTCTCCCCAGGGCCGCGGCCCTGGAGCGTGCCAGAACCTCTCCGCCGCGAGCGTCCAGACACTGCTGCATTCTCTCCTGGAGACGTGGCAGATCGGTGGGAGGCAGGTCCGGCCTGAGGGTGGCGGACTCCTCGTCGTACTCCGAGCCTGCGATGGACTGCCACCGCCGCTGTAACCCCTGGAGTCGTTTGCCCAGGTACCCGCGTTTGTTCAACTCACCGCCCTCCTGCCGCGCCGAAGTCCCGTGGGTCGCTGGCTCCCCATAGTACCCCAGAGTAGGGATCAAGGAGCACGGCATGAACCCTGGCGAAGTAACCATCCATCCCGTCGTAGAGGCTTAAGGCATACCCCAGGGCTTCCAGGGCCTCTTGGGTATGGGACGGGAGGCCGGTGGCTTCGATTCGAAGCTCGTTGTCGGCGATAAACCAACGGCGTGCAGCGACCGCATCCTCCAGGGACATTTCGTGGTCGATGACATTCACCACTGTTCGAACGATGGACCCCGGGATCCGGCCACTCCCGGCCGAGCCAAGCACCAGGAAGGGGGCCCCATCGTTCAGGAGCATGGTGGGCGACTGGCTCGTCTTTTCCCGCTGGAAGGGGACGGGCTCGTCGTTCATGTCATAGCTGTATGCGTAGAAGAACCCGAGCTCGGGGTTGGCCACCCTCGATCCGAAGCCGGGACCGATGGACTGCGTCATGGCGACTGCGTTACCGGCGGCGTCCACCACAGAGAGATGGTTCGTGTCTCCATCGGGACCCCCGCCCCGGACCGGGATGGGAAGGGCCCTGGTCAGATCGATCTCCCGAAGCCGTCTCGCGGCGTGATGCTTGGAAACCTGCATCCAATCCGGGACGTACTCGTCGGATCGACCCACCCAAAGGGCCTGTGCGACGATATGGATGTACTCGGGATCCGTGAGCTCGTATCCCGCCAGGTCGAAGTGCTCCAGGATATGAAGCATCTCGATCACGGAAGCACCGTCGCAGTTCCCCCCTCGGGCCACGATATCATGCCCCCGGTATTCGCCTCTCACGACCTCTCCCACACGAGGCCGGTACTGTGCCAGATCGTCGTGGCGCACCAGCCCGCCGTTCCGGTCCATGTCGGCCACGAAGGCATCGGCCAGGGGGCCCCTGTATAGTGCATCAGCCCCTTCTCGCGCCATCACCCGAAGGGTTCGGGCCAGGGTAGGTTGGCGGAGGACTTCCCCCGCCGAGTAAGGAGATTCGTCGGCCTGGTAGAAGTCCGGGATGGTGCCCAGGTATTGTGGAAACCGATCCTGCTGGGCCTGCAGGGCCGCTTCCAGGTCGGGCTGTACCACGAACCCTTCCTCCGCAAGCCGGATGGCAGGTTGCAGAACCGCTTCCAGCGTCAGGGTTCCATACTCCTTCAGCATCTGCTCGACAGCAGCCGGGCCTCCTGGGATGGGAACGGTGCCGTACCCGTGGCCGATCCTCGCCGGTTGGTCCACACGGAGGGGCGCCTGAGTTGCGCCGTCGATCCCGACGAAGGTCCCATCAGCTAGGCGGACCAGGATCTGCGCTCTTCCGCCTACACTGGACATGAGGGGGTCCGTGACCATGAGGGCGAAGGCTGTAGCGGCAGCCGCGTCGATGGCGGTTCCGCCGGCCTCGAGGACCTCCCTACCGGCCTCCATGGCCTCTGCTGTGGGGGCGGCCACCATGTACTGAGATCCCTGGGCCGTTCTCTCCTGCGCGGCGCTCTGGGGCGCGACCAGAACCACCACCGAAAGGAGAGATACGATGCCAAGCAAAAGACGCGACTTCATTGAGCGCTCCACGGGTTGGTCAGTTCAAGAACAGCGTGCCCCCCGGTCCGGGATCGAACCCCAGGAGTAGCCAGCTTCCCAGGTATGCAATCCAGATCACCGAGGGGGTCATGAAATATGGCAGCAAGGGAGCCATGGCCGAACCGATGCCCACCTCCCCGCCGTTTCTCCGGTGCTACTCCAGGGGGCTGCGGGAAACCGTTCTGGTGGCCGAGATCGATCGCGACTGGAGTTGCTCGCTGGCGCGGCGCCCCACGAAGGAGACGATCTTTTCCTGGCGGGCGACTGCGAGAACACTCATGGGCTGATAGACCTTTGCGAGGTTGGTCGTGAGTCTATCCAAGCGACTGGGGGATGGGAGCTTCCCCTCGGGGGTCCGGCCAGGGTCCAGGAGACGATGAATCCCTGGCGATTCTAGCTGGGGGAAAACCTCGGGGCAATCGGGCGGAGCCGGGCTGCAAAGAACGGTAGAGAGCGGTCCTCCGGGAGTTGCAGGTTGGTACGGGACGAACGAGACTTCATCGGAATCGATGCGTGTGCCGCCACCCAATCTACCCGAGCAATGAGGCCACCGATGTCGAAACGGAGTCGGATGGAGAAGCGCGCCTCTACCCGTCCGGTGATCGGATGGCGTGAATGGGTGGCTTTGCCGGAAATGGGCGTCGGTTCCATCAAAGCGAAGGTGGATACCGGTGCCCGAAC
>JBDHCH010000188.1:0-7744 GCA_039592115.1 Gemmatimonadota bacterium | reverse complement strand
GGAGAAGTCGGTGAGCATGGACTCCATGAGACCGTAATAGTGGGTCATCATGTCCAGCCCCAGGCGGGCCGCATCCAGGGCCGTCATCCGGCCCACGCCCATCTGGTCCAGGTGAGCCACGGTGCCCAAGCCATGCAGGTGGGCCTCGTCGATGAGCGCAGCCATAATCTCCGGGTCCTGGGCGCCCAGCTTCACTCCGTCCACCTTTGCGCCGTCCCGCTCAACCTCCGCCAGCCAGCGAACCCACTCCCGAGCGGTCTCCGCATCGTTTACGGGTCCTCCCTCCCAGCCGGTTCCCGGTCTGTGGTAGGTGAACATCCTGGGTGCCACGATTTCATTCCGTTCGGAAAGGGCTTTTTCCCCCAGGGACCAATCGAAACCCCCGAACGGCACGCCTCGGACGGTGGTTACTCCGTGGCCCAGCCAGAGTTTGTAGATGTATTCGGCTTGGGGGGCCTTGGGGACGCCTCCGGTATGGACGTGTGTGTCCACGAATCCCGGGAGCACGAACATCCCGCTGGCATCGATCTCCCGGGTCGCCCCCTGAGGTCGCCGCCGGTCGCTGATGGGCACTCCGGGGAATCCCACGGAGCGGACCTCGACGATGCGGTTTCCTTCGATGACGATGTCGATGGGCCCCCGAGGGGGGGCACCTGTGCCATCGACGATGGTGGCCCCTCGGATGATGAGGCGATCGTACGGGCCTCCTCCCTCGTCGGCGCCACGGCGGGTGGTGGACTCCATCTGGGCCTGAATGGCTGGAGCCAGGACGAGGGTGAGGGTGAAGAAGACGGCGGCGAGGACGCGACGGGGGACCATGATTCCTCCGGTGTGTGGGACGAGTGCGGAGGCCAATCTACCTGTCACGAGCGGCCTCCTCAAACCCCGGGAGGGGTACGATCATCAAAACCCTCCCGAAGAACATCTGACGGGGTTACGATTCATTGTTTGTTTTCATCCACTGTTCACCCCAGGGGAGACGCGGTTGGACCAGGAGACTCTGAATCTGGGTCTCTCCCCGGAGAGCCTGGGCAAAGAAGCAGCGGAGCGGGAGGCCGAAAACCTCCGTTCCGCGATCAACCGGCACAACCACCTCTACTACATAGAGGCCAGGCCCGAGATCTCCGATGCGGCGTACGACGACCTCTATCGGAGGCTTCAGGCGTTGGAAACGGCTTACCCGGGCCTGGTTACTCCTGACTCCCCAACCCAACGGGTCGGGACCGAGCCTCTCTCCGGACTCCCCACACTGGCCCATGCCGCCCCGATGCTCTCCCTGGATTCCGCGAGGACCGAGGAGGAGCTCCGGCGGTTCGACGAGCGCGTGCGGAAGGCGGTCCCCGGGAATGTCGAATACCTGGTGGAGCCCAAGCTGGATGGAGCGTCCCTCGAGCTGATCTATGAGGGAGGCGTTCTGACCCGAGCCGTCACCAGGGGGAATGGCCAGGAGGGGGAGGGTGTGACGGAGAATGTCAGGACCATTCCTTCGGTCCCCCTCCGGCTGCGAGAGGAGCATCGCCCCGTCCCGTCGTTCCTCTCCGTCCGGGGTGAAGTTCTGATGTACCTCTCCTCCTTCGAGTCCCTCAACCAGAAGCTGATGGAGGAAGGGAACGATCCGTTCGCCAATCCCCGAAACGCGGCCGCAGGCGCACTCCGGCAGCTGGATCCCCGAATCACCGCCAGGCGACCGTTGGACCTCCTCGCATATGACATCCTGGCAGTGGAGGGTGTGGAGTTTTCCGAGGACCGGGCGGTGGTCCAGGCCCTGAAGGAATGGGGTCTGAAAACCCCTGAGCGTGTGGAGGTCATGAGAGGGGTGGAGGAGATTCTGGATTACCACGCAGGATACCACGCCGATCGGGATGAACTGAACTACGAGATCGATGGCATCGTCATCAAGCTGAACGATCTGGCTGCCCGGGAGGGAATGGGTGTCACTTCCAAGCACCCGAGGTGGGCCTTGGCTCTCAAGTTCGAGCCCAGGAAGGAAGTCACCCGCATCGAACGAATCGCCGTGTCGGTGGGGCGTACCGGAGTCATCACTCCGGTGGCCCTTCTTCTCCCCGTCGAGGTGGGCGGCGTAACCGTATCCCGAGCCTCCCTCCACAACCGGGAGGAGCTGGAGAGGAAGGACGTGCGGAAGGGGGATCTGGTTCGGGTGCAACGCGCAGGGGACGTTATCCCCCAGGTGGTGGAGCGAGTTGAGGAAGACCGACAGGATCGCGAGGCTTCGTTCTCCATGCCTGACGAGTGTCCGGCCTGTGGGACCGAGGTCATTCAAAAAGGTCCGTTCACCCTTTGCCCAAACCGTTTCGGGTGCCCAGCTCAGCTGACGGGGCGGATCGTACATTTCGGATCCCGAGCTGCCTTGGACATCGAGGGGCTGGGTGAGGAGACGGCGGCACTGCTGGTGGAGAGGGGTATGGTCCGGGAGTTGGCCAACCTTTTCGATCTGGAGACTGAGGCGTTGGAGGGGTTGCCCGGGTTCGCTGAGAAATCTGCTGCGAAACTGGTGGAAGCCATTACCCTTCGGAAGCGGGTGGAGCTGCGACGCTTCCTTTTCGGACTGGGAATTCCGGAGGTGGGTCAGGCCGTAGCTCGTGATCTTGCCCTGAATTTCCGGAGCCTGGAGAAGATCCGGTCCGCTAGCCGGGAAGAGTTGGAGGCGGTAAACGGGATCGGAGACAAGATGTCCGAGATCATCGTGGATTTCCTGGGGGACGAGAGAAACGCTCAGGCCATCGACGCGGTCCTGGCGGCGGGGATGGATCTGATTCCCCCTGAAGCCCCCGGCGCCACTCCTATGGGCGGCAAGAAGTTCGTGTTCACAGGGGGGTTGGAGTCTCTCTCCCGCGCCGAGGCGAAGGCCCTGGTGGAGGGGGCTGGGGCCCGTGCCGTGTCCTCCGTGAGCGCGGAAACGGACTTCGTGGTGGCAGGGACCGAAGCGGGGTCGAAGCTGGAGAAAGCACGAGGACTGGGGGTGCAGATCCTCACAGAAGAGGAGTTCCTCACCGTTTTGTCAGAGGCCGGGGTGGAGGTTTCCGGGTGAGGGGCGGTTCGAGGAGGATCTTCGAGGTGCTGGTGGGGTCGCCGTGCTGACTCTCGAGATCCTCCTCCTTCTCGGGGGGTTTGCAGCTCTCTACTTCGGAGCCGATTGGATGGTCCGGGGTGCGGCCCGCCTGGAGGGGAGCCTGGGGCTCAGCCCCATCGTCATCGGCCTGACAGTGGTGTCACTGGGCACCTCTGCTCCTGAGCTGGTGGTGGCCGTACTGGCGACCCTGGAGGGAAGTGGGGACCTGGCGGTGGGGAACATCCTCGGGTCGAACCTGGCCAACATTGGACTGATCCTGGGTGCGACGGCTCTGGTTCGGCCGGTGATGGTTCTGGAAAGAGTGGTGCGGCGGGAGATCCCCATCATGATCCTCCTGACCCTCCTCCTCCTTCCCCTCCTCATGGACCTCAGCGTGGACCGGGTGGACGGAGTCTTCCTCTGTTTTATCCTGGGGACCTACCTGGCCTATGTCTTCCACCAGGGGAAGAAGGCCCCACCCGGACTCATCACCCAGTTTTCCGGCCTGACAGAAGCGTCCAGGAAGACCGCCTTCAGGGGTTTCCTCCTCGACGTAGGTCTGCTGATTGCGGGTGTCTTCGGCCTGGTCCTCGGGGGGAAGGCGATTGTGGAATCGGCTACCTTCCTGGCCAATGAGCTGGGAATCAGCGATATGGCCATCGGGATCACGGTGGTGGCGGTAGGCACGTCTCTCCCGGAGCTGGCCACTTCGCTCATGGCCGCCGTCCGAAAGCAGACCGATATCGCCGTGGGGAACGTGATCGGGTCCAACATCTTCAACATCGCCGGTGTGTTGGGGGTGGCGGGGACCGTGGAACCCATTCGCGTGGCTCCGGGGGCCCTGAGAGTGGAGTATCCCGCAGTAGTGATCCTTTCCTGCCTGGTCTTGATCCTGCCCCTCGCGTTCCGCCGCCAGGGGCGGTTCCAGATCAGGCGGTTGGGAGGCGTGATCCTTCTGGGGGCCTACTTCATCCTCGCCGTTTGGGTCCTCGCGTAGGGAAGGTTTGCCTCTGCGCTATACCTTCTCCAGAGCCTGCTTCACGTCGGCGATGAGATCGTTCGGGTCTTCCAGGCCCACGGAAATCCGACACATGGCTGGAGTGATCCCGATCTTGATCTGGTCCTCGACGGGGATGTCCGAGTGGGTCATCGCTCCGGGGTGTTCCGCGAGGGATTCCGTGCCGCCGAGGCTCACAGCCAGCTTGATGAGCTGAAGGGCGTTCAGGAATCGGAAGGCCTCGGGTTCTCCTCCTCTGACCTCGAAGGCGATCATGGATCCGGCGCCCGAGCATTGGCGCTTGAAGACCTCATATTCAGGATCACCCGCCTGCAGATGACCCAGGTAGTTCACCTGGGAGACTTTCGGGTGATCCGCCAGAAAGTCGGCCAGGACCTTGGCGTTCTCCATCTCGGTCTGCATCCGAACCTTCAGGGTCTCGAGGCTCCGTTGCAGGAGGAAGCCGGTGAAGGGGCCTGCAATATTCCCGAGGAAGGTGCGGGTCGTCCGCACCTGGTCCATCAGGTCCTTGGAGCCCAGCACAGCGCCGGCGATGAGATCCGAATGACCGCCCACATACTTGGTGAGGGAGTAGATGACCAGGTCCGCGCCGTGCTGGAGAGGCTGCTGAAATACCGGGCCCAGAAAGGTGTTGTCCACCGCCAGGATCACCTTCCGGTCCTCTGTGGAGAACTCCTGCGCAAGGCGAGCGCAATCCTCGATGTCAACAAGGTCATTTGTGGGGTTGGAGGGCGTTTCGATCATGATCATGCGGAGGCGTTCCTTTCGGTCCCCCTCCTCCAGGGCCTCACGTATTCCTTCCGCACCGCCGATGCAACGGAAGCACACAACTTCGATTCCGTAGTGGGGAAGGACCTCGTGGAACAAGTACTCGGTTCCTCCATAGCTGGGTTCACTGAATACCACCACGTCCCCAGGCCTCAGGAAAGTAAGGGCCGCAGTGGAGATCGCGGCCATTCCACTGCTGAATACGGCTGCGTCCTCCGCCCCGTCCCAGAGGGTGAGGCGGTCCTCGAGGATCTGTAGTCCGGGATTGTTCAGGCGAGAGTAGATGAGGCCGATCTCCTCTCCGGCCTCCGTCTCCTTGAGACCGTAGGCTTTGTGGAAGAAGTCCTTTCCGGCCTCCGCGCTTTCGAAAGTGAAGGTGGCGGTGGCGAAGATGGGTGCTTTCACCGCTCCCTCGGACCATGCGGGCTGATACCCATAGCTCATCATGAGGCTCTCGGGAGCCAGCTTTCGGTCACCGATGCTCTTCTTGGACGTCTTGTCCCACATGGGCGGTCCCCCTGACAGCGAGATCGAATTGGGTGGACCCCCGGAAGGGCCCGCCCGAGAGTGTTTCCAGTTCCTCCAAGGCGTTTCGGAGGGAAGCTACGGTTTCCCCGAGGGAGCGGCCAGCAGGGTCGGGGAGGAGAAGCGCCAACAGGGGCTCCGGTGGCCTGGTGAAGGCTCTGGTAGTCACCAAGGCTGGACCTCCTCCTCTTCCCGAGGGCTGGCAGGGACCTGTTGGTTGCCTTGCCCGCACGGTGGCAGGGCCGGACCTTCAGGGGTGGCTTGGCCGTTCGCATACCCGGTAACTCTTGCCCAGGACTGCGGGATGCAGAGCCGTATGGGGAGAGCGAACGGCCAGGAGCGATCTGGGACCGTGGACCAGGAGAGGACCATGAGCATTTCAACGGGAGGGAGTTCCGAGGGGTCCGCCTCGTTCGGCCAGGTCCTTCCAAACCTGGTGACCCGGCCCCCTGGCCCTCGGTCGCAGTCCCTCGCCCGGCGTCTCCGCCGGGTGGAATCCCGGAACGTGACCCACCTGAAGCCGGAGTTCCCGGTCTTCTGGGAATCCGCGGCCGGGGCGAACGTTCGGGACGTGGACGGGAACGTCTACCTGGACCTCACCGGGGCTTTTGGCGTGGCGCTGGCCGGACACACGAACCCGGCTGTGGGGCGGGAGCTACGGGACCAGGCCTCCCTTCTGGTTCATGGGATGGGAGACGTTCATCCCCCTGAGAGGAAAGTCGAGTTTCTGGAGGCCCTCACCAGCCTGGCGCCCTGGCCGAATAGTCGGGCGATTCTGGGGTCTTCCGGGTCCGAGGCGGTTGAGGCGGCCCTGAAGACGGCCCTTCTCGCGACGGGAAAACCGGGCATCCTGGCCTTCGAGGGGGCCTACCACGGACTGACCCTGGGATCGTTGGCCGCCACCCACCGGGCAGACTTCAGAGGTCCGTTCCGGGAGCGCCTTTATCCCGGGGTCCACTTCGCCCCCTTCCCCGATCCCCTCCGCATGGGCGAAGAGGCGGGAGAGAAGTGTTTGAAGGTCGTCGCCGAGGTGCTGAAGCAAGGCGCCGGAGGGGAGGCCGTCGGGGCTGTCATCTTGGAGCCGATTCAGGGACGCGGTGGAGTCCGCGTTCCGCCGCCCGGGTTTCTGGAGGAGTTGGCTCGTTCCGCCAGAGAAGCCGGTGCCGTTCTTATCTTCGACGAGATCTTCACGGGCCTGGGCCGAACGGGGGAGTTGTTCGCCTGTGCCCATGAAGGTGTGCTCCCGGATCTCCTCTGTGTGGGGAAGGGATTGGGGGGAGGCCTGCCGTTGAGTGCCTGCCTCGGCCCCCCGGAGGTCATGGATGCATGGCCACCCTCGGAGGGAGAGGCCCTTCACACCAGCACGTTTCTTGGGAACCCTCTGGCCTGTGCGTCCGGCCTTGCTCTCTTGCGAGAGGTGGAGGATCGGGGGTTGGTGACGCGGTCGGCGGAGTTGGGTGCCGTTCTCCTGCAGGGTCTGCGGAGCGGACTAGGAAGTATCCCCGAGATCGCGGAAGTGAGGGGGCGGGGGCTCTTCGTGGGAGTGGAGATTGCGGATCCGAAGACGCTGACCCCCCTGGACGGGTTCGCCGCGGGGTTGGCCGAGAAAGCTCTAGAGCATGGGATTCTGGTCCTCCCCGCTGGAGCCCACGGGAATGTGGTAGAGCTCACACCGCCCCTGGTGATCACCCGGGAGCAGCTGGCTTGGGTGGTGCCGGAGTTGGTGGGGTTGGTCGGGGAGGCACTCGGGTCGAGTCGCTGAAGTCTCCACAACTACCCGACGATTTCCTCTCCTCCGTCCACGTTGATGACGTTCCCGGTGATCCAGTGACTGAAATCAGTGCAGAGGGCCAGAACCGCATCCGCAACGTCTTCCGGGGTCGTGAGCCGACCCGATGGATTACGCTGGCTAGCGCCGTCGATGAGGAGGCTGTTCCCAGGGATCTTCCTGAGGGCGGGAGTGTCCGTCACGCCTCCGCGAAGGGCATTTACCGTGATCCCCATGGGAGCCAATTCGTAGGCGAGTTGCCGGCAGTGAGACTCCAGAGCAGACTTGGCCGCCGACACGGGCCCGTAACTCGGGATGATCCGATTCGAGCCGGAGGAGGTCATGGCGAAGACCCGTCCGCCCTGTCCCATGAGGCTTCGTTTGATAGTGGCCTGGGTCCAGTCTACCAGGGAGTGGGCCATGACCCTCAGGGTCATGTCCATCTGGCTCGAAGAAACGGCCCCGTCACCTACGTAGGGACGGAGGGTACCAAAAGCCAGGGAGTGCATGAGCACACCGATCTCGTCCCCCTCGGCCATGAGGGCTTCCATCTCCTCCAGGGAATCCTCCATCTTTACGGGATCGGCGGCGTTGA
>JBDHCH010000187.1:0-7831 GCA_039592115.1 Gemmatimonadota bacterium | reverse complement strand
GATGTCGCAGAGGGAAAGCTCGAATGCGCCCCGGCCGGTGTAGATGGCCATGGCCTCGGGCCCGTGGGCTGATTCGATCCGGCGCATCTGGGTCACGATGCCGTCGTAGGCCTCCTCCCACGTCACACGTTCGAACTCGAAGCTGCCCTTGGGACCGATCCTTCGGAGGGGATGTGTGAGACGGTCCGGGGAGTGGACGATCGCAGGCGCATGCTCACCCCGGCGGCAGATCATTCCCAGCGGATGTCCCTCATCGGCCTCGATGGAGATCAGCTTCCCGTTGTCCACCCCCACCCTCACCCAACAGCCAGCCGGGCAAATCCCGCAGATGGCCCGCTTCCCGTTCACTTCTGCAGACGTCTCGTTCATCCCCACCCCGCGTTGCGAATCAGTTTCCCCCGGTGACGAACCGCTCAGTCCCCCGGCACCCTGGCCAGGGCCAGGGCGAAATAGCGGTCTTCCGACTCGAACCAGTGGCGAAGGTCGAAGCCGGCTTCGGCCAGTAGCCGTCTCGTCGACCCAGGGGTGAACTTCCGAGAAATCTCGGTGCGGATTCTCTCCCCGGTCTCGAGATGCAGCTCCGTGTCCAGGTCCGCCAGCCGGACCCTAGTTGAAGCCCGCGCGACCAGGTACATCTCGATCTGGCTCTCCGGCTCATTGAAGAAGGCTAGATGCTCGAACCCGGCCGGGTCGAAGTCTCCGCCGGCTTCCCGGTTCACGGCATTCAGGATGTTTTTGTTGAATTCCGCCGTGACACCAGCCTGGTCGTTGTAGGCCGCTTCGAGCACGGGAGTCGGTTTCACCAGGTCCACGCCCATCAGGAACCAGTCCCCGGGGGCAAGCCGGTCCCGAAGCCGCCTCAACAAAGCCACGCCAGAAGGGTGAGGGAAGTTCCCGATGGTGCTGCCCAGGAAGACCGTAAGGCATCCTGGATCCGGGTTCAGGGGCTCTAGACCGGACGTGTAGTCGCATTCGATCCCCGTGATATGCAGCTCCGGGAACTCCTCCCCGAGGGATGCCTCGGCCTGGTCCAGAGCATACCGGCTGATGTCCAGGGGGGTGTAGTGCAGCCCTCCGTTCCGGGCTAGAAGTGGACCGATGAGATGTCTGGTTGTTCGTGCGCTCCCGGCCCCCAACTCCACAAGCTGTCTGGCCCGGGTCAATCGGGCGATCTCCTCTGAATGGTGGTCCAGGAGAGCGTCTCCCGTGCGTGTCAGATAGTATTCTGGAAGATCGCAAATCATCTCGAACAGGGCCGAACCTCGATCGTCGTAGAAGTATTTGCTGGGGATTTGGAGAGGTCGCTGGGTGAGCCCCTCCACCAACTCAAGGTCGACGACGGTTCCGACGGCGCTGGGTTGGTAGGAACCAGAAATGACCGAGGAGCACAGGCGCATGTCTCTACCGAACCTTCCCGAATGGAAAGCCACGTCCTCTTCCCTGCAAAAGGTGGTGAGCCTGGTGGGGCCGATTCACAAGACGATCCTACCCCACCGAAACAACTACACGCATTTGCCCATGGGGGTCAACCCGACGGGCTTCGAGTCCCAAACCCTTCCCGGCGGTGGAAAGATCCAGGTCGACCTGAAGGCGGGGAGCGGTGGTGACCTCCATCGGGAGGTGCTAAGGGAGCGCGGCCAGGGAACGAGTGAGGGCGCCGCCGGAGCGGCGCCCTCGATCCCTCGGCGGAGTGGCGCTTCAGGACCCTACGGTCCGTTCACCAACGCGTTGAACACCAGCTTGTACGTCCCGTGCGTCTGGTGCCTGTGCTGGGCCCGGAACCCAATGAGGTAGACGGTCCCGTCCCCGTGTTCCACCGAAACGACAGCCGCTTTGTTCGCAATGGCGTCCTCGCCCAAGAGCCAGCCGCTCTGGAGGACGTCCCGATCCACATAGGTGACGATCCGCTCCACACCTGCGCTCGCCGGCCCAGGCACCGTCTCGTATACCTGCCCCTGAGCCAGGAATAGGGCCAGGGCGTCCTCAGGCATCCCGTAGGCAAACGGATTCGACGAATCGACCTTCACCCTCAGCGTGGATCCGGGCGCCCAAAACTCGTTCCCCCACATCCCGGCCACACTGTTCCGCACCGGAAGGCGGAACTCGTCGATCGCCAGGTCCCCGGCTTCGGCGAAGGTGACCAGCGTCCCTCCTTCCCTCACAAACGCCTCGAGGATCTCCACGCCCTCGTTCCCGAAGCCAGATCGGTAATCCGGCGGGACAGAGCTTGGATCGAAGAACCGGGCGTAGGGTCCGAGATCCGTACCACTGGAGATTCCCTTCATCATCATCTTGCTGTCGGCGGGAAGAATGATGACGTCGTAGGTGCCGTGGAGATCTCCCTCCAGGATGTCCTCATCCATGAGGCTGGTGTACTCGAACGCGAAGTCTTCCAGCATCAACCGGGTCCACCCTTCATCCATGTTCCCACCCCAGTAGCGCTGGTACATCCCGATTCGTTGCCGTTCCAGGGGGTGGCTATGCGCGGAGACGTCCTCGTTGAGGGCCAGGAAGTCGACCCCCGTTTCCCTGGCGATCCGGGATACCTCGGCCTCGGAAACACCGTCCTCGACCACGAAATCACCAGCCTTCACACCGGCCCCGTCCCGATCCACACGGAGCAACGATGCCCCTGCGTCGAAAAGGAGATTCATGGCGTGGAAGGAGTCGTTCACCCTTCCGTCCAGGAGGTATCCGTTGCCCCCCCGGGAGGTGGTTCCTTCGGGGTCCATCAGGTCCGAGACAACCGCAAGATCCGCCTCCACCGGTGTCTCCACCGCATCCACCCTGATCCCCATGAACTCCGCGAAGTTGTCGCTGGACAGATCATAGGGACGCATCGGCGTGTCGTCCCGGTTCCGGGTGAAGGTGTTGTCGGGGTAGTAGGTCCGACCCAGGACCCACCGGATGAGCCCCCGCTTGGGCTGGGCCAAGGAGACAACGTAACTCCCGGCCCCGTACACCCGACCCTCATGGATGAACTGGGCCGGCGCCTGTTCCACAGTGACGCCCTGCCCGAGAAGCTTGTTCACCAGTTTGTACATCGTGAGTGGATCGTGCTGGTCGGCAGGAATGACAAACGCCCTGGTTTCCCCTTCCATTCCTCGCTGGGTTTGCCGATGGGCTTTGTTGTAGGCGTTTCGAAGCACCATCGTTCGGTTCTTCGCCGCCATCTCCAGGGGGGCATAGGTGGCCACCTTCTGCATCTCCACGATGTCCCTGACGCGCCACCAGCCGCCGGGCCAGGGATTCGGGAACGTGGTCTGCTCCTCATACGCCGGGAACCCCCGGGATCCTGTGAGCTGGTCAGGATGGATGTAGATGGGGGTCGCCAGGCGGGCGCTGGCGCCCTCGGTGAGCATCCCGGCAATATTGTGGAAGGGGGTGATCCAATGGAACCCGAAGTGGCCCCACCCTGAGTAGATGGCCCCACCCAGAGCACCGGCCAGCTCCGCCTCGTCCATCTTGTACCCCATATAGGCCCCATACCAATCCATCTCGCGCCAGACCAGGGGGTCCGCCTCGGGCCGAATGGGCTCCGCGTAGGGCGGGATAGCCATGCGGGCCGTGTAAGATCCCATCTGGTGGTGGTCGATGTACCCTTGTGGCACCCACTCCCTGAACATGATTTCGGCCCCGTACTCCGATTCCACCGTATTGGTCATGAATGCGTCACGGTTGTTGTCGTGGCCGATGTAGTGGTGGTACAGAAAGGGGAGGCTGGCCCCCTCGTATTCGGTCCCCACCCATTCATCGTACCACTCGACGATCATGATCTCCCCGTCGGGATTGAAGCACGGGATCATGATGGAGATGGTATTGTCCAGGATCTCCAGCATCTCGTCGTCGGTCCGGGTGGCCATTTCCCAGATGATCTCGGCGACGCCCTGGCTGGCCGCCACCTCCGACGCATGAAGCCCATAACTCTGGACAAAGACCACCCTCCCGTTCTCCACGGCGTTCTCTATCTCAGCCTCGGTGTGGCCCCTGGGATCCTGGAGGGTCGCGTTGAGGCGCTTCAGTTCCTCCAGGTTCGCCAGGTTCTCCGGGGAGGAGATAAACACCGAGAGGAAAGGGTTCCCGAGCGTGCTCGGACCCATGTGTCGAACCTGGACCCGGTCGCTCCGTTCATTGATCAGATCGTAGTACTCGACCAGGCGGTCCCAGTGGGCCAGCTTTCGATCCGCCCCCATCTGGAATCCGAAGAACTCCTCCGGCGAAGGAATGTCCTGCGCCTGGACCCACCCCGGTAGGAGGAGGCCAAGGGCAAGGAAGAGGAACGAAAGACGGAAAAGGAAGCTCTGCACAGCGGCCGGGTGGTGAGAACTGAGACGCGGTTTCATGGGACCCTCCGGGGTTCGTCGGCAGTGGGTAGGACAGCCTAGGTCGGTAGGTCCTGGCCAGGCAAGGGAAAGCCGGGATTCAGCCCCTCACGGGAGCCTGGTTGTGGGGAGCTTCCCAAGGTGGATAGGTTCCCGTCGCCACTCCGTTCACCCCAGGGAAAAGCCTCACGATGCACCGAACCCACCTCCCATTGCTGGCTGCCCTATCCCTCTCCCTTGCCTGTTCCGGCAGCGAGGAGCATGCTCCCGGTCCTGTCTCCCTGCCGGAAGGATCCGTCCAGGTCTCCCTGGAAGCCCAGGTTCCCGAACGGGGCTCGGACCGTTCGATCATGTGGTCTCCTTACGGGAAACAGCTTCCACTGGAAGAGGTGGACGACGGGCTGAGGACCGAGCTGCCCCTCGGACCGGAGGGTACGCCACCCATCGGCCTGAAGCTGATGAAGAGTCCTGACGCCATGTACTTCGACCTGCTCCTGATCGATTTCGACCGGGATGGGGAATTCGGCGCAGGAGAGTCCCTGGAAACCACGCCGACGGAAAGGAACCACCGGTTCTGGTCCAGTTTCGATGCCGTCGTGGACATCCCGGTGGTCGATCCCGTCGCGGGGGAGGAGGCTCGGAACTCCTACCCCCTGGGCTTCTGGTACGTGGAAGATCCCCGGGTCCCGGAGGAAGAGCCGGTCCTCCGGTTTTCCCGCCACGGCTTCATGGAGGGGAGAGCGGTCCTGGATAGCGTGGAGGCCGTCGTCCTCCTGACCGAGAACGTCATGGACGGGGTCTTCGGAACGGAGGATTCCTGGGCCCTGGCCAGCGTGGACTCTGCGGGAGACGTCCTGAAGGCCGGCTACTCCCGGCCCATTCAGGAGCACGCCTGGCTTTTCGACAGGGCCTACAGGGTCTCTGAGGTGGACCCTTCTGGGCGCCGCGTGATCCTATCCCCCTTCGACCCGGGCATCACCCGGTCCGAAGAAGAGGAGATGAACGATGATTTGAAGGTGGACCGGGAAGCTCCCCGCTCGGGACGTACCCTAGCGTTCCACCATGACTTCGCGGAGGCGGAACGGTTGGCTCAAACTGAGGGGAAGCCGCTGTTCATCGACTTCGAGACCTCATGGTGCGGGCCGTGCAAGATCATGGACGAATGGGTCTACACCGCCGATCAGGTCGTGGACGCCGCGGCCTCGGTAGTGTCGGTGAAGGTGGACGGTGACGAACGGCTGGACCTGAAAGAGCGGTTCGGCGTCAGCGGCTTCCCGACCCTGATTCTCCTGGACGCAGAGGGGGAAGAACTGCGACGAACCTCGGGGTACGTGAATGTGGCGGATATGACCGAGTTCCTGCGAGTCGGGGGCTGATCGGGGAGGTAGGCGAATAAACAGCCCCGAGCGGAGGAGTCCGCTCGGAGCTTGGTTTTCCTTGAGGACCGACCTTCAGTCCATCTGCCCCCCACTCCCCTTCTTCACGACCTCCACCTGGACCTGAGCCTCTTTGAGGCGCTCGGCCAAGGCTTCGAGCTCGGCGGCCTCGATGGTCGCTCTTGCAGCCTCCATCTCCGATCGCACCCGCTCGAAGCTCTCCCGGGCCTCAGCTGACACCTCCTGAGCCTCCCGAATCCGCATGCGGACTACCTCGGCTCTCTCCCTGGCCCTCTCCGCGCCGGCTCTCGCCACTTCGATATGAACCCGGGCATCCGCCATCTCCCGGCGCATGTGCTTGGTCCGGATGTGGATGTGCTCCGGATGCCATGCCCCGCAGTCCGCCGAGGAGTGGAATCGGATGTTGGGTGTAGCCATCACGATGGCTTCGGACCCTCCGCTGCCTGAGACCACGATGCGGGGCGTGACTGCCAGAGCTTCCACAGCACAGGGCGCATCAGCCTCATGATTGCCGTCCAGGAAGGCCAGGGTCACCGCTCCACTGGTGGCTGCACTTCCCACGATGCAGGCCAGAGCCACGATGTCCGTTCCGAAGCTGCTCATGATGTCCCTCCCCCCTGAAAGGCGTCCGTTTTCAGGTAAGACGTCGGCAGGGGCGAAAAGGGTTGCGTGACCCCATGGAGATCGGCCCAAAGCCATGCTCGGGCTCGATTCCGAATGCAAAGGCATTGACTCCGGGTGGTTCCCGTACCATTTATTCAATTCGGGTCGGACGTCGGTTTCGACGTCGATTCCTACGGCGGAAGGATTTGTTGGCCGCTTGCCACCGCCTGGAGACGGAAGCTCACGACGAGCAGTCTCCAAAACAAATGGTCTAAAGTGCCGGGTTTGCCAGAATCGAGTGGACGCCCCAGTGGCCCCCTGATCGATCCGCCCCGCACGAAAGACATCGAGCGGGGCCTTTTTCGTGTCTGGGCTCCGCACCGTGAAGGGAACCGGGTCTTGCCCGGGCCCAAGATTCCCGGTGGAGCTCGGGTTCGGATTCGACCCCGCCGGGGAATGGGTTAACGAGGTCGCTGGAGGAGGTCCATGGCAAACACGAAGTCGACCTACCTGGAGGTCCTGCAGAACCGCGTGGTGGTATTCGATGGCGCCATGGGTACGAGCGTTCAGGCTCTGGACCCTTCCATCGAAGACTTCGGTGGGCCGGCCCTCGAAGGGTGTCACGACCACCTGGTTCTTTCCCGTCCGGATCTCATCAGAGACATCCACGCCTCCTTCCTGGAAGTGGGATGCGACGCGCTGGAAACCAACACGTTCAGGGCCAACCGATTGGCCATCCGGGAGTACGGTTTGGAGGGGGCTGTACTGGATCTGAACAGGTCCGCCGGGGAAATCGCCCGTGAAGTTGCCGACGACTATGGGACCCAGGGGCGCCCCCGGTTCGTCGCCGGAAGCATCGGTCCCTCGGGCTTCCTCCCAAGCAGCTCGGACCCGGAGCTGGGGAACGTCACCTACGAGACTCTGGTGGAGGTCTACAGAGAACAGGCCTTGGGGCTTCTCATGGGCGGAGTGGACCTTCTCCTCATCGAAACGGGACAGGACATCCTCGAAGTGAGAGCCGCCATCACCGGCTCTCGGTTGGGGATGGTAGAGGCGGGTCGAAAAGTGCCCATCCAGGCTCAGGTGACGCTGGATACCACGGGTCGGATGCTCCTGGGAACCGACGCCGCCTCGGCCCAGGTCACACTGGAAGCTCTGAAGGTGGACGTGATCGGGCTCAACTGCTCCACCGGCCCGGAGCACATGAGGGACCCATTGGGGCTCCTCTCCCGGTGGGGCCGGACCCCCCTCAGCGTGATCCCGAATGCGGGGATCCCCGTCAACCGGGGAGGCGTAGCGGAGTACCCCCTCAGCCCCGATGAGCTGGCCAGCGCCCATCGGGAATTCGTCGACGGACTCGGCATAGGCGTGGTAGGGGGGTGCTGCGGAACAACTCCTGAGCACCTGGCGGCTGTGGTGGACGCGGTCTGGGGAAGGGTGCCCGGTACCTGGACGGAGTCACCGTCACGGGGCCCACGTGTGTCCAGCGGAATCAGGGCGACTGATCTG
>JBDHCH010000186.1:0-7845 GCA_039592115.1 Gemmatimonadota bacterium | reverse complement strand
CCTTCTGACTGCGCTGGCGTTCGGCCTCCCACCGACTCTCCGGCTGGTCCGCCAGGACCTGCGGGATGTCCTCAAGGAAGGGGTCCGTACCGGCTCGGGCCTGGGTAAGGTCCGTTTCCGGAGCGCACTGGTCGTGGCGGAGGTCGGTCTGGCCTTGGCGCTCCTGGTCGGGGCCGGTCTTACCGTCCGGAGTTTCTCCAAGATCTCTGGCACCAGTCCTGGACTGGACCCGGAGAACGTTCTCGTGGTGGAGGTGAACCTTCCGGAAGTCGGTTACCCGGAATCGGCGGAACGCACGACCTTCTTCACTCAGCTCCTGGACAGGGCCCGAAGGCTTCCCGGGGTGATCTCCGCAGCCACCAGCTACAACGTGCCCCTCGGTCCGGGCGGATGGCAGAACGGGTACCATGTGGAGGGGCAACCTCCGGAGGAATCGGGGCAATACAACTTTTCCGAGGTCAACGCCATCTCCACGGCCTATTTCGAGACCATGGGGGTCCCCGTGCTCAGGGGACGGGAGTTCACTCGGCAGGATGACGAGAGCGCTACTGCCGTCATCGTTGTGGACGAGGAGATGGTGCGTCGGTACTGGCCCGATGAGGATCCCATCGGGAAGCGGGTCAAGTGGGGCGGCTTCCGGTCCGGCAATTCATGGATGGAGGTCGTGGGGGTTGTGGGCCATGTGAAAGTCAACGGCGTGGTGAACCAATCCCTGCCCCAGATCTATGTTCCCCACTGGCAGGATAACGACAACGGGTATTTCCTGGTGGTGAAGACCCACGGGGAGCCCTTCGCGCTGGCCGAGACTATCCGGAGGGAGGTCCTGGCTCTGGATCCTGCCCTCCCCCTGGCCAGTGTGGGAAGCATGGCGACGTACACTCGGGAAACCACCCGGAGCGCGGAACTCCTTGCCCTCTTGATGGCCATCTTCTCTGTTGCAGCCGTCCTCCTGTCCGGTGTCGGGATCTACGGCGTCATGGCCCAGGCGACAGGGGAACGACGACATGAGATCGGCGTCCGCGTCGCCCTTGGGGCCCGTGGCGGTCAGGTGCTGGGAATGGTCTTTCGTCAGGGCCTGAATACCGTGGTGGCAGGCGTGGTAGTGGGTTTGGGGCTGGCGGTGATCGTGGGCCGGCTGATGTCGGCCCAGCTCTACCAGATCTCCTCTCACGATCCTGTGACCTTCGTCCTTACACCCGCCCTGGTCATCCTCGTCGCTGTCGTCGCGAACCTGCTGCCGGCTCGGCGGGCTACGAAGGTGGACCCGGTCTCGGCGTTGCAGGCGGAGTAATCCAGGAACCGAAATCCCGCGCCCGTTCGGACCGTATGTCTCCGGGACGTGAAGAGGTCGTCCTGCCCAATGAGAGGCCTGATGATGAGCGAGCACCGCCCTGCCCGTCCGGCGTCAACCCATTCCCATCCCTCTGCCCTGCCGGTCCAGCTCCTTTGTTTCGCGCTGGTCGCATCGACCGCATCCGGGTGCGCTTCCGACGGCCCCTCCGGATCGAGCTTCGCGGTCCGGGACTCCGCGGGGATCACCATTGCCGAAAATCAGGGCGATATCCCGCCGGATGGCGGAGGGTGGGCCGTCTCGCCGGAGCCCTCTCTTCAAATCGGCGCCATGGACGGGGACGAAGCGTATCTCCTCTTCCGGGTCTGGGGGGCAGCCCGCCTCTCCGACGGGCGGATCGCGGTTGTGAACAATCGGGCCCCGGACCTTCGGATCTTCAGCCCCACCGGTGAGCACCTCCACACCTTCGGATCGCGAGGGGAGGGGCCCGGCGAGTTCGACAGCCCCGTTCTCGCCGGCGTGATACCAGGCGATACGCTGGTGGTGGTCGACCGCATCAGGCGTCGGATCAACCTCTTTCACCCGGAAGACGGATTCGTCCGGGTGGCCACGGGAGCCCCGGAGATCGAGGGGTCCTTCCTCCTGGTCGGGATGTTCTCCTCCGGCTCCGTCGTCGTTCAACGAACCGTCTTCGGGGAAGAGAATGTCGATGGCTACTCCCGGCGCCCCATCGGGTACCGGGCGGTGGCAACGGATGGGACCCTGGAGAGTTTCCTCGGGGAGTTTCCTGGGGTGGAGATGATGATTGCCAGCCAGGCCATGCCGCAGGGCGGAACCACAATGCTCAGCATTCGAGCTCCCTTCGGGAAGTCCGCCATTCCGGCCGTCGGGGGGGATCGCTTCTTCTTCGGGTCCCAGGACGCCTACGAGATCCGGGTCCACGATCAGGGCGGGGCCCTCCTGAGATTGATCCGGAGGGACAGAGCACCTATCCCGGTCACCGACGCTCACGTCGCCGCCGTCATGGAGGACATGGCCGACGACGCCGAATCTGACGACCAGACTCGTCAGTTCCGTCGAATGTTCAGAGAGGCTCCCATCCCGGACGTTCATCCGGCTCACGGCGCCATATACGCCGACGCCCTCGGTTATCTCTGGGTAGAGGAGTATCGGGTTCCGGGCGTGGAGGACCGCGTCACCACCATATTCGATCCCAAAGGCCGAATGGTCGGATCGGTGGTCCTCCCCGGGCGGTTCCGTGTGGAAGAGATCGGAGTGGACTACCTCCTCGGAAGGGCATCCGACGAGCTCGGCGTGGAGTATCTGAGGCTCTACGACCTCACTCGGCCTGGCCCGGAGTAGCCTTCTGCTTCAAACCCGGGCGCCGTTTCCGGAATCAAATCGGGGAACGTTACGTATGTAGTGGAGAAGGCCGGAAGCGCCTCCGGCGGAACGCGTCACAAACAGGCTTCGCACCCGACCTGACCCAGGGTGGGTAGCCCGAGACACGACCCGACGGAGACCCTATGCGAAACGCTGTCCTCGCTTCCGGCATTCTGCTAATTGTCGCGCTCCTGGTGGAGCCTCTCCTCTCTCAGAACACGCTGGTGTTCCCGGGAGCGAACTCCCGGGAAACCTACTTCACAATCCACAACATCCGGCCCGCACACGCCCTCACCCGGGGGGGAGGGTCGAAGGTCGGGATCTTGGATCATTCCTTCGGCATGAAGGTGCACCCCGAGCTCTACGCAGGGGGAGGCAACTTCCAGGTGGGGGAGTGGGGGGAGACCTTCGAGTGCCAGAGTCACCACGGCTACTGGATGGCCCTGGTCCTGCGGGAGATCGCCCCCGACGTGGAGATCTACGCCCTGAACACCTACTCCGCGGATGAAGGGGAGCGTGTCGCGGCCATGGTCAAAGCCATCGACTGGGCCATCGAGCACGAGCTGGATGCCATCACATATTCGGCCCGGGCCTTCTCACCCGAGGCTCGGAAGCTACTGGATCCGGCGGTTGAGCGTGCGGTGGAGGCTGGGATCGTCCCCGTGTTCATCCACTATCCCCACCCTCTGAACATCTTCACCTCCGGAATCGGCCCTCGAAGCGGAGACGACGAGCGGGACCCGGATCTCAACATCTTCCACTATGACTATACCGTGGTCTTCGGGGACCAATACGTCGCATACATGAACGGAGATGACGACGTGGCCCGAGGGTACAGGCCGTTCCTCTCGATCTCTTCCACAGCCCCGGTGACCGCCGGATTCGTGGCCCTGATCCGGAGCCTCGACCCACACCTCAGCCCGGCCGAGGTCAAGGAGGTCCTGATGAACTCGAGCCAACCCATGGTGTTCCAGGGTCGGACCGGGGCCCGAGTCCCTGACGTGGCCAAGGCGGTTGGGATGGTGAAGGCGGAGGTGGCGATCCGCTAGGAGCCTGTCCCGGTAATGGGCTGCGGCCGCGCACAAGGGGGCTGAAGGAGTTGGAGGCTTGCCTACTGTCCTGAGGGGTCACTCTCGGGAAACCCAGGGTCGGCACCAGCAGAGGACGAATCCGTCGCCAGGTCCGCCGCCCCAACCCCCCTCACACCCAGGTACAACACGTACCCGATCAAGAATCCCAGGCCGGCGCTGAAAAGACCGGTAAGAGCACCCTCCCCACCCCAGGCCATGACGGCCACTCCGGCGGTAAACGTCACGGCGCCGACGAAGCCCCTGGCCACCTTCGGGGTCCACGCACGCTTCAGGATCGCACCGAGACCGGCACCCAGGCCCGTCACGGCCATGGCCAGCTGGCCGACGTTGGCGACCCGTTGCATCGGGGTATCCACAAGCGCCCAGTCGCCCAGGAACCCTTGGATCCCGCTCCCTCCAATGAAAAGGAGGAACCCCACGGAGAGTACGAAACCGATCGTGCGCATCGGTCGAAGGTAGGCATTATCTTTGAGGCAGGCACTACCTTGAAGATCGAGGGGACTTCCCATGGCCTGCATCCTTATCGTCGACTGGGACGAGGAAGAGCGCGTTCACCTCTGGACCATCCTGGAGAAGGCCGGCCATGAGCTCCTCTTCGCCAGGGACGGCGCGCAGGCAAAAGAGACCTGGGCCAAGAATCCGGTAGAGCTGCTCATCACCGAGCTCCTCATGCCCGAGCTCAGCGGACTCCGGCTCATCAAGGAGCTCACGGAGGAGAATCCCCGGGTACGCATCATCGCGTTATCCCTGGAGAACGCCGATCAGTTGGACCTGGCGGAGGACTACGGAGCCACCCGCACGCTCTTCAAGCCTGTGACGCCGGAAACCCTGCTGGGTGCGGTGGAGGAAGTCTTGAAAGGATACCGGGCCAGAAAGGACCAATGGCAGGACCGGTGAACTCTCCCCCCTAGGGAAGATATGCCCGAGTGGGACGAGCCGCGGGCTCAGAGGTGAGGTCCCGCACCCAGGCCACAGGGAGGACGGACCCGGTTGTTTCCAGGCACAGGTGGGGTTTTATTCTTCGTCGGGAACCGAGGACTGGCTCGGTTCCCTTCGTCTTTGTTTGGACATCGTCGATGGAGACTCGCTGTGGCAGTCACCCCTCCGGATCGGGCCAAGGTGGCCTTCTGGAACAATACCCTGGCGCCCTATTTCGGAGCCGACACGCGGAGGAGCGTTATTCAACTCCTCTCCTCCGCCATTCCGTTCTTCGGACTCTGGATCCTGGCCTACCTCTCCCTGGAGGCCAGCTATTGGTTGACCCTCCTGTTCGGGATGGGGGCCACCGGGTTCCTGATGCGGCTGTTCATGATCCAACACGACTGCGGCCACGGATCCTTCTTCAATTCCAGGAAGGCACGGAATGCGGTCGGGTTCGTGATCGGAGTCATGACCCTCACGCCGTACGAGTACTGGCGGAAGACACACGCCTACCATCACGCCCACTCCGGTGACCTGGATCTCCGGGGATTCGGAGACATCGACACCCTTACGGTCAGGGAATACTACGAGAGGGGCTTCTGGGGCCGGCTGGCGTACCGTGCCTATCGGAACCCTCTGACCCTCTTCGGGTTCGGGGCGGTCTTCCACTTCCTGGTGATCCACCGATTCCCCTGGACCACCCCCCGAAGCTGGACCCAGGCGTGGAAGAGCGTGTGGATGACGAACCTCGCCCTGGCGGCCGTCGTCACCCTCATGGCCCTCACCCTCGGGCTCGAGGCTTTCCTCCTGGTGCACGGGCCCATCGTAGTCTTCACCTGCAGCCTGGGCGTCTGGCTCTTTTACGTCCAGCACCAGTTCGAAGACACCTACTGGCACCGGACCAAGGATTGGGACTACTACGACGCCGCCCTGGAAGGCAGCTCCCTCCTGGTCCTCCCAAAGCCTTTTCAGTGGCTCACCGCCAACATCGGAATTCACCACGTACACCACCTCAACGCCCGGATTCCCAACTACCGCCTCCAGGAAGCCATGGAGTCGGTCCCGGAGCTGCAGAACCCCGCGAAGGTCACGATCCGAGACAGCATTCGCCTGGTCAGGCTTTCCCTTTGGGACGAGGTCGAGCAGCGGTTGGTGGGATTTCGGGAGGCGCGGAGACTGGAGAGGGAACGCGCTCCGGCATGAGGCCGGCCGGGATTCCCCGGCCGGCCTCATCAAGCGTCCAGCTCCCGGTTACTGCAGCAACGGGGTCACGGGAGGATCAACGCTCCTATCCTACCCTTCCCCCTCCTCCTCGATGGCGTTGTTGGTCCAGCTCTGGTGGTGGTGCATGATCTTCCACGCCCCGTTCTCCTTCACCCAGACGGTGGTGCTGGAAAGGGGGAAGGTCGACCCGGTGACCCCCAGGGTGTCGGTGATGTTCCAGTGCTGCTCGGTCACCGTTACCGCGACATCCGGCGAGAGGACCGCCGCGTAGCTCGCCTGTGGATCGAAGTTCGTGCTGGTCCGCGTCCCCACGAACCCACCGAAGAACCGGACCATGTCCTCTTTTGAATTGATCACACGGACTCCCTGAGCGAAGACTGCGGGCTCCCCCACGAAGAACGCGTCGGTGCCCTCGGCCCAGTAAGCCATCGAGGTCTCGAAATCCTCCGGCCGGCCCAATTCGTACGTCTCCTGAGTCAGGCGCAGAACCTCATCGGCAATCGCCTGGCGGTCGGCTTCTGTGAACTCCGGCTCGGGTGGGGGCGGGGCCTGACAGGCGGCAAGCAGGATCAGGCATGAGACGGCCACAGCGGCTCGTTGGATCATGACTTCCTCCGTGTTGTGAACGTTTAGCTTCAAGCTTGCACTTCCAGTCGGGTCACACAAGGAAAACCGGAGAAACATCCTCAGCTCAAGTGAAAAGCCCCCGGCCGCTTGTTGCGGCCCGGGGGCATTGGTCTCCGGGGCGGAGTGCCCCTCAACAGCACGGCTCGGTCTCCCGAGCCTTATCCGAGCTTCACCAACTCCACGTCGAAGGTCAGGTCTTCCCCGGCGAGGGGATGGTTGGCATCGAGCTGCACGGAGTTTTCGTCGGAGGAGGTGACCACGACGTCCATCTTACGGCCATCCCGCGTTTCCATGCCCAGGGTGTCGCCCTCCTGAGGATCGTATCCTTCCGGGAGGTTCTCCCGGGGAACCGTGAAGGTGAGCTGGTCCAGCCGGGGACCGTAGGCCTCATCCGACGGGAAGGTCACAGTCTTCTTTTCCCCCACGGCCATACCGGTCACGGCTTTCTCGAAGCCGTGAACCACCATGTTCTTCCCTAGCTCGAAGGTCAGGGGATCCCGGCCCTCGGACGTATCAAAAACGGACCCGTCATCCAGCTTTCCCGTGTAGTGTACGTGAACGGTGTCGCCGCTCTTTGCCTGACTCATTCCTAGCCTTTCCATCAAAATGAACGCGGGCCGAGGGGTGGCTCCCCCCGGCCCGGCTTTCAGCGTGAAAGAGTATAACAAATTCGTGGCCGAAGTGTCGGCGTACCCTACTCCCCCTTCCCACTCCCGATCTTCTTGGCGGCGCCCTGAAGGATATCGTTGATGTCCACACCAACGGCGGAGGAGATGGCCTCCATGGTGCCCAGAGCACCGTGGACCCTCTGGTTCACCGCGTTGCTCACGCCCTCGCCTCCGCCACCGTCCAGGACGACGACCCGGTCGATATCCACACCTTCGACGGCAGAGATACTCGTCTCCAACAGTTGCGGGAGCTTCTCCGCAAGAAGGACGGCAAACGCGTTGTCCCCACCCTGTTTCACCTGCTCGTAGAGCATCCTTAGGGCCTCTGCACTGGCCCGGCCCCGCTCCAGGATCGGCGCAGCCTCACCTTCGGCCCGGACCTTGGCGGCCGCCTTCTCGGCGTTGGCCGGCTCCACCACGTCGGCCTGCAGGCGAAGCTTCTCACGCTCCACCCGGCGGGTTTCCAGCGCTTTTTGGGCTTCAACCTCGGACTCCTGGGCCTTCACCAGGGCTGTCCGTTCGACGATCTGGGCTTCCCTGTCGAGCTCCGCCTGCCGGACCCGGAGCAGGTTCTGGGCCTCGGCGATAGAGATGTCGGCCTCCGCCTCCTTCACCTCGGCAACCTGCCGGGCTGTGGCTT
>JBDHCH010000185.1:0-8279 GCA_039592115.1 Gemmatimonadota bacterium | reverse complement strand
TAGACCGCCCCCAGGGTCAGGAGGAACGCCAACGATCCGAAGGACGCCAGGAGGCCGGCAGCTGACTGCAGCGTGTGGTCCGCCGGGAGGAGAGCCGCGACGAGGCCACCCGCCAACGCAACTCCCAGAGCCAGGATCTCGTTGCTGAGCGCGCTTCTGATCACACCTCTCAATGCCAACGGTCCACGCATGGGCTGGCCCAAATGCCCGGCGGAGAGAAGCGCGCCCAGCAAAAGAACCGCCGAGAGGAGGATCGCCTCCGCTCTCGAGAGGGCCAGGTCACCCCCAACCAGAACGACCGTGAGCAGGTTGGCTGCGCCGATCCCCCCGCCCGCAATCCCCAATGCGGAAAAGAGGACCAGAGGGAGCTCACGGAACGTCCGCCCCTTCCGCGATTCGGCGCTAGCCATGGGCCCCTCCCTCCCCCGGAAGAACCAGGGCCACCAGCGTCTCGAACCGAGGAGTACGGAGCCCGCCCCGGGGAGGCGAGATCAGAAGGTTGGGCCCGAACCCGCCAGGGCTCGAGAAGCCTGGGACCCGCTCGGCCTCCCGAAACCCATCCGGCACCTGTGACACATCCGGGGCGAACCGAAGGGCCCCGGTGGGACAGGCCTGGGTGCAGGCCGGGAGGAGCCCCTCATCCTGGCGAGGCGCACAGAGGTGGCACTTGGTCATGACCTGCTTCTGGGAGTCGTAGGACGGAGCCCCGAACGGGCAGGCCATCTCACAATACCGGCACCCCAGGCACCGATCCTCGTGGAGGAACACGATCCCGTCGGGCCGTTTTTCCAGGGCGCCTGAGGGACACCCCTTGGCACAGGGAGGATCGTCACAGTGGTGACATGCCAAGGAGAAGTGGTAGGTGGGGCCTCCTGCGGTCCGACGGGCGTTGAGCGTGAGGATCCTCCGCCAGGAGACATCAGCAGGAAGGCGGTTTTCGATCCGGCAGGCCAAGACGCAGGCCCCACACCCCACACACCGGTTCAGATCCAGGAGGAAGCCGGTCATGCCCGCCCCACCTCCACCAGGCATTCGTAGAATGTGGCGCCGTACCCCATATCGGTGATCCCGTCATCGGTGACCAGGTTCATCCACGGATCCCCCTCCACGCACCGCCCCTCGATGACGTGAACCACCCCCGGCCGGATCCCGGGATGGATGCGTACCGGGGCCTTCGCGACCCCCCGAGCATTCCAGATCCGAGCGAGGTCACCCTCCTCCAGCCCCCGGGCCCGGGCGTCCTCCGGGTGGATGTCCAGGACCCGAGGCCGGTCCACCTCCTGGATCATAGCAAGATTCCCGAACTGGGAATGGATCCGATCGCGGGTCTTGCAGGTGAGGAGCTGGAGGGGGTACTCGGCGGCTCCGGGACCCTCATGACCCTCCGGGAGGGAAGCATAATCCGGGACAGGGTCCACCTCCCAGAGATCCGCAGCCTCCTGACAGGAGAACTCCACCTTCCCGGACTGAGTGAGGAAACGGCCGTCGGACCAGGCCACCTCACCGAAATCGGAGAAGTCGATGGGGCGTTCTCTCAACTCCTCCAGGGCCTCTTCCCTTCCCTGGGGAAGTATGGCCCTGAGCCGCTCGTCCGGATCGGTATCGAATGCACCCGTACCGAAGCCAAACCGGACACAGAGCCGACGCCAGATCTCCGTCTCTGTGAGGACGCCCGGGGGAGGCTCCCACACCCGCTGCCGAAGCTGCACGTACGGATGCCAGTACGCGGTGACCAGGTCTTCCTCTTCGAAAAGCGTCTTCGCAGGAAGGACGAAGTCTGCCATCCTGGCCGTGTCGGTCAGAAACTGGTCCACAACAACCACGAGCTCGAGCCCTGCCAGGCCCTTTCGGACCTCCGCGGCCCGGGGGTGCTGGCTCACGGGATTCGCTTTTTCGAACCAGGCTCCCCTCAGGGGCGGGTCCGAGAGGTTCTGGAGATTCCACCCCAGGCGGGAGGTCGGGAACGAGCGGGCGGGACCCTGAGGGGCGGGGGGCATCCCCGGCGGGGGACGGAGCACGTGGCTGGCCAGGTTTGCGTACTGCCACCCACCCCCGGGTTTTCCGATGTTCCCGGTCAGGGCGGGCAGCAGGCACACCGCCCGCATGGCCTGTCCCGCGTGGCGATGACGCTGGAGGCCGAAACCGGCGATCAGGAGAGCCGGCGGTGTCGAGGCATACGCCTTCGCCAGAATCCGTACTTCCTCCCCGGTCAGACCGGTGATCTCCGCTACCCGATCCGGCGGAAACTCGGTGACCCGCTCCCGATAGGCGTCGGACCCGTGCGCGTACCGGTCGAGGAACTCCTCGTCGTAGAGCCCCTCGGAGAGGATCACATGAGCCATCCCCAGAGCCAGCGCCCCGTCGGTCCCGGGGCGAGGCTTCAGGTGCAGGTCTGCCAGGTCGGTGGTGTCGGTGGACCGGGGATCCACCACCGCGATCCGAGCCCCCTTCTCCTGGGCTTCCAGGATGAGGCGCCACTGATGGATGTTCGTCTCTGCGGGATTGTGACCCCAGAGGAGGATGAAGCGACTCTGCCGGGTCAGATGGGGGTGGTTATGCCGGTTGTCCCCGTATGTGAGGCGGGTCGCTTCCAGGCCCGCCGGCCAGCAGAGGTCGCCGTGCGCCCGGGTGCATCCGCCGAAGGGGTGCCAAAACGCGTCGGCCAGGCCGGACAGCGCACCGTGATTTCCAGAACCCTCGTAATGGAGAAGGCCGAGGGGACCCGTCTCCTCCCGAATCGCCTTCATCCGAAAAGCGATCTCGTCCAGGGCCTCCCCCCAAGACACGGGCGCGAATCCGCCGGCGGAGTTCCTTTTCAGCGGGGAGGTGAGGCGATCCTCGTGCCGGGCCCGCTCGGCATAGGACAGTCCCTTGAGGCATACCGTCCCCTCGGTGGCCCGGTTCTCCGGGTCACCCAGGATCTCCACGATCCGGTCCCCTTCCACCGTCACCAGCATTCCGCAGGTGCAATAGCAGTTACGGGGACAGACGGTGCGGATGGTCCGGCGTCGAGTCATGCCTGGGAAGTGTCGCGGGAGTGTTCCAAAGCCGCGGTCCGGGGTCGCGGGTTGTCGAAGGAGGCGGGGCATACCCGGCCCCACCGGATCGGCCAGAAACCCAGGATACCTCCCTTTCTCATAAAGGAACAGGGTCCAGAAAGCCCGCTCATGGAGCTTGACCGCACCGTCCAGGGAAGACCGACAGCAGGGTGGCCCGGAATTTGAAGAAAATGCAAGAGGATATTGGGTACACGGACGGGGTTGGATCCTTTCAAGATTGCAGCATTCCTCACCTGTCCGACGGTCAATTAGTGGAGTTATTATGGGGATTCCACTGATTATGGTTCGAGCTGGTCTGTGCCAGAAAGAGGAGGATGCCGTGAGCGTCGCCAACACCGCCGAGTCGGTCGATTTGGCCCCCGCCATGCATATTGTCGAAGAGATGTCCCCGGTGACCAGCGGGGACATCATTCCGTTGCTTCAGCGAATTCAGGAAGCCTACGGGTACCTTCCGAAGGATGTGGTTCTCAGGGTTTGTGATGAGACCGACCTCCCGGCGAGTCGGGTCTTCGGCGTGGCCACCTTCTACTCCCAGTTCTCCCTGCGACCCCAGGGCCGGCACCTCGTTCGTTGCTGCAAGGGCACGGCCTGCCACGTCCGTGGGGGTCAGAGGGTGATGGACACCCTGGAGAGGACGCTGAACGTGACGGATGGTGAGACCACCTCCGACATGGCCTTCAGCCTGGAAACCGTGGCCTGCCTGGGAACCTGCTTCCTCGCTCCCGTTGTGACAGTGGATGACACCTACTACGGGCAGGTGACCCCGGATCGGCTCAGGAAAGTTCTGGCCCAGTATGAGTGATACCAACATGGCGGAAACGACTTTAGGAGGGGCGGAAGCCCTGGAGAGCTTCAGAAGAGAGGCGCAGGATGCTGAAATGGCCTTTCGGGCCCGGGTGCTCCTCTGCATGACCGGGTGCCGCTCCATGGGCTCAATGGAGCTGGCTGAGACCTTCCGAACGAAGCTCGATGCGGCCGGTCTGAGCGACGAGGTGGAGATCGTGGATGCCGGCTGTCACGGCCAGTGCGTCCTGGCTCCACACGTGGTCGTCGAGCCCCACGGTTTCCTCTACGGAGGTGTCAGGCCCGAAGACGTGGACGAGATCATCGAAACCTCTCTGCGCCAGGGCAAACCGGTGGAGCGTCTCTGTCAGAGTGTGGACGGAGAACCGGTCTCCACCGTGGACGAGGCGCCCTTCTACAAGGGTCAACAGCGCCTCGTTCTGGCCAATTGTGGGAAGATTGATCCCACCCGCATCGAGGACGCCATCGCCACCGGGGGATACGAGGCCCTGGCCAAGGCCTTGGCTGAGATGGAACCGGAAAGTGTCGTCAGCGAGGTGAAGGATGCGGGGCTGAGGGGCCGTGGCGGAGCCGGATTCCCCACAGGATTGAAGTGGGAGCTGGCCCGGAGGTCCTCCGGGGAAGAGAAGTTCCTCATCTGTAACGCCGATGAAGGGGATCCCGGCGCCTTCATGGATCGGGCCCTCCTGGAAGGTGTCCCCCACCAGGTCATCGAAGGGATGATCATCGCAGCCTATGCCATGGGGGCATCCAAGGGCTTCGTCTACGTCCGGGCCGAGTATCCCATCGCCGTGGAGCACGTGGCCATCGCCCTGAAGCAGGCTCGCAAGCGAGGCCTGCTGGGCGAGAACATCCTTGGGAGCGGTTTCGACTTCGACATCGAACTGAGGATGGGGGCGGGAGCCTTCGTCTGCGGAGAGGAGACGGCCCTCATCGCCTCACTGGAAGGCGACCGGGGCATGCCGACCGCCAGACCTCCCTACCCTGTGGAGAGCGGCTACCAGGGCAAGCCCACCAGCATCAATAACGTGGAGACCTTCGCCAACGTTCCGGCCATCGTCCTGAACGGGAAGGACTGGTACCGTGGATTCGGCACGGAGGGCAGCCCCGGGACCAAGATCTTCGCACTGGCCGGACGGGTGAACAACACGGGGCTGGTGGAAGCCCCCATGGGGGCCACCCTCCGGGAGATGATCTACGACGTGGGAGGGGGAATCCCCAACAACCGCCCCTTCAAGGCGGCCCAGCTGGGCGGGCCTTCCGGCGGCTGTCTCCCCATGAAGTACCTGGACCTCCCCATCGACTACGACTCGCTGAAGGAAGCCGGCGCCATCATGGGATCGGGTGGTCTCATCGTCATGGACGAGAGCACCTGCATGGTGAACATCGCCCGGTACTTCCTGGAGTTCACCCAGGACGAATCGTGTGGGAAGTGCCCTCCCTGCCGGGTGGGCACCCGCCACATGCTGGACATCCTGGACCGGATCAGCAACGGCGAAGGGAAGATGGAGGACCTGGAGGAGCTGGAGCGGTTGGCCGAGCACATCCAGGACGCCTCCCTCTGCGGCCTGGGCCAGTCGGCGCCGAACCCCGTCCTGACCACCCTCCGCTACTTCAGGGACGAATACATCGAGCACATCCAACTGGGGCACTGTCGGGCCTCGGTCTGTGAGGGGCTCGTGAGCGCGCCCTGCTCCCATGCCTGCCCCGCTCAGGTGAACGTGCCCCAGTACGTGGGAATGGTGGCCACGGGGCAGCTCAACGCCGCCGTGGACGTCATCCGCCGGCGGAACCCCTTCGTCTCGGTCTGCGGACGGGTCTGCGACCATCCGTGCCAGACTCGCTGCCGGCGGGCCGACCTGGACGATCCAGTGGCCATCCGGGCCCTCAAGCGGTACGCGGCAGACAATGCCACCGGCCTCTCCCAGACGGTAGGGCCACCGGCCTCAGGCACCTCCGAGGTTGCCATCGTAGGATCCGGGCCCGCCGGGCTCAGCGCGGCCTACTTCCTGGCCCTCATGGGTCGCCGCACGGTTGTCTTTGAGAAACAGCCGGTGGCCGGAGGGATGCTGGCTCTGGGCATCCCCGAGTATCGCCTTCCCAAGGAGGCGCTGCAGCGGGACATCGACTTCATCCTGCGCCACGGAGTGGAGCTCCGCACCGATGCCACAGTGGAGAGCGTCGAGGAGCTGAAGGAGAAGGGGTACCGAGCGGTCTTCCTTGCCACAGGCGCCCAGGAGGGTCGCGCCATGGGCATCGAAGGGGAGGAACTCGAGGGGGTGGAGGAGTCGCTGGAGTACCTCCGGGCCCGGGGCCTCGGGAAGGAGCCCAAGACCGGCGAACAGGTCGTTGTCATCGGGGGTGGAAACGCAGCCATCGACGCTGCACGATCGGCCATCCGTCTGGGCGCGGCGAAGGTCCAGATCCTCTACCGCCGCACCCGCGAGGAGATGCCCGCCTACGACGAGGAGATCGAGGAAGCCCTGAACGAGGGTTGCGAGCTCCACGAGCTGCTGGCGCCGAACCGGGTCGTTGGTGAAGACGGAAAGGTTACCGGGATCGAGATGACCCGGATGGAGCTGGGTGAGCCCGACGACTCGGGCCGCCGCCGGCCGGTGCCCATCGAGGGGAGCGAGTTCGTCGTTGAATGTGACATGATCCTCCCTGCCATCGGCCAGAGAGCGTCCATCGAAGCGGCCAGCGGACTGGAGATCACCTCCTGGAAGACCGTGAAGTTCGATCCGGTGACCCTGGCCACCTCCGACATCGGCGTTTTCTCCGGCGGCGATGTGAACAATGGCGGGAGCACGGTCATCGAAGCCATCGCCGACGGCCAGCGAGCTGCCGTGGCCATCGATCGTCATCTGGGAGGGGCAGGCCTCCTGCCTCCGGATGTGAGTATGAGCATCTACCGGGCCTCCGACGAGGAGCTGGAGAATGCGACGGTACAAACCCCGGAGCCCCTGCTCCCGGTGGAGGAACGGTTGGATGGATTCAGGGAGGTCGCGTTCGCCTTCCATCCGGAGGGAGCATGCGCCGAGGCAAGCCGGTGCCTGCGCTGTGATCTGGAGAAGGTGAGATCATGACAGAGTTCAGTCGATCGGGAGAAACCATGAGCACCGTCAATCTGACCATCAACGGCCAGGAGATCGTCGCCCAGGAGGGCCAGACGATCCTCGATGTGGCCCTGGAAAACGACATTCACGTCCCCAGGCTCTGTTATGATCCCCGCGTGTCTCCCTCCGGCTCCTGCCGCCTGTGCGTGGTGGAGATCGAGGGCGAGCGGGGCCTCCATACCTCCTGCACACGGTTGGCCACGGAGGGCATGAAGTTGGCCACCGAAAGCCAGACCATCAGTGCTTCCCGGAAGATGACGCTGGAGTTTCTGCTCAGCGAGCACGACGCCCGGTGCACCTCGTGTGACGCCGATGGTGACTGCGCTCTCCAGGACTACTCCTACGAGTACGGGGCCGATCTGGGGCAGTTCGGTTCTCTGGTCCCGGAGGATCGGGAGTTGGTCTACACGGGCGGACACCGGGGCATCGTCTACGACCCCTCCAAGTGCGTTCGCTGCCAACTCTGCGTGAAGATCTGCTCCGAGGTGGCCATGGTGGACGCCCTGACCCTGAAGGGTCGGGCCCTGGACGTTCGGGTGAGCACAGCCTTCGACCTGCCACTGAACGAGACCACCTGCGAGCTCTGCGGCCTCTGCATCAGCGCCTGCCCCACCAACGCCCTCTGGGAGACCAAAGCCCAGGGCAAGGGCCGGGCGAAGGACCTGGAGAAGGTCCGGACCACCTGCACCTACTGCGGTGTGGGCTGCCAGCTCGACCTTAATGTGAACCCCAGGACCAACCGGATCGTCCGGGTCACATCAGAGCCCGGCTCGGTGGTGAATGACGGGAACCTGTGCGTGAAGGGGCGTTTCGCATCAAGGAGAACGGGGAGTTCAGAGAGGCGTCCTGGGAAGAGGCCTTGAGCTACGCCGGCAAACGCCTGGCGGAGATCCGGGACGAGCACGGCCCCGAAGGCATCGCCTTCCTTAGCTCCTGCCGCTGCACCAACGAAGAGAACTTCTTGATGCAGAAGATCGCCCGGGCAGCCGGTCGGACCAACAACATCGACCAGTGCGCCACCACCTGCCACGCCCCCACGGTGGCCGGCTTGGCCACGGCTTTCGGCTCGGGAGCCATGACCAACTCCATCGACGAGATCAAGGACGTCGAGACCCTCTTCATCATCGGTTCCAATCCCACCGAGGCGCATCCCATCATCGGCTACGAGATGAAGAAGGCGCTCCGGAAAGGGGCCAAGCTGGTGGTGTGCGACCCGCGGAAGACCTGGATGGCCCAGCGGGCGGACGTCCACATCCAGCAGGCCCACGGCACCGACAACATGCTCATCAACGCCATGATG
>JBDHCH010000184.1:0-8021 GCA_039592115.1 Gemmatimonadota bacterium | reverse complement strand
CCCATAGGTGTTCATCGGAGGATGCGTCGATCAACTGCGCCGTGATGCGGAGCTCATTTCCCGCCTTCCGGACGCTGCCTTCCAGCACGAACTGAACATCCAACTCCCGCCCGACGGTGCGGACATCTTTCCGGGTGCCCTTCAGGGCCATGGCGGAGCTTCTGGAGATGACCCTGAGGGCGTTGAGGTGGGAAAGATCGGTGATGATCTCTTCGGTCAGTCCGTCACTGAAGTACGCGTCGCCCGGATCGGGGCTCATGTTGTCGAAGGGCAGGACGACGATGGACCTGCGCCGGTCCGCTTGCTGAGCTTCGAGACCTGGATCAGGACTTGGCTCGATCCTTCTCGGCTTTTCCGGGCTGACCTCGTATGCCCAAGCGAGGACGAGGGCGATGGGGAACCCCAGGATCACTAGGACGACAACGTAGGGACGGAGAGCTTCGAGCCCGAGAGGATCAAGAATAACTTCGGCGGCACCCAGGACACCCAGGCCCACCACGAGATAGACTGCGGCGACCCGGCCTACCTTCCTCTGCTTCAACTCAGCCAGGAAGAACGAGAACTTGGATGCCACGTTGATGGCTCCGGTGAGAGCAAACTGCCGGTTCCAGCCCAGTCAGCCACCAAGAGGACCAATGTCATGCGGTTAAGGAGGGGGCAAGGATGGGGGCCTACCCATTAAGCCCCCCTGCCTGGCCCCAGGGAGCGGATTAGCGTGACCCCCGGACAATCACACCGTAGTCCCCGACGGCGTAGGCACCATCCGACTCCGTACCCCAGACAGCTTCGAGGCTTTGGTCTGTCCCGCTCGTCATCTCGTTCCAGGAAGAACCGTCGTACTGAAGGATCGCGCCGCCCCACCCGACCGCGTATACATCGTTTGGTGCGGTGCCCCACACATCACGGAAGTGGGTACTCGTCCCGCTTGGCATCGGGCTCCACGCGCTCCCGTCGTAGTGCAGGATGACGCCGTCGTATCCAACCGCGTAGACGTCCTTCGCCGACGTGCCCCAAAGTGCCACGGGTTCCTCGCTCATCCCGCTGTGTGTTTCAATCCAGTTGGCCCCGTCGAAATGTAGGATCGTGCCGCCCCCCGTCGCTGGCGAGGTCCAACCCACTGCATAGATGTCGGTAGGCGATGTTCCCCACACATCCAGTAGCACCGCATTCGTACCGCTCGGCATCGCGCTCCAAGCGGACCCGTCGTAGTGCAGGATGACGCCATTGCCTCCTACCGCGTACACATCACTGGATGATGTTCCCCACACACTTCTGAGAGTGACGTCTCGAATGCCTGATCCAACCGTCATCTCACTCCAGCTTATCCCGTCGTAGTGCAGGATCATTCCGAAGTGTTCAACCGCGAAGACGTCGCTCGGTGACGTGCCCCAGACGGCCTCGAGGTCCCTATCCGTCCCGCTGGCCATGCCGCTCCAAGTGGTTCCATCGTAGCGCAGAATTGCCCCGCCAGAGCCAACCGCGAAGAAAGCATCTGATGATGAGCCCCAAACGCCAGCCAGGCTCTCGCTGGTCTGGTTGGTCATGTCGTTCCAGGCGGTCCCGTCGTAGTGAAGGATCACCCCGTCCGATCCTACTGCGAAGACATCGCTGGAGGATGTGCCCCACACCCCCCCGAGAAACTCCTCCGTGCCGCTCGTCATCGGATTCCAACTGATTCCGTCGAAGTGCAGGATCGTGCCGCCATCCCCGACCCCGTAAACATCGGTGGACGACGTTCCCCATATCTCCCGGAGGTGGACGTTCAGCGTCGAACTCCAGCCTGTCCCGTCGTAGTGGAGTGCAGTCCCACAGTGTCCGACGATGTAGACGTCGGTCGATGAGGTGCCCCATACGCCGTCGAAGGGCGCATCTGTCCCGCTTTCGATCTTACTCCAAGCGGTCCCGTCGTAGTGCAGGATGAAGCCGTTCCACGCAACCGCAAAGACATCGTTCGGTGACGAGCCCCACACATCCTGCAGATACGTGCTCACGTCAGCCTGCATCTCACTCCAGCTGATCCCGTCGTAGTGCAGGATCGTGCCACTTCCCACCGCGAAGATGTCGCTCGATGAAGTCCCCCAAACGGCGCTCAGCGTCGCGCTCGTCCCGCTAGTCATCTCACTCCAATTGGTTCCGTCGAAGTGCAGGATCACACCCCCGTTTCCTACCGCGTATATATCGCTCGATGAGGCGCCCCAAACTCCGTTCAACGAAGCGCTCGTACCACTCATCATCTCACTCCAGCTCGACCCGTCGTAACGGAGGATCGTGCCGTGGTAACCCACGGCGAAGACATCGCTGGACGAGGTACCCCATACGTCTGAAAGGGGAAAAACTGGAGGGACCTCAACAGCCCACGAGGTGACCGGATCGGGATGAATCAGGGGTTCGGTGGGGCTGTCCCCACAGGCGAAAAGACCAAAACCGGGGACCACAACTGCAACCCACAGCAGCATTGAACGTCTCATGACCTATTCCCGAATCTCGGTGCGTACCGCTCTGCCGGCCCAATCCCTCCGACCCGCGAGGGCAGGCCCTCGGATGGCCGGGAAGTTCGGTGACCCGGATAGCGACCCCGCCACGTTGATGGCTCCGGTGAGAGCAGCTTTCCCGCTCCAGCCCAGTCAGCCACCAAGAGGAACAGTGTGATGCGGTTACGGAGGGGGCAAGGATTCAGCGAGCACGCTACTGGGACACGGTATGCTCCTTCTCCCGCAGACCATTCAGCGCTCTCTTCAACCGAGCTACCTTCCCGGCGGCCTTGGTTCCCAGGTAGAACTGCGAAAAGCTCACCAGAACAAGGAGCAGGATGAACAGGTCGAAACTCTCGTCCAGAAATAGACCCACCCCTGGGATCAGGGCGGCAGGAGAAATGCCTGTGAGGGCCCAGACGAAGTGCCACCTCTCTTTCCTTCTTGCAGCCCGAACCTCCCGCTCCAGATCCTCAATCTCGGCCTGAATGATCACCGATGGTGGCCTCGGCGGCTCAGAAATGTGCATCGGCTCAGGATCAGTGGACATCGCCACGGGCTTGGATTGAGTGAAGGGAAGGCTCACCGATACTTCACCGGGGACGGGATCTCCCACTTCACGAGCTTCCGCTCGAAGACAGCTGGGCACCTCTGCCCGGCGGGATGAGCACCCTCACCCGATGTCCGCGTCCTTTTCCTTGAACAGCCTCGTAGACCGAGCCCGCATCGTAGCCTCCGTCCGCCCTGAGGGAGGATACCCGATCATCGATTTGGTCCAATAGACCAGGCAGTCGCGCACAGTCCGCCGTGCGTCGATTGGTCAGCTCGGCAGCAAGGAATTCGCCAGGATTCTATTGCATCTTCTGAAAAACAGACGGTGAGGTCACCCCGCCGGCGTAGGCCAGCTTCGTACTCAGGCCAATTACGAATCCGGTATTGGGACTTGGCGTACTTCTACCGACTCCGCTTCGGGTACTTCATCGGTGGTGACTCCGGGTCGGGGGGATATCACCACCATCATGTGGCGTTACCCGGAGCCATGCACCAACGCCGGATCGAGGGGTCCAGCCCCTGGCCGCCCGATCCGTGATCCGTCCCCTTGCCCTTCGTACATTATCCTCCATCCTTCTGTGCAATCACCCGCGGTTCCACAGAGACTTCCACAAAGCCAGTAAAGACGACCATGCGATCCAATCTGCTCCGCGCGCTGTTCTTGACTCTCTTGGGGGTAACCCTCAACGCGTGCGCCTCCGGCGCCGGGCCGTCGGTGGCGGTGCCCGCCCCCACCCCCACGGTCTCCGATTCCGTCCCCGTCCGGGTGGCGCAACCGACCCAGCAGATGGAGACGGATGGTCGGCGGCGCTTCCCCGATGTTTTCAGCGCGCTGCGAGCGGGAGGAATACTGGCCGGGAGCGCTAGCCCCGCCAGCGTGAACTGGATCGAGGGAGGGGACCGATTCTCCTACACGACATTCGACCCTGCGACGCAAGAAGAGCAGGTTCGGGTCTACGACCCCGCCACCCTGGAAGACGGGGTGGTCTTCACGTCATCCTCTCTCCGCCTTCCGGACGGACGCCCCCTCGAATACGACGCGTTCCAATGGGCCGGGGATTCCCGCCACATCCTCTTCCAGACCGAGTTCCGTCCCATCTATCGTCGCTCCGGCATCTCCGACTACTACCTCTACGACCTGGAGGGCGGAGACTTGAGCCTGGTGGCAGACGACGTTCGTAGTGCCAGGCTCTCACCGGATGGAGCCCTGATGGGCTACGAACGGGATGGCGATCTGTACGCATTCGACATGACCGCCGACCGGACCATCCGACTCACCACCAGCGGCTCGGACAGCATCTTCAACGGGGTCTTCGACTGGGTCTATGAGGAGGAGTTCGGGATTGCCGAGGCCTGGGAGTGGTCTCCCGACGGACGTCACCTCGCCTTCTGGCAGACCGACGAGCGGGACGTTCCCGGCATCGCCATCACCGACTGGAGCGGGATGCGTCCCAACTTCGTGGAGATCACCATTCCCAAGGTGGGGGACCCCAATCCCACGGTGCGGATCGGAGTGGCCGACGTTCGCAGCGCGGAGGTGGTCTGGCTGGACACGGGAATCGAGGAGGACCATTACATCCCCCGGATCTACTGGACGAGCCGGCCCAACACCTTGGCGGTCGTCACCCTGAACCGGCCCCAGAACCACGTCCAGCTCTTCTTCTTCGATGTCACCACCGGAGAGCGGGAGCTGGTCTTTGAGGAGGAGTCCGATACCTGGCTGGACGTGTACGATTTCTTCGCCGGCATCGAGGATTTCTTCTTCTTCCCGGAGGGCCTGGAAGAATACCACTGGATCTCGGACCGGGACGGACACCAGCACGTTTACCGCTACGACTATGAGGGGAACCTCCTGAACCAGGTGACCTCGGGGCCGTGGAACGTGATCCGCGTCGAAGCGGTGGACGTGGCCTCCCGGAGCATCTACTACACGTCGGCCGAGGACTCCCCCCTGGAGAGGCAGCTCTACGCGGTGGGCTTCGACGGGTCCGGGAAGCGACGCCTCTCGGAAGGCCGGGGGCGTCACCGGTTCGACGTCTCCCCCAACGGGGCGTTCTATCTGGATCGTTGGTCCAACACCGAGACCCCCCCACAGGTCGAGCTCCGGAGCACCACCCAGGGACGCCTGGCCGTCCTGGAGGACAACGTGGCCGCTGAGCGCTGGATGGAGGAGAATGCCTACAACCCGGCGGAGCTCTTCACCTTCGAGACCTCGGACGGGATCACCCTGGACGGATCTATGATCCGGCCCCCGGAGTTCGATTCGTCCAGGGCCTATCCCATGGTCCTGTCCATTTACGGCGGCCCGGGGTCCCAGCAGGTCTACGACCAGTTCGCCAGCGACGGGTTCAGCCAATACCTGGCCCAGCAGGGTTATATCGTGGTCGGTCTCAACAACCGTGGCTCCGGAAACTACGGCCGTGACTTCATGAAGATGGTCTACCGTCACCTGGGCCATTGGGAAGCCAACGACTTCGCGGAGGTGGGGCGGTACCTGGCGTCCCAGCCCTGGGTGGACGGAGAGCGGATGGCGATCATGGGGACCAGCTACGGCGGGTACACCAGCATCCACACCCTCCTGGCGCACCCGGATGTCTTCGTGTTGGGAATCGCCAATTCTCCCGGAACCGACTGGCGCATCTACGACAGCATCTACACCGAGCGCTACATGGGCCTTCTGTCGGAAAACCCGGAGGGGTACGAGGCCAGCTCCGTGATGTCCATGGTGGAGGACCTGCGGGGGCATCTGCTCCTGGTGCATTCCGGGATGGACGAGAACGTGCAGCCTCGGCATACCATGCAGCTCATCACAGCCCTGACGGACGCAGGGAAAGACGCGGAGGTGAGGTTCTATCCGCCGGGGGCCCACGGCGCCGCCTACAGCTTGGAGAGTTTCGTCCTTCTACAAAGGGTTTACGAGCAGACCCTCTGCCGCTTCCTGAAGGAGGATTGCACCATCCAATTCCTTAACCGGTAGCGTGCCTGGGCGGTCCGGCGGAGAATCACCTTCAAGGTGGCGGAACTCGGCGGAAAGAACTCAGAAAGCGGCGAAATCCGCCGCATTTGGCCCCTGGGGAACTCTCCTGATCACTCGCGTCCCATCCTTGCCCCTCCTTAACCACATCACATTGTTCCTCTTGGTGGCTGACTGGGCTGGACCGGGCAGTCTGCTCTCACCGGAGCCATCAACGTGGCATCCAAGTTCTCGTTGTTCCTGGCTGAGTTGAAGCGGCGGAAGGTCTACCACGTCGCCGCTGTGTACGCAGCCGTGGGCGCAGCGATCTCGATCGCAGTTCCGGACCTTTTTGGCGCCTTCCGATTCCCACCTTGGGCAGCTCCTCTGGTTGTCGTCGTCATCGCCATCGGTTTCCCCATCGCCCTGGTCTTGGCCTGGGCCTACGAGGTTAGGCCCGAGGAGTCTGGGCCGGCGGTCGGCGAATCCGCCGCCGATCAGGATTCTCCGGATCCAGGGGCTCCGGTCCACGGAGACCACACGGTACCCTCCGTATGGTCCAGCGCATTCCAGGACAGCCGACCCTCCGTGGCCGTCCTACCCTTCGCGAACATCAGCACCGATCCGGAAAACGAGTACTTCAGCGACGGGATCACTCTCGACATCATCAATCATCTGGCCAAGATCACCGATCTCAAGGTCATCTCCCGAACGTCCATCATGCGTTTCAAAGGCACTGACAGACCTTTGCGGCGGATCGGTGAGGAGTTGGGAGTAGCCACAATCGTCGAGGGAGAGGTGCAGAGGGTGGGGGATCGGGTTCGCGTCAGCGCCCAGCTCGTGGATGCCAGGACCGATGAGCACCTTTGGGCAGACCAATACGACCGGGAACTCCTGGATGTGTTCACCGTCCAGAGTGACGTCGCTCAGAGGGTGGCGGCGGCCTTGACCGCGACACTCACCCCTGGGGAGAAGGAGCGGATCGAGAGGATACCCACGGGCAACTTCGAGGCCTATAGGCTCTACCTGAAAGGCCGCCACTTCTGGGAACAGCGGGGCAAGGGAATCATGAAGGGGCTGGAGTACTTTCGGCGGGCCCTGGAAGTGGATCCCGACTCTTCGCCCTGGCTCACGGCGGAGTGGCCGACTGCTACTCCCTCCTGGGGTTCTACGGCTACTTCCCACCCACGGAAGCTATGCCCAAAGCGAGAGCTGCTGCCCTCAGAGCCCTGGAGATCGATGAGGGGCTCGCCGAAGCCCATAGCTCCTTGGGATTCATCCGACAGCTCTACGATTGGGATCTTGCCGCTGCGGAAGGGGATTACAGGCGTGCCATCGAACTCAATCCCGGATACCCTCCCGCTCATTACTGGCTCGCGTCTGATCTGGTGTTGTTGGGGCGGGTTGACGAAGCCATCCACCACGATCGGCGGGCCATTGAATTGGACCCGCTTTCCGTCTTCACGAACACTCATCTGGGGTGGATGCTGATCGGCGCTCGAGACTACGAGTGGGCCAGGAAGCAATTGGGAAGGGCCTTGGAGATGGATCCGAATTTCCCCCTGGCCCATTGGCTCCAGGGGCTTGCTCACGCACACGATGGAATGCTGAACGAGGCCTCCGCATTCTTTGAGGAGGGAGTAGGGGTTTCAGGAAGCGATCCCCTGCTCGTAGCGTGTCTCGGCTGGGCGCACGGGTTGTCCGGTCGTGAGGGAAAGGCCCGTGATCTGCTCTCCAAGCTGAAGGAATGGAGAGAGGAGCGGTACGTGCGGGCGTTCACGCTGGCGCTGGTTCCCCTTGGCTTGGGTGATTTGGGTGAGGCCATGGAGTGGCTGGAAAAGGCTTACGAGGAGCGGGACATGGAGATGGCGCTCCTGGGGGTGGACCCCATCCTCGATCCTCTCAGGGCTGATCCGCGGTTCTCTGCGCTCATGGAAAGGGTAGGCCTGGTACCTTTCCCCGGGGGTGAGAGGTGACCAGACCCAATCCCCGGGAACGGACCTCTGTCCTCATTGCCCCCACCGCACGTACGACGCATCGTTCCT
>JBDHCH010000183.1:0-8333 GCA_039592115.1 Gemmatimonadota bacterium | reverse complement strand
ACGAGATCATCGTGGACCTGATCTTCACCAGTGCCACGATCACCGTCGAGCAACCGCCGGGCACCGTAGTGCTGACGATCCTCTGGCCGTAGTGACGGGAGAGCAGGATCTCCTACTTCCAACGGAGAGAAAGACACGGGGGGTCGGTTCGATCAGGAGCCGCCCCCCCGTCGTCTGAAGGGGAACGTCGATCCTGGGGAACGTCGATCCTTGCCCCCTCCTTAGCCGCATCACATTGTTTCCATTGGCGGCTCACTGGGACGGGATGGGCAGTCTCCACTCACCGGATCATCCGACATGGAAACTGAGGAACGGCTGAACGCCGCCCTCGCCGACCGCTACCAGATCGAGGGGGAGATCGGGAGGGGCGGCATGGCCGCGGTCTACCTCGCGGAGGACCTGAAGCACCATAGGAAGGTCGCCATCAAGGTCATGGCCCCGGACCTCGCTGCGACCATGGGTCCAGACCGTTTCCTTCGGGAAGTCGAGATATCGGCCGGACTGGATCACCCCCATATCCTCCCACTCTACGATTCGGGGGAGGCCGATGGGTTCCTCTTCTACGTGATGCCTTATGTGGAAGGCGAGTCCCTGCGGGATCGACTTGAGCGAGAGCGGCAACTTCCGTTGGATGAGGCCCTTGCCATCGCCAGGGAGGTTGCGGACGCCCTTTCGTATGCCCACGGCCATGACGTCATCCATCGGGACATCAAACCCGCAAACATTCTCCTGGCCGGCGGGCACGCACGGGTGGCCGACTTCGGGATCGCCCACGCCGTAACTGTGGCCGGGGGCGACCGGCTGACCGCGACCGGGATGGCCGTGGGAACACCGACCTACATGAGCCCCGAACAAGCAGCCGGGAGCCGGGAGTTCGACGGCCGAAGCGACCTCTACAGCCTCGGGTGTGTGCTGTACGAGATGCTGGCTGGCGCGCCCCCATTCACCGGACCCGCGGAGAGTGTGGTCCGGCAGCACCTCAGCGTCGATCCAGCTCCCATCACGAACCTCAGGCCAGCAGTGCCTCCGGTGGTGGCGGCGGTTCTCATGCGTGCATTGGCCAAAACCCCGGCGGACCGTTTCAGCCCCGCCGCCCAGTTTGCCGAGGCGCTCCGTCCGCATGTCACCGCTCCTCTGGGCACGCCGGTCCAGGTCCCGGCCGGGATCCGAGCCGATCCCCTCAGGGCTGGGGGCGTTTTCGTCGTGGCAGCCGTGGCGTTGCTCGCCGTGGTCTACGCGGCGGTGTCTCTGTTTGGACTCCCGACCTGGGCCCTGATCGGTGCCGTCGTCTTGCTGGCGGCATGGCTCCCGCTGGTCGTCGCAACCAGTTTCGCCGAGCGGAGGCGCTGGAGAGCCCCAGAGCCTTCCCCGGGGCCGGGCAGGCTCCTGACCTGGAGAGGAACCCTCGTCGGTGGAACCGTCGCCGTCGCCGGGCTGGCCCTGGCCACCATCGGATACTCGGCAGCCAGGGGCCTCGGTATCGGGCCCGCCGGTACCCTCATCGCCACCGGAGCCATCGAGGAGCGGGAGCGGATCATCCTCGCCGACTTCGAGAACCGCACCGCGGATTCCACACTCGGCGCCACCGTCACCGAGCTCATGCGGATCGGGCTTTCGCAATCAACGGCCGTGTCGGTCCTGGATCCGATCCACCTCAGCCGGATCCTCCAACTCATGCAACGGGATCCGGCCCAGGGGGTCGGCGAGCAGGTGGCGCTGGAAGCGGCGGAGAGGGAAGGCGTCAGAGCGGTCATCACCGGGGAGGTCACTTCGCTGGGTACCGGCTATGCCCTCGCCGCACGGCTGATCTCGGTGGATGGAGAGGTCCTCACGGCGCAACAGGAAACGGCCGGCGGCGAGGGAGAGATCACGGCGGCGGTGGACCGTCTCTCCTCGAAGCTGCGGGAGAGATTCGGAGAGAGCCTACGGAGCATACGCCGGACCGAGCCCCTGGAGCGGGTGACGACCGGATCGCGCCGGGCACTCCGGCTCTTTTCCCAGGGGCTCCAGGCCTGGAACCAGGGCGACAACTCCCGGGCGATTCAGCTGTTGGAGGAATCCGTCCAGCTCGACGCGGCCTTCGCCATGGCGTACCGGAAGCTGGCGATGATCCTCCAGAATCACCTGGAGCGCCGATCCCGTGCCGTGGAAGCCGCGACGAAGGCATACGAGAACCGTGTCCGGCTCACGGAACGAGAACGGTACCTCGTCACCGCCGCATACCACAGCATCGTCACCGGAGACCGGGATCAGGTCATCAGCGCGTACCGGACCCTCCTCGACCTCTATCCCGACGAGAGCTACGCCCTCAATAATCTGGGTGTCATCTACTCTGACCTCAGGGATCCCGAACGGGCGGCGGAGCTGTATGAACGGGCTCTCGACGCCGACTCCACGACCAGGCTCCACTACTCGAACCTGGCCATCGCCCTGGCGAGCCAGAGGAGGTTCGACTCGGCAGCCGTGATCCTCGATCGGTTCGAAGGGCGGTTCCCTGGGAACCCGGAGGTGGGTATCGCCCGCATCTTCAATGCAGTGATGCGGCAGGACTATGTGGCTACGGAGGAATTGGGACAGGCGTTGATCGCCGCCCAGAGGGGAACGGTGTACTGGGAGGCCACGGCATACGAATGGATGGCCACCCTGGATGCCATGCGCGGGCGATTCGAGTCGGCTCGAGAACGGTGGGAGCGGGCGTTCGATCTCACGGCCGAACGCGGTCTGAGGGGGCAGTACGTGGCCAGAGCGGCCCGGCGGGCAGTGACCGAACGCCTGTTACGGGACGACATCGACCAGGGGATCCACGTTCTCGAGGAAGCGGTGACTCGCATTCCGCTGGGGTCCCTCTCGCCCCTGGACCGCCCGTATGGACAGCTCGCACTGGCCTATGCCGCGGTGAATCGCACCGACCGCACCCGGGCGCTCCTCGAGGAGTATGATGCCACGCCCGAGGCCGACCACAGCAAGCTGACGGAGCTCTGGAAGTTCGGTGCCCGGGGGGTCGCCGCGCTGGTGGAGGGACGCTTGGAGGACGCCATAGCCGAGTTCCGCCTGTTCGACGATGGGAACAGCTGTAACACCTGCGCCTTGCCCTGGTTGGCCCGGGCCTTCGATCAGAGGGGGCGGGCCGATTCGGCCCGGGTTTACTGGGAACAATTCGTCGAGATGCCTTCGACCAACGTCTGGCATGACGCTGCCCACCTGAGCCACGGGTATTGGCGGCTGGGGGAGCTGTATGAGGAGGGGGGCGATCTCGAGCGAGCCTCCCACTATTTCAGTCGCTTTGGGGAGCTCTGGTCGGATGCCGATCCGGAGCTCCAGGTGCGGGTCGAGGCGGCTCGTCGGACCGCGGAGCGCCTCCAGGCCGGAGGCTAGCGCTACCCGCCGGACACCAACGTTGGCACCAACTTGTCCACTGTGGATCCGTTCCCGAGCAAGCCCCAACCCCCTGCTCCCCAGCAGTAGGCCCCGCCCCCAATCGCTACCCCGCAGGTGTGAGGATTGGCGAAATACCCGCCGGCACTCACCGAGACCCAGGTCAACCCACCCGAAACCACCGTCGGCACCAACCTGTCCTCCGTCCACAGGTTGCCAAGCTGACCGTCTTTTCCATTGCCCCAGCAGTAAGCCCCACCCCCTGCTGTCACGCCGCAGGTGTGTGAACCCGCTGCGCTCACCGACACCCAGGTCATCCCCCTTGAGACCAACGTCGGCACCAACTCGTCCTCCGTCGACGTGTTCCCGAGCCGGCCATTTTCACCCCCCCCCAGCAGTAGGCAGCGCCATCCGCCGCCACCCCGCACGTGTGACTACCGCCGGCACTCACCGAAGTCCAGGTCAACCCGGCCGACACCAATGTCGGCACCAACCTGTCCTCCGTCGACCCGTTCCCGAGCCGACCCCAGCCCCCTGCTCCCCAGCAGTAAACCGCACCCTCAGGCGTCACCCCACACGTGTGCCCGGCCCCAGTGTCCACTGACGCGAACGTCAACCCACCCGACACCAACGTCGGCACGGACTTGTCCTCTGTCGACGCATTCCCCAGTCGGCCACTTTCGCCCCTTCCCCAGCAGTAGGCCGCACCTCCCGTCGTCAACCCACATGTGAACCAAATACCCCCGACGCTCACCGACGCCCACGTCTTACCTCCGGACACCAACGTCGGCACCGGTTGGTCCCCCTCCGACCCGTTCCCGAGCCTTCCGGCGCCCCCATTTCCCCAGCAGTAGGCTGCACCGTCGGTCGTCACCCCGCACGTGTGATTGTCGTTGGCGCTCACCGAAACGAAGGTCAAACCGCCCGACACCAATGTCGGCACCAGCTTGTCCACGGTGGACCCGTTCCCGAGCTGGCCACTGCCACCCCGTCCCCAGCAGTAGCCCGCGCCTCCCGTCGTCACCCCACAGGAATGAGACGAGCCTGCGCTCACCGAAGCGAACGGAACGGATATCACCGTCATCGACGATGTCCCTGAGATGCCCTTGCAGACTGCCGTGATCGTTACGTTGCCGACCCCCACGCCCGTGACCAGACCGGTCCCGCTCACTGTGGCTACCGAAGTACTACTCGATGACCAGGATATCCTTTGTCCGCTGAGCGGGCTCCCGCTGGCATCTTTTGCAGTCGCAGCTAGAAGGAGTGTCTGACCAACCTGCAGCGTTCCGTTCGACGGACTCACCTCCAAGCTCGCCGCCGCCTCTACATTCGGGCCCGTTGAGCCCCCGTCACAGGATGAGAGGGTCAATGCCAAACCAAGGACCGTGATGTGCGCCCCCGCGGAATGTCTCATCGAGCCGCTCCCGGTACTCTTGCCATCAGCAGGCATGGGCGGACCGCCTCCCAACCCCGTGGTCGAGGGTGCCGGGCGATCCCGTGTGGAGTTCGTGGGTCCAGCGCTCCTGGCGCCGCGCTCATCGATTTGAAGTAGTAGGTGAGACTGCCCGCTCCAGCCCAGCAACCAGCCAGCCGCCAGTGGGACGATGCGTTGTGGTTAAGGTGGGGGCAAGGGAAGATCCCAAGGCACCCCACCCATGCCGGTGATCACCCCGATGTAGCGGGGGTGTGAGAGGATCGCGTCCCAGATCGGATACCGGATGAGATTGGTCAGAGAGGGTTTGGCTTCGGCCAGCGCTTCCTCGAGGTACAGGAGTGCGTCCTCCGGAAGGTCGACGTTGGCACAGGTGATAGCCATGGCGACCGGAGGCACGTATTCGCGAGCCGCACGCTCCAGCAATTCCCGGTGGATAGCCCCTGCTTCGGCCGTCCTGCCCGCTCGCGTGTACGCGGCACATAGGAGTCCCATGTACCACGCCATCCGGTCCGACAGACCCACCGCCTTCTTCAGAGTGCCGATGGCTTCTTCGTGCCTCCCGAGCGCACTATAACAGGTGCCGGCACCGTACAGGGCCAGGATGTCTTCCGGCTCCAGCTCCAGGGACCGCTCGAAGTGCTCGATGGCCGTTGGATACCTCCTGCCCATGATGTTCGTGAGACCGGCGATCCCCTGGATATAGGGTAGGTCCGGATCCAGAGCGCAGGCCGTTTCGGCATGGTCAAAGGCCTCAGCAAGGTGCTCCCCGAGAAGGGCCCTCTTCATCCCCAGCCAGGCGTGAGCCGTGGCAAACTCAGGTTTGAGCTCCACTGCCCGAAGAAGCGAGCGCTCGCTGCCATCCCAGTCATAGTCGAAGCAGGCCCGTATGACGCCTCTCGAGAAATGGGCCTCCGGCAGGTCGGGATCCAGGGCCATCGCCCTTTGGGCGGCTTCATCCGCGATGCGACGAGCCTCGACAGCGTCGAGGAGCCCGTAGATCGCCAGAATCGAGTGGGTGTCGGCGACGCCTGTGTACGGCAGCGCGTATTCGGGATCCTTGGCGATGGCTTTCTCGAAGTACTCCAGGGCTGCCTCGAGACCGTACTTATAACGACGGAACCAGCGATAGCGGCCCTTCAGATAGAGATCGTACGCCTCGGAGCTCTCTGTTCCGGCCCGTACGAGCGACTCGTCGGGGGCTCCCAGGAGCGTGACGCGGAGGGTACTCGCGATGCTGCGGGCGATCTCGTCCTGGATCGCGAACACATCTGCATCCTCTCGATCATAAGTCTCCGACCAAAGGTGGAAACCGCCGGTGACCTCGGTGAGCTGGGCGGTGACACGCAGACGGTCATCGGCCTTGCGAACGCTTCCCTCGAGCACCGTCGCCACGCCAAGCTCCCGGCCGATTTCGGTAATGCCGCAACCCCTGTCCCTGTAGGAGAAGGAAGAAGTCCGAGCGGCGATGCGCAGGTCCGGGATTCGTGTGAGGACATTCAGGACCTCTTCCGCCACACCGTCACCGAAGTACTCCTGGTCCCGATCCGGGCTCATGTCCACGAAAGGTAGAACTGCGATGGACTTTCGCTCCTCCCCCGCGATGATTCCAGTGGATGGGGACGTACGTGTCGAGGGAACCGCCGTCGAGGCAGCGGAAAGAGGAGTGGCCTCTCTTTCCTCCGTCTCGGGCATCCTTGGCGTTTCCGGTCTGACCTCGAGGGCCCAGGCCAGGACCAGAGCAATGGGGAAGCCGAGGACCGTGACGGCGACGACGAAGGTGAGGGCCGTGTCCGGGAGATTCAGAGCAGGAAAGGCGATCTCCGCAACCTGCCAAACGACGAAGCTCACGACGGCGTACACCACCGCCACGCGGGTAACCTTCCGTCTCTTCAACTCAGCCAGAAACAACGAGAGCCTGGAGGCCATTGGTCATGGCTCCCGAAAGAGGAGACTGCCCGGTCCAGCACCGTCAGCCGCCCACAGGCATAATGTGAACTCGGTTGAGGAACATGCAAGGATGGGATGCAATCGTCTGCGATCGTCAGCCCGGGAGATTCTCCAAGAAGAAGTTGACCGCATTCTCCCCCATCACCTTTCGGATCTCCTCCTCCGTGAATCCCTGATCCATCATGAGTTGGGTGAGAACGGAAAGCTCGGAGGAATCGAACGCCACCTCCGTGGTCCCGTCATAATCTGATCCTAGGGCTACGTGGTCCTCCCCCAGGAGGTCGATGGCATATCGGATCGACCGTACCACTCCTTCCGGCGTGATGTCGCAGACTGCGGCATCCCAGAAGCCGACACCGATGAGACCGCCATGTGATGCGATTTCCATCGCCAGGTCGTCCTCAAGGTTGCGTGGCGTGCCGCAGGTACCCTTGAGGCCTCCGTGGGACAGGATGATCGGGCTCTTGGATAGGGAAAGGACGTCCCGGACGACCCTGACGGATGCGTGGGCAACGTCGATCACGATGTTCTTTTCGTTTGCCGCCTCGATCACGGCGGCTCCGACCTCGGTCAGCCCCCCGGCGCTCACTCCGTGCAGAGACCCGCCCAGATCGTTGTCGATGAAGTGGGTCAGGCCCAATACGCGGAGTCCCGCCTCATACAGCAGATCGAGGTTGGCCGGATCCCCCTCGAGGGCGTGCCCTCCCTCGGTGCCGAAGATGGCACCGATCATCTCGCCGCCGGCCTCACGAGCGTCGATGACTTCCTGGAGGTCGGTCCTGGACCGCACGAATCGGATTTGGCCCGGATTCCTCTCCTCCAGGCGCTTCAGCTTCCCGGCCTGGTGGAGGGCTCGCTGGAGAAAGCTGGTCCAGGTCCGTGGTGGCCAGATCTGGGCGATGACCAACCCGGTGAGTCTGTCCGAGTCTCCTGCGTTTGCGTCGTAGTTCTGACCGCGTGGGCTTTGTGTGACCGACGAGAAGACCTGGACGACCACCCCTCCCTCCCGGAGTCTCGGAAGGTCGACGTGGCCGTGCCGGCTTTGCCTGCCCAGATCCCGCTTCCACAGGAGGGCGTCGGAGTGGAGATCGGTGACGGGGATGGAGGCGTGGAAAGCCTTGGTTTCCTCACTGACCCGATATGGTTCGTGGGCCCGCGTTCGGTTCAGACCGTCTTCGATGATCCCCGGCAAGAGGAAGTGAACGAACCCGGCACCGAAGCACAGTGCACCCAACCCGATCCAGGATTTCTTTCCCATTCGTCTGGTCTCTCTTGGATTGTGCCAGTTCCACGACACCCAAGTGTTGGGTTCATGGGGCCCTGCATGCAACAGGTCGGGAGTCTCAGGGGGCCCCGCGCCACCATCATCCGGTTACTTCGCCGACCTCATGCATCGTGTCGAGCCGCTCCACGCCGAACTCGCTGGCAGAAAAGAACCAAGAAGCCTGACCACACCCCGTCAGGGAGTGCAGTCAGGCTTCCACCAGTGGGCCCAGCAGGACTTGAACCTGCGACCGTCGGATTATGAGTAAAAGTGTGCGCAGTTATTGGTGTTCACTCGGGTTACTTCCTTTTC
>JBDHCH010000182.1:0-12796 GCA_039592115.1 Gemmatimonadota bacterium | reverse complement strand
GGGTTCGGTCGAGAAACACGGAGGTGGAATTCCCAGTTCCCTGGAGGACATCTCCCACTTGGTCAATCTCGACCTGGAGGACGTCTCCTTCGACGAGGAGACAGGCATCCTGACCGTTCTAGCCCGGGCAAAGAACGCGTCCAGCGATACTCTTTCTGGCCCCCTGATGGCCCGGATTATCGAGCTGAGATCCCAACTCGGCATCCCCGAGCTACTGGACGCCGACCCACCGGGCGCAGGGGTTGGAGCGGTGCTTGATTTCACCGATCTCCTCGAGGATGGTCGGTTGGAGCCGAAAGCTACGACCGGGGCCAAGCGCCTACGCGTCCGTCTTTCAGACCTTCGGTTGGTTCAGAAAGCGGATGCCCCCACTGGAATACTGACCCTGAAGGCCCGGTTCCTCGGTCCCCCCCGTGATGAGTCGGGGGACGGAATGAAGTGACGGGGGAGAGAACGGCTCCGGGGCGGTCCTGGCCCGGTCGGAGTTCGAGCCCTCTATCGCGAACTGCGCCGAGGTTGGAAGCACCGTACCCACCGCCGCGGTTCACCGACCCGGGGATCGATGGGCAACGTGGTGCGGTCCTTGGGAACGCGTTCGGGATCCTCTGAGGGGTCAACTCCAGGGGGACGTGAACCTGGGCGCAGGTTGGATCCAGATCCGGGGCAACGGGTGGCGAGAACTGAAAACGACCCAGTCCAACCGACGGGTCCCCCTATGGCCCCAGCTGACCAAGATACTGACGGATCACATGAACCATTACCGGGGAGGGGCCGGACCCCAAGAGCTGCTCTTCCCCAGTCCCAATGGTGGCTTCTTGCGGGACATAAGGGGAAGCCTGAAGAGGGCTCTGAAGCTGGCAGGGATTGAGAAACGCGTCACCCCGCATACCTTTAGGCATACCTATGCGAGCCAGCGAGTACAAACCGTGACGCAGGCTCGGTTGCCCGATGGCAGAGAGATCTGGGTGCCGGTACCTTTGATGCTGGTGGCCCGGGAACTGGGGCACACGGACACGGGGTTGGTTGAGAGGCTCTACGGGCACCTTCAGTTACAGCCCGACCGAAGCACCGTGGTGGAGTACCGGCCGACCCGGTTGTTGGAGTTGCCGGTTTTGGTGTCGCAGGGGGCTTAAGCACCATGTTCCGCCCCCCGAGATGGGCCCCGCTCAAAAACCTCTGGGAGAAATCCCTTGCGGGTTCGAGTCCCGCCCCCGGCATAGCTTTTCAGCGAGTTTCCATAGTCCCTCTACCCCGCCTGGCTCCAGCCCACACTGGTCTTTCGGATCGTGAAATAGCCAGGGGGAGGGGCCCCCGCCACAGGCCTGAGTTCGCAGGATCTCGGATTGCCCAACCGACCGCCTCCGCAAGGTGTGGGTGAGCGGGACGACCCGCCTTTTCCGAGTCGTGGTGGCGTGTGAATCCTCAGCCCCGTCCGTGATGCCCTCCTATGACGAGACTGGGGGAGGGGCGTGGCGCTAGTGTTGCTGATCCCGGTGTCGAGGGGCGGGAGATCGAGCTTCGGGAGTGATTGAGCCCGCCTCGAGCCGGAGGACTCATCGCGTGTAGATCCATTCATTGGACTGCGAGAGCACCCACAACTTCACCCTGTTCTTGTGCTCAGACCGGCCACTCCAACGGAGTATTTCCCCCTGGAGGGCCAGTCTCGGGCGGTCGTACTCCCAGGTCCCAGTATTCACCCCGGTCTGAGTGTCGCTTCGGGACCCATCCCGGTAGTGATAGACAGACTGTGCGACCCTTCTATAGGTGAAGTCCGGATTCAGTTCCAGGGTCCCGCCAACGATCGACGCCTTTGGCCAGTGATCGGAGGATACGGTCGTGGGCAGTCGTTCCTTCCTGATGGATTTCAGGTAGTACTTCCCGAAAAGATCGTGTGGTTCCAGCTGCGATGGCGTGTCCCCGCACGCTGTCGAGGCCTGAGCGAGGAAGACCACCAGGACCGAGGCCAAGAGGGGTTTCATGAAGACTCCTTGGTGACCACTACGGTGAGCCCCCGGCACGGCGAGACGCGCCGAGGGCTCGGTAGGGGTGGGTTAGCCTTCCGCGCGGGGACCGTTCGAGTTTTCGAACAGCGTGAGCCCCCAACCCGCAGCGGTCCGCTCAACCAGGATGAGCTGCGCACCGGCCGGGAACGCGAAGACCGTCTCGTCTGCCCGAACCCAAGTGGCATCGAACCGGGCAAGGAAGATCGCCGCGTCAGGCGAGAGGACCCGGACGGTGGTGTCAGTCCAACGCCCAGTGTAGCTAAGCCAGTTCTCCTGGGTGCTCATACAGTAATCGAACCAGCCAGCTTTCGTGTGAGGTGCGCCGCCGGTCAGGAAGGCGACGTGGTCGGGGTGGATAAAGGCTTGGGTAGCTCCACAGCGGTCTTCCGGCGTCCCCGCCGCCCACGCATCCGTCCAGGCCTCGCCCCATTCCATTACTTCGCGCTCGATCTGAGCGATTTCGGCTTCGGTCATCTCGGCGGATGGAGCCTGGCAAGCGGCGAAGAGCAACACGAGAGCAAAAGCGGCAAGCGTTCTCATACAGCCTCCGGGTTGGGGGGGTGGGAAAGCTATTTAACCAGGTTCAATTCAGGTGGCAAGGTTATGCGCGGAGAGGCGGCGTGATCCGCTCAGGGTTGATTAGGTCCTGGTGGACGCGGCTCTGCGGCGGGGTCAGGCTCCAGGTGGTCCACTCGCGGCGTTCGGATACGGTCCCAGCCTTGCTGCCAGTGGCAAAACTCAACGAACACCATGGACCGGGGGGGCACGCCATTGGCGGCCCGGGCCGGCGTTCGTCCGAGAATGGATCCCTTTCTATTTCTGGCTGTAACTATGGTTCAGGATGAATGAGATTTCTCAGCGGAGGGCTCAATGCGGTTTTGGCATCGTTCCCCAACTTGCCGGGCCGGTGTGGCCATGGTTTGCCTGGTGGCCCTGGCCCTGACCGGTTGTAGCACGCTGGGGATGCCCCCCTCGCTAGCACCCGGGCCCGACCCACCCGGCTCTGGGACTCCACGCAGTGGTAGCTCGGGGAGACTCTCGTCCGGGAATGTCGCCGCCATTGTGACCATTGCCGTACTGGGCGGGTTTCTGCTTTATAGGTTTTTCTTCCATGAGCCTGAGGAAGAAGACGCCGGCTCACCACCTGAATCATCACGATCCCTGCCCGATGGGGGCTCCTCCCTCCGCGGAAAACCGGAGCCCAAGACTCCGAGTGGCCCACCGCTTTTATCCTTGTTCTCTCCTTGGCCGCATCACACTCTTCCTGTCGGTGGATGGCCGGGATGAGACGGCCAGGCTGCTCCCGCGAACCTCGGAGGGTGATTCGTCATGAACATTACGGTTCTGGCCGGAAGTCCCAAAGGGAACAAGAGCGTTACCCTCCAATCGGTTCGGTGGCTCCAGCGACGTTTTCCGGAGCACCAGTTCGTGGTTCATCGGATCGCGCAGCGCATAAAGGTCCTGGAGACCGATCCCGACGCCTTCGAGGAGGTGCTCCAGGACATACGCGCCGCAGACCTCGTGCTCTGGGCCTTCCCCGTCTATTACTACCTGGTCCACGCCCATTTGAAGCGGTTCATCGAGTTGGTCTTCGAGAGGGAGGCCGAGGAGGCATTCGAAGGCCAGTATTCAGCGGCCGTCAGCACCTCCATCCATTTCTACGATCACACGGCCCACGAGTATGTCCACGGCGTCTCCGAGGATATGGGGATGCTCTGGCTGGGCTCCTTCTCCGCCCACATGTTGGACCTGATCTCAAAGGAAAAGAGGGGGAAGCTGGAAGCCTTCTTCCGGCATCGGCTTGACCAAATCGTACGCCAGGTCCCGGTGTTGCCGACGTACTCGCCAGTGACGCCCCACGCCTTTGAATACCAGCCCGGTCTGCCCCGGGAGCAAACCCTTGACGAAGAAGGGGTTCCGCGGGCCGTCGTCATCACAGATCAAACTCCAGAAGACCGGAACCTGGAGGCCATGGTCGATAGGTTCGTGGAGGGCTTTCCCGGCCCCTCGGAGGTGGTCAACCTCCACGACCTCGATATCAAGGCCAGTTGCCAAGGGTGCATTCAATGCGCCTATGACAATCAGTGTGTGTTTGAAGGGAAGGATGCGTTCTCAGACTTCTACCGGACCACTGTGGAGACGGCCGAAATCCTTGTCTTCGCCGGGTCCATAAGGGACCGTTACCTGTCTTCGCGGTGGAAGACCTACTTCGACCGGACCTTCTTTGAGAACCACAGACCGATGTTGCGGGACCGACAGGTTCTCATCTTCGTTTCCGGCCCCCTCCGACAGGTGGACAACCTCAGAGAGATCCTGACCGCTTATGTCGAGGTCCAGATGGCGAATCTGGTCGGGATTGTCTCGGACGAAGTCGAGACCTCCACCAGTCTGGATAGGGCCATCGACGACCTGGCGCTAAGCGCGATCCGGTACTCAGAGGACGGCTATACCGCCCCTGCGACCTTCAGGGGGGAGGGTGGCCACAAGATCTTCCGTGACGCAGTCTGGGGGTGGATGCGGATGCCCTTCGTGTCTGACCACCGTACCTACAAGAGGTCTGGGTTATACGATTTCCCCCACGCAAATTGGAAATCCCGGATTTCCAACGCCATCACGGTGCCCCTCCTCAGATCTCCCCGCGTTCGGAAGAAGATCTACCCGAATCTTCGAGACCTGATGGTGAAACGGCACGTGCAGATCGTCGAGGAAACTGTGCCCAGAGGGGACGCCGGGCAGGGGCCGGGCACCTGCGACGATCTGCACAGACCAGGATAGGCACCCCGGCTCCCTAACCGACTGTTCCTCGCCATCCCGCCCACCGCACCAGACCGGCCGGTCTGGTGCTTCACCGTGCTACTCCGTCTCCTCGACACCCCACAGGGAGGCTGGCAGCGTTCAGACGGCTCACCCCATTCCGGTCACGTCGTAGACCGTCACTTCGTTGGGGATCCCCTTGAACCTCTGGTTCGGGATTGGTCGCGCCTCCGCCCTTCCACCCAACAGCCGGTAGGTTTCGGCGCTCACCAGGACCCGACCCCCTTCCGCGGCCCCGCAGATTCGCGCCCCGAGGTTTGCCGAGGCCCCCAGCACCGTGTAGTCGCTCCGCCGGTCCGAGCCCATCTCCCCGACGATCACTTCGCCCGTGGCGATCCCCACGCCCAACGGGGGTGGATCGATGTCCCTGCTGCTCCAGCGGTCCATGATGCCCTGATGCACATCCTGCATCTCCAGCCCCACCCGGACTGCCCTGACCGCATGATCCTCCTGCGGCAGGGGCGCGCCGAAGATGGCCATCACTTCGTCACCCATGAACTTGTCGAGGGTGCCGCCGTGCTTGACGATGATCTCGGCCATCTCGCCCAAGTAGTCGTTGATGAACTCCACCAGATCCCTTGGGTCGGCGGTCTCGGCCAAAAAGGTCGAGCCCCTGAGGTCGGCGTACAGGATGGTCAGAACCTGGCGCTCACCCTCCAGGATTCCCTCCACCGAATGCTCCAGGAGCCGCTCCAGGACCTGGGGATCCACCGTCCGCCCCAGGACCTGGCGAAGCCGCCCCTGTTCCAGGTTCTCGAAGATCGCGGTGTCGATCTGGCTGGCGATGGCCTTCAAGAGGCGCTGCTCACCCTTTCGGAATTCCCCCTCTCCTCCGTTTGCCATTCCAAAGACGCCGAGGACCTCGTCCCTCAGGATCAGCGGAACGCACAGGATCGTGGTCGGATCGGGGTCCCGGGATTCTTCGAGAACGAGCTCCCCGGATTCCACTGCCTTCCAGGCGGCCGCCTGTATCTGGCCAGCACCGGGCCAGTGGCCAGTCAGATCCCCCGGGCTCGAGGCTCTGAGCTCGAGCTCCTTACCGGTCCGGTCGTACAGCATGATGAACGCGAGGTCGGAGCGGATGACTTTCCTCAGCTCATTCAGGACTCGATCCAACATCTCATCGAATCCCAGGGGGGTGTCCCGGATCCTGTCCACCCGATAGATGGCCTCGAGCTCTCTGTTTCGGAGGTCGAGATCGTGAATCCGTTGGGCCTGTAGAAGGGCCGAGTCAAGCTGGGTTTCCGCGAAGACCATGAGATCCAGCTCGGATGGCTCGAACCGCCTATCCCTTCTCCCGAGGATGAGGGAACCCACCCTGTTCTTCCCTCCCATCACGATGGGAACGATGGCGAACTGACCGGGGCGTTCTCCCCGGTCCAGGTTGAGGTCGGCCCACGATCCGACACGGACCTCAACTGTGTCCGTGCCCCGGAGGCGGTCGGAGAAAGATCTCAAGGTCTCGGAAGAGAGCTCCCCCAGGATTCCGGCCCGGTCGAGCACCGCTCGCAGCTCCTGACGGCCAGAGGAGGGTTCGGTGACGAAAAGCAGGGAGGTATCGGCCTGAAGGGAATCCGCCATGACCTCCACGATTCCACCAAGGAGGGCGTCGGGGTCCTCGGCATCGTCACGGAGCCGATCGATCTCCATGAGGAGCGTCAGCTTCCGTTCTGGAGCCGGGGGGTTTCTCGAGTCGGTGCCGGTCTCCATGGCGTTCCCCGGATTCGGCGATGATTGAAGTGGGGCGGTCCGGAGAACCTAGTATGCCTCAGGGACGCTCTGCCAGGAGGGAGAACGGTGGAACTGAACCCCCGACCCAGAATATCCTGTGGAGTTTGGTGGTCTGGGTAGAGCGGGTCCCTCCCCCCCGTCCCGCATCTTTCGTACCTTCCCGGATTCCCGAGAGAGAAGTCCTTCCTCCGGATACACACGGCCTCACGCCAACCCGTAGACGCTAGATTGTCCAATGAGCTCAATCAGGCCCCTTCGTTCCTCGGTAGCCGTTCCTGCCCTTCTCCTCGTCTTCAGCCTCGGTCCTGCTGTGGATACCCTCGAGGCCCAGGACCACGTGACGCTTTCCCGCCCCATTCCGGGGCCGGTGGTTCCCCCACCGTACTTCCGGGCCGCGCTGGAGAACGGCACCCGGAGCGCGGATGGGAGGCCAGGTCCGAATTACTGGCAGGTATATTCCGAGTACGACATCGACGCACGCCTGGATCCCATCACTGGCCTTCTCTCCGGGACGGAGACGATCCGCTTTCACAACCGGTCGCCCCAGGGACTTCCGGTCCTCCAACTCTTCCTTCACCAGAACCTCCACAAACCGGGAGTGGTCCGAAACCGTGTCGTCGAGGTCACCGGCGGTGTTCGGCTGGGGAGGGTGAAGGTAGGCGGAGAGGACCTCCTTCCTCTGCCTGGCTTTCAGGGGGCCGGATACCGGGACCCCGACGGGGTCATGTCGATTCGTCTTCCCGAGCCCCTGGGACCGGGTGGGACGGTGGAGCTCGAAATCGATTGGAGCTTCGTTGTTCCCCAGAACGGAGCCGGGCGCATGGGCCACAGCGACCGGGAGATGTATTTCCTGGCGTACTGGTTCCCGAAGATCGCAGTCCTCGACGACCTGAGGGGGTGGGACGCTGAGCCGTATCAGGGAGCGGAGTTCTACGAGGGATACGGAGACTACAGTGTGCGCCTGACGGTCCCCCAGGGATGGACCGCGATGGCGACCGGGGACCTGAAGAACCCCGAGGAGGTCTATTCCCCGAGGACCCTGGCCAAGATGGCCGCCGCGGCCGTCGCGGATACGATGATCCGGATCGCCACCCGGGAGGACGTCGAGACCGGGCGGGTAACGCGGCTCAGCGAGACCGGGGCGTTGACCTACTGGTTCGAAGCCGAGAATGTCCGGGATTTCACCTGGACCGCATCCAACAAACAACTCTGGACGGGGACCAGCGCCTTGGTTCCCGACCGGGATGGGGATGGGCAGGATGACCGTGTGGCCATCCACTCCTTCTTCCGGGAGTACCGGGCGCCGTTGTGGATCGACCAGGCCCTGTACGGAAAGCACTCCATCGAATCCGAATCCCGCTACACCGGGTTCCCCTATCCGTGGCCCCACATGACCTCCGTGGAGGGTGCCGACATCATTGGAGGGGGGATGGAGTTTCCGATGCTGACTCTCATCGGGGATTACCAGGGTGCCGATCCCATCGCCCTGTATTCGGTGACAGCCCATGAGCTGGCCCACATGTGGATCCCCATGATCGTCGGCGCCAACGAAAAACGGCACGCGTGGATCGACGAGGGGTCCACCACCTTCCTGGAGAATCAGGTGAAGACGGACTACTGGCCCGGGATTCCAGACCCCGATGCCGCCGATATGGAGAACTACCTTCAGGTGACCCGTCTGGAGGGAGAGCAGTCCATGATGCGCCATGGGGACTATTACGAACCTGGAGCCGGGTACGGGACGGCATCATATCCCAAACCTGCCTCGCTCCTTGTGACCCTCCGGGCCCTCCTGGGGGAGGAGACGTTCACCCGGGCCTACCGGAGCTTCATCTCGGATTGGGCCTACAAGCACCCGTCTCCCTGGGACTTCTTCAACACGTTCGAGCGGGAGGCCGGCACCGACCTGGACTGGTTCTGGACCTCCTTCTACTACCAGACCTGGCCGCTGGATCACGCGGTGAGTTCGGTGGTTCGGGACGGGGAGGACACGGTCATCACCATCGAGGACAGGGGGTTCGCCTTTCTCCCCGCACGAGTGACGGTGGAGCTGGAGGGAGGGGTGGTGCTGGAGCGAGAGGTCCCGGTGAGCCACTGGTTGACCGGGGCGGTCTCCGCCCAGGTCCGGATTCCCGGGTCCGCGGGGGAGGTCTTGGCGGCAGAGGTCGATCCGGAGGGTCGGTTCCCAGATCTGGACAGGGAGAACAACCGCTGGGTTCGGCGGTGAGCTGACCTGTCCTGGTGGGAGGGCGGGTGGAGGGATTGGTCCCCATTGATTTCGGAGAATAAGAATGCGTCAGGCGACGTGTTTCCGGTACTGGGCTTCCTGCTTCGCCCTGATTGGGGCCAGCACGGCTGTCATCGGCTGCGAGACGGACGCCCCACCCCCGCCTACCGACGGCCAAGGAGTGACGGAGTCCCGCCGAGGCCGGGAGGGTCGCCTGGTGATCATCGGGGGAGCGCTTCAGGCAGAGAACACTCCCATCTATGGCGCCGTGCTGGACGCCCGCTGGGGGGGTGGCCCCCTCTGTGTCATCCCTTCCGCTTCCGGTACTCCGTCCAGCTCCATGGAAGGGTACGTCGATGAGTTCGACGCCCTGGTCGGCTGAGGGCCTGTAGCGGGTTTTTCTTCACTGGGGGCTCCCAGAGCAGGATCGGGGACGTCTTCCTCCCGGATGGCAAGCCGACTGCGGCCTACCAGGCCCTCTGGGAACGGTACCAGGCCGGAGCCGTGGTCGCCGGCAGCTCCGCCGGTGCAGCCATCATGTCCGATCCGATGATTGCCGGTGGGAGCAGCGTCGGAGCCCTGAGGGAGGGCGTGCGGATGGGCGGGGAAGGGGACGGGGTGTGGCTGACAAGAGGGCTGGGGTTCCTGAAACGAGGTTTGGTGGACCAACATTTTCTGGCGCGGGGCCGTTGGGGCCGCCTCCTGGTGAGTGTCCTGGCCTCTCCCGACGACAGCCTGGGGTTCGGGATCGACGAGAACACCGCCCTTGTTGTGGAGGGGGACTCGGCCTGGGTCGTGGGCGAGTCAGGTGTGCTGTTTCTCGACGCCAGGAGTGCGGTGAGGGAGGATGAAGGGAACGGAGGGTACGGTGTCCGCGCCTTCCTTCTTGGAGAGGGGGACCGCGTCGACTTGCAGGCCGGCATCGTGAGATCGGGCGAGGGGAAGGACCCTCTTCCGGGAACCGGCGGACCATTCGCCAGTCCCGACCTCGAGCTGTTTTCCGGTGGATCCCTCCTCCGGGTCCTTGCCGAGTTCGCCGTCTCGTCAGATCGCCGCCTGACCTTCCACCAGGAGGGCCACTTCATGGAATTCAGGAAGGAACCAGGGTTCAAGGCCATGGGCCGGGGAGATCCCAGCGCGGGGGCTACCGCGGAAGACCTCTCCCTGGGACCCTTTGTCCTAAGCGTCTGGCGCGAGTAGGGACAACCACGGGCCCACCAATGGTCTGAGACTTCCTCGGGGGGCCCAACTCGTGGCCCGAACCCTCCTTTTTCTGGGATTTCTCGGGCTCGAACCTCTGATCGCCCCGACAGTTACGGGAGGAACATTTCTTGCGGTCTTCCGGCCTCAAATGCCCGCTTCCGGAGTTTGCCCGTCCGTCCACCGGTCCCTCCGGATCTTGGATCAGATTCCACGGGAATGGAACCGATCTGGCGGCGCGTGGTTTTATCCACTCAACGCATAGCGAGGGCGCCCATCGCAAAATAGGTTGACCTGTAAGTGATCGAATTGGACCCACGGAAGCACCTCTGAACCGGGTGAACGGGCGCGATGGGGATGCCCACCCTCCGACGACACGCTCTCTTCTGTTATAATCTAACCGATAGATTTTTCTTCCTCCGGAGGACAGTGAATGGCAAGCATTAAAGAAGCCCTGGGGGCGATGATTCCCGGGATGCAGGCCGAGATCAAGGACCTCGTCAAGAACCACGGTGACGAAGTAATCTCAGAAGTCACCGTGAAGCAGATGTATGGCGGGATGCGCGGCGTGAAAGGGCTGGTTTGCGACACCTCGATGGTGGATCCAATCGACGGGCTCATCATCCGGGGTATCCCCCTGGGCGAGCTCTTCGACAAGTTCCCCGAGGAGATCTTCTACCTCCTCTGCACGGGTGAGCTGCCGGCCGACAACGAAGTGGACGCGCTGAAAGGCGAGTTCCAGCAGCGGGCCGCTATGCCCGACTTCGTAGAGGACGTGCTTCGGGCCCTCCCGAAAACCTCCCACCCTATGGCCATGTTCATCTGCGCCATTGCCGCCCTGGAGGAGCAATCCTACTTCCGGAGGCGTTATGACGAGGGCATGACTCGGGACGAGATGTGGGAAGCTGCCCTGGAGGACAGCCTCCAGCTCCTGGCCAAGCTTCCGGCCCTGGCCGCCGCGGTGTACCGCATCAAGTATGACAAGGGTGATCTGATTCCAGCGGATCCGACGCTCCACATGGGTGCGAACTTCGCGCACATGTTGGGGAACGACGATCCCGACTTCTACGATCTCCTTCGCCTCTACCTGACGCTCCACTGCGACCACGAGGGCGGAAACGTCAGCGCCTTTGCGGCCCACGTGGTGGGTTCGGCGCTGTCGGATCCCTACTACGCCGTGGCCGCCGGCCTCTCCGGCCTGGCTGGGCCCCTCCACGGGCTCGCCAACCAGGAGTGCCTGAAGTTCATCCAGGGGATCGTTGACAAGTACGGCGGTGCGCCCACCGACGAGCAGATGAAGGACTACGCCTGGGAGGTCCTGAACAGCGGGCGGGTGGTGCCGGGCTATGGCCATGCTGTCCTGCGGGCCACTGACCCTCGCTTCACGGCGTTCCACCAGTTCGGTGAGGCCCACTTCCCGGACGATCCGATCTTCAAGACGGTCTCCACGGGCTTCAAGATGATCCCCGAAGTGCTGAAGGAGCACGGGAAGGCTGCCAACCCGTATCCCAACGTGGATGCCGGCTCCGGCGCCCTACTGTACTACTACGGCATCACCGAGCTGGAATTCTACACCGTGTTCTTCAGCGTCTCCCGTGCAATGGGCCTCCTTTCCCAGCTCATCATGAGCCGGGCCTGGTGGGAGCCCATCACGCGGCCGAAGTCCCACACCACCGCCTGGATCAAGGCGAAGGTGGGGGCGTAGGGAAGGTCCGGCCGGGCACTGGCAAGCCTGGCCAGGTCAGAAGGAAGCCGGCCCCGGTGGGAAAGCCTGCCGGGGCCGGTTTTCTCTTGAAAAAGAAAAAGGTTGCGATCCGGCCCGATATTTCTTACAGTGGGGCGTTCAAACACCTGTTTGCAAACACACGTTTCGGAAACGCTGGTCGCTCCGACGGAGTTCTGCCGTGCAGCCAACCGCGTTGAACCAGAGCAGTCTTCGCTGCCCACTGAACGAAGTGTTCGGTAGCAAGGGCCAGGTTCGCATTCTTCGCGTGCTCACCGCTGAATCTTCAGGCTCCCTCCCTCCATCAGAAGCCGCAGCCCGAGCCGGGATGACCGAATCCGGGGCCCGGAAGGTCCTCCAACGCCTCACCGGGACCGGCTTGGTCGTGGCTACCGGGAACGGGAAGGGAACCCGATTCTCGTTCTCCCGGGAGGGAGCGTTGGCTCGTGAGGTTGCCCACCTGTTCAAGGTGGAACGGGACAGGGGCACCGCGCTGACGCGGTCCCTGAGGCGGACCATCCGGAGCCTCTCCGATCCTCCCCAGATCGCCTGGGTGAAGGACTTCCTGGCCGGGTGGCCCGATCGACATGAGGTGGGTGTGTTTCATGAGGATGGGTGCTCCTCGGTCCTTCTAAAGGAACTCGAACAAGGCCTGAAGCTGGTGGAGGCGGAGTTCGAGATCGCCCTGGAAGTGAGGGACTTCTCCGGAGAAGGAATGGCATCCGTCGACTGGTCCAAAGCCATGGTACTGAGGGGGACCCACCCGGGAGCTGAGAAGCCCGGAACCACTGAAGGGGAGTCTGCCGAGAACCCCCTTTCCGGTAATGGGAAGCTCAATCCGAAGTCCCCGGAGTTTTCCGGCGCTCTGGCGGCGCTCCTGGCCGAGAACCTCTCTGTGCTCCGTCGGGCTCGGGAGAATGTGCAGGGGAAACTCAGGTCCGGCGCCAATGGGAATGGGCCGGAGCTGTGGGAATGGCAGAAGATTCTGGACACCTTCTCTCTCCCGAAACTTCTGCACTTCCTGGAATCCGACTCTCCCCGGGCTGAGCGGCTCCGGGAGTGCTCACCATTCCCGGCGGTGCTCTCTGAGGAGGAGCG
>JBDHCH010000181.1:0-8196 GCA_039592115.1 Gemmatimonadota bacterium | reverse complement strand
TGAAGTTGGGCGGCAGTATCCTGAACACCACGGGCCCGGCCCTCCGGGGCCTCACCGGGCGGTGAGAGCAGGATAGAGGTGATCACATGGACGCCCGGCTCCGGCCGGGAACCGAATGGTTCGTTACTTGAAGTGGCCCGGGGCCGAAAAGGCCTGCCAACTGTGCTCGGTTGTTCAATCCTATCCCTGAGCCTTGCTTGCCCCTTGATCGCGCGAATTCCCATTATGTCTCCGGGCGGTGGGAGGCCAAGGCAGTTCCATTCTACCGGGAGCCACCGCCATGGCTTCGGATCAGGACGTCGTTGAACGCCTGAATGCTGCACTGACCGGTCGGTACCACATTGAGTCCGAAATCGGTAGTGGCGGCATGGCCACCGTCTATCTGGCGCAGGACCTGAGGCACGACCGGAAGGTGGCCGTGAAGGTCCTGAACCCGGAGCTGGCCGCCGTGGTCGGTACCGAGCGGTTTCTGGCCGAGATCCGGACCACGGCGAACCTCTCCCATCCCCACATCCTGCCCTTGCACGACTCCGGCGAGGCCGACGGGTTCCTCTTCTACGTCATGCCCTGGGTGGAAGGAGAGAGCCTTAGGGAGCGCCTCGACCGGGACGGCCAGCTCCCGGTGGAGGAGGCGGTCCGCATCGCCGGCCACGTGGCCGACGCCCTGCACTACGCGCACCAGCAGGGGGTGATCCATCGGGACATCAAGCCGGGCAACATCCTCTTTCAGGCCGGGAGCCCGGTGGTGGCGGACTTCGGCATCGCCCTGGCCGTGAGCGCAGCGGGAAAGGGACGGCTCACAGAGACAGGGCTCTCGCTCGGCACCCCCTACTACATGAGCCCGGAGCAGGCTGTCGGGGAGGAGATTCCCACGGCGGCGAGCGACGTCTACTCCCTCGGGTGCGTTCTGTACGAGATGCTCACCGGGGACCCCCCTCACACGGGCTCCTCCGCGCAGGCCATTCTGGGGAAGATTCTCCTGGCCGACGTGACCCGCCCCACGAAGCTCCGGCGCACGATCCCCGTGAACGTGGAGGCGGCGGTTCTGAGGGCACTCGAGAGGCTTCCCGCGGATCGGTTCGAGTCGGCGGCGGCGCTGGGCGCCGCCCTGGTGGACAAGAGCTTCCGACACGGAGTGGCGGTGGCGGCGTCGGCGGGCCCGGTGGGATGGAGGGCCCTGGCTGTCGCGGCCGGGCTCCTGGCGGTCCTGGGATGGGGAGCTTGGGCATGGGAAGCGCTGCGGCCTTCACCGCTTCCGGTGAGCCGATTCACGGTGACCCTGCCCGCAGACTCAGGCTTCTCTCCCTCCTACGGCACGTCACTCGCTTTGTCCCCCGATGGCACCCGGATGGTTTTCGTTGGACCGGGTGAGGAGAGAGGAATCGCCCTTTGGGTGAAGGAGCTTGACCAGCTCCAACCGCGGCGGCTCCCCGGGACCCAGGACGCCACGGTCCCCTTCTTCTCACCGGATGGCCAGCGGGTCGGCTTCATTGACTACGTCGGTGGTGGCCCCGATCCCCGCCTGGCCATCAAGGTCGTAGCGCTGGACGGAGGGCCGGTGGAGGTGTTGGCGGACCGCGGGGTGTTCAGGGGAGGGGGGACCTGGGGCTCCGACGGGTACATCTACGGAAAGGGCCTTTTCTATCTCATTCGCGTGCCGGAGGCTGGGGGAGAGGTGGAGCGGGCAACCACGCTCCTGGAGGATGAAAGCGCACATAGTTGGCCGGACGCTTTACCCAATGGCCGTGGGGTGGTATTCACCGTCAGATTCTACGGATCCTACAGCAACAGGGACGCGAAGATTGCCCTGCTGGACACGCAGACCGGCACGCACCGTTACCTGATGCCCGGTGTCCTAGCTCGCTACGCCGAGTCGGGGCATCTCCTGGTGGTCCAGGAGGATGGAACTCTGGTGGCAGTGCCATTCGACCAGAACAGCCTTGCGCTGGGCACTCCGGTCACCATAGCCCAGAATGTCCTGGTCGCGGAACACAGTATCTTCGGCAGCGCAGATTTGGCACTGTCCAGGAATGGGGTGCTCCTCTATGTCGCCGGAGAGGCACAGGAAGCTCTGAGGGAGCTGGTCTGGGTCGGGAGAGATGGGACGGAGGAAGTCGTCGATCCGTCCTGGAATCCTGGGGCACTCAATACCCTGGCCCTCTCTCCCGATGAGCGATTCGTGGCCGTCGGCATCGAGGAGGATGGTCAGCCGCAGCTCTGGGCAAAACAGTTACCCGACGGTCCCCAGGCGCGTCTCACTGCAGGGCCTGATCAGGCCCACCGGCCCGTCTGGTCCTCGGACGGCGCCTGGATCACGTTCAGCTTTGGAGCTGGCGTCGGGCGCCACATTCGCCGGATCCGGTCGGACGGGAGCGTGCTGGAGTCCGAGGCCGTTCTTCGCCGTGAGAGCAACATCGATCTGTTGACCTATACACCGGGCGGGAGCGGCGCCGTATTCGTCGAGGACCACGACCTGTGGCACCTGGATCTGGACTCGGACAGTGTCCGCCCCTTGCTTTCCACGGAGGCGAGGGAGGCAGGCGTTGCGCTTTCCCCGGACGGGCGGTGGATAGCCTACGTATCGGACGCCCAGGGGCGGAACGAAGTGTTCGTGCGGCCCTTTCCCGATGTTTCCGCCCGCCGCTGGCCGGTATCGCGCAACGGTGGCTCTGAACCCGTCTGGGCCCACAACGGTCGGGAGCTCTTCTACCGGGACCTCAGTGACGGCTGGCTTGTGGCAGCGTCCTACACGGCCGATTCCGCATTCGTCGTGGAAGAGCGGACCCCCCTGTTCGATGCCACCGGCTACCAGACCCAGGCGGCCTGGCACGGGTATGACGTCGATCGGAACGATCAGCGCTTCCTCTTCATTCGTCCCCTGGAGGTGGCAGTGGACTACGAGCTGGTTCTCGTCCAGAACCTTTTCACGGAACTGCAGGAGCGGGTGGGAGAGGGGCATTGATGGGGAGCCACTCCAAGTAACGCCCGGTTCCACGCTCGGGCTCGTGCGTGCGCTTACGCGCAGGGGCACCTAGACGGAAGGTGGGCATCGCCCGGCCGCTTCGCGGAAGGTCGCCGAGGGGACGTCTCAGGTGAAACGCGATCTGAACGGCGGCTCCCTTCGGGAACCGAATGGGTCGTTACGTGAAGTCCTCATCGAGCTCATAACCCAGGGTCAGGTCAAGATTCATTCGACTGCGCATCTTCCCAAGGAACTCCGACTTGTATTAACACACTAGCTGTGCTAACATGCTAATATGATCCTGACCTTTCACGACCAGGGCGCCGAGGATGTGTTCAACGGCAAAGACTCCAAGGCCGCACGGAAGGTCTGTCCTCCAGATCTGCAGCGGCGGGCTCGAGCCAAGCTCTTCATTCTCGACGACGCCCCGAGACCATCGAGGATCTTCGGATTCCGCCTAGCAACCACTTGGAGGCGCTGAAAAGGGATCGAAAAGGGCAACACAGTATCCGGATCAACCGACAGTACCGGATCTGTTTTCGATGGACGGAAGGTGGCGTCCGAGACGCTGAGATTGTCGACTATCATCCTTAGGGCAGAGAGTTGAGTTAGCCATGGTCCGGGTTCCTACGCACCGCGCACCGACACATCCAGGCGAGATGCTTCGAGAGGAGTTCCTCAAGCCTCTGGGAATGACCCAATCCGAGCTGGCTGAACGCATCGGTGTTCCCTTTCAGCGCGTGAACAGCTTGGTCAACGGGCGCCGCAACCTGACGCCGGACACGGCACTTCGGCTTTCGAAGTTCTTCGGGACTACGGCTGCGTTCTGGATGAACCATCAGCTCCGGTGGGATCTATTCTTTGCCCAGCGTGACGGGAAAGCGGAATTGGCGAAGATCAGGCCTCATCGGCGGAGAAGGAAACCAGCAGAGTCCCAAACTGCTTGACCCAAGGAGAATTTCAGAACCAGGGCCACCTTCCTGGTTCGGACTTCATCGTAACGCCCGGTTCAAGCTCGGGCCTCAGATCCGCTTTCGCGGGTGAGCCGAGTGGCCTATCGGGGAGCTCTGGCCCGGCCCTCCGGGATCTCGCCGGACGGTCGGCACAGGTTGGAGACGGACACGTGGAAGTCCGGCTCCGATCTTGAACCGAATGGTTCGTTACCTACGAAGCCTGCTTTGCAGACCAGATGTCGCCGGTTCGGACCCAGTTGGCGCAACCTTTCTAACAGTTCTTGATTTTGGTGCCTTCCAGGGCTCGCTGTCGATCATCTCGTCTCCAGCACCTGCACCGAGATGCGCTCTGCTCTCGCTTCCTGCAGGGCCGAGAGCACTTCGGTCATGGACCGGTACGGTGCTTCCGGATCCGTCTTCACCACCGCGATCAGATTGGAATTTGAGGCGACCTCGTTAAGCCAAAGCACTCCAACCTCACCAACCGTCAGCATCTGGACCTCAGGGCTGTCGCCACGACTCGCCTCGACTACGCCGTTGGTTCGTACAACCAGCTCGAGGATATTCCTGGCGCTGACCCGGACCTCTCCCGGCCCCGGCTCGCCGGTGACTGGGCGAGCAGGCCCGCGTCCGGCTCCGCCATCAGGCAGGACCACCGGCAGGCCTTCATCCTTGTACCTATCGAGCCCCGAGGTGGATATCGAAGGCGCCACCTCCGGGATCTCGAACACGACCCGCAAAACCCCGGCCTCCACCAACTCGCTCTGGAGTCGATCCATGACCCTGTAGGGCGTGGTCGCCTCGCCGCCAATATAGGCGACTAATTTCCCGTCTGAGGCATCGTTAAGCGGGAGTACCACCTCCGACACCTCTTCGACAGAATACGATTCACCGTCGATGACTACTGAACCCTCTCGGTCCGCTTGGAGCCGGACCACGTTGTCACGGGACGCCTCTACGACGCTTTGCTGCTCGTCCGACCCCTGCCTAGTTGGGATAGGTACCTCGCACGAGGCCATGACCAAAAGCACCGCCAGGGCGAGAGTGGTGGTGATACCGAGAACGGATGCCGTCCTAGGGGGCGTTGTCATGGCGAGGATCCTCTTCTGAAGCGGTACGTGAGATTCTGTGAAAGCGGCGGCGGCGATCAACGGCCGTTTGTATCGGGCCGAGACCTGCAGCAAGGTGTCGCCGTAGATCCCGATGTCCGGTCGGCGTCGGAGGACCCGCCGATCACAGTCCAGTTCCAGTGCGTGCAGCAGTCGGGACGCAAGGAGCCAGACCACGGGGTTCCACGGCGCGAGTATCCGCGCGATACGCGTTCCCGCCAAAACCACCTGATCTCGCGCACGGATATGCTCCTGTTCGTGCAGTAGCACGAGCGCCCGCTTATCCTTCGGCATGGACATCATCCACTCGGGCACCAGGATTTGCGGGCGGAAGACGCCGGAGACGGCGGGCCCGAGGTCCGGCGTCTGCCAGACGTGGACGCCGTTGAGTGCGCGGGGGCGCCAGGACGGACCCACCTTGGCGAGCCGCCTGGCGGCTACGGTCCACTTGGGCGCGAGGGCCAGGGAGGCGAGCAACCACGCAGCGATCAGGAAGATGTCGACGGTCGGCCTACCTGCTTCATGCGAGACGACAACGAACTCCGTCAATCCCAGCACGCCAGTCTCCTCGAGCCCGGCGTCGAGTTGGGCACCAAGCGCGGCTCCCGGCGTCATCTGCCGGGCCTGCGGAACCGTCATGAACGCCAAAGGGAGGAACAGCGCGAGGGCAAGCGCCGCGAGCCAGATACAGCGCTCGGGTAGCCCGTATCGGCGCAGCGCCCTTGAGCCTGCGAAAGCGGCCAGGAGGATCGGGAGCCCTACCAACGCTGCGTAGAGCATCCTATAGCCGATCATCGGTCCCCCCCGATCTCGCCCAAGCGGCGGTTCAGTAGATCCCGCATGCGGCGTAGTTCGTCGGGCTTGACCCCCGAGTCTACCAGCTGAAGGAGAAGCTGCTCAGGAGACCCACCAAACAACCGGTCCCGAAGGTGATCGAGGGCGCTCAATCCTGCCGTGTCCTGTTCCACCTCGGGTGCGTAGCGGTGCGCCCGGCCTTCCGGGCTCCGGGACACGTAGCCTTTGCCCTCCATGACCTTGAACATGGTGAGCACCGTGTTGTGGGCCAGGTCGTCCTCGAGTTGCTCCCTGACCTCTGCGACCGTCGAAGGGCCGCGGGCCCACAGCACACTCATGATGTCCAGCTCTCGTTTGGTGAAGCGCACGCCCATCTTGATCTCCTAACACCTAAGGACTTAGGAGTACGATAGCCAGGCTGTCTTACATTGTCAACCAAAAAATTAGGAGACGGCCAGGTGGGGTGGATCTAGGCCATCGAAGACGAGGTCAGGATAGTCTCTGGTCTGGCCCGGGACACAGGGAGATCGCGGGCCGATCTTTTTTTCAACCACCGGATAAGTAGGCTCCGTAGGTAACGCCCGTTTCCCGCTCGGGCCCTCAGAACTCGCTTTCGCTCCGAACTCATGCGGCAGTATCCTGAACACCACGGGCCCGGCCCTCCGGGACCTCGCCGGGCGGTGACAGCAGGATAGGGGGGAACAGGTAGGTGCCCGGCTCCGGCCGGGAACCGAATGGTTCGTTATCTGAAACCGCTGGGCCAATCGTTGAAAGGAGAGCGGCAGATGCACCGCTGGAATTGGAGATCTCAGTTTCCGCCGTCGTCACTCTCCCTTTCGCTCCTCCTCTTGTGGGGCATTCCCTTCGTCACTTCGTGCGCGGACTCGCCGAATCCCGTAACAGATGTCGGAGGCGTGCAACTCCGAGCCGTTCGGGATCAGGTCTACGGAGCGGAAGATGGCCCGGGCTCCTTGTCTGGGGTTTTTGACATCGAAGTAACCTCTGAGGGCAGAATCTACGTATCCGAGCCGACCCTAGGAGAGATCACCGTATTCGACCGTGACGGTACGTATGCTGGCACCGTGGGGCGTTGGGGGGAGGGACCAGGCGAGTTTAAGAATCCGGGCGCGGTTCGGTTCAAAGGGGACACACTTACAGTTCTGGAGTTCGGGACTGGGATCAACCTGCTGAGTTCTGAAGGGGAGTTCTACGACCGCTTCATAGTCCGGTTTCCGCCTTCCTCGCCTGGGACGCTCGCTTCGTCATCGGTGGCTTTGCTCGCGGATGGGTCGGTCGCTTGCTTCTCCCCTTCCTTCACTTCGCCGGTCGTATCGGGGCAGGTCACCCATGAAACTTGGCTCCGAGCCTCCAGAGCCGGAGAACTTCTGGACACGCTCATCGTACAGCCCCTGGCCGGCCGGTACGCTTCTGTCGAGTTGCCCGGTGGAAATCAACCGTCCTTCGGTCATCCAGCGGCGTGGAGCGACCTGATGGCCATCCGCCCAGATGGATCGGAGCTCCTCGCTGTCGACCGCTCGGCAGCCGAGGCGGGTCCAGGCCCGGTTGTCTTGTTGTTCCGGATCAATCTCGCTGGGGACACAATTCAAATCCGTCAAATGCCCTACGAGCCGGTCCCCCTTTCATCGGAATGGATTGACAGCCTCGCGATGGACTTTGGCAAGAGGCGAGCCGATCAGTCCAACGTCCCAGCGGATCGCCTGGCTTCCGAATATCGAAATCAGGTTCAGTGGCCCGATCATCATCCCGCCGTCTCGTCCGTCATCGTTGCCCCCGACGGAACAGTCTGGCTACGAAGGGAAGCTGTATCTCCGGACTCGGTCCGCTGGGACCTGCTTGATCCCACTCTGGATCCCGCCGGATTCACCTTTCTTCCTACCTCCCTGGATGTGAAAAGGGTCAGCGCGACATCTGCCTGGGGGGTTGAACTGGATGAATGGGATATTCCCTGGATAGTACGCTTTGATCTCCACGGATCGGGATGACCTCTGAGATGAGACGGTTTCATGATAACGCCCGGTTCCCGCTCGGGCCCTCAGCGCTCGCTTTCGCTCTGAACTCGTGTGGCAGTATCCTGAACACCACGGGCCCGGCCCCTTCGGGGACCTTCGCCGCTGGGGACAGTAGGATAAAAGCAGACTGACCGGCAGCTCGCTCGGGAAGCGAAAGGTTCGTTACCAAACACCCGGTTGAGCAGTAAGATCCGAAGGACTATGGTTTGGCGCGATGGTCGCCTTATGATCAGAAACTCCTTCACCAACGTTGACTCTGGCTTCGCGGCCGTTGGCACATTGCTCAGGAGAGGAGGCCTTCGATGCCATTCTTGGCCAGACTCCGAAAGCTCCCTTGGGGCCTCCTT
>JBDHCH010000180.1:0-10742 GCA_039592115.1 Gemmatimonadota bacterium | reverse complement strand
GGATCGCGGGTGGTACAGGTGGCGGAACCGGCTGCGAACGCGCTGCTCCGGTCGCTGGTAGACCACCTCACCACCGCTCTCGAAGAGGGGGGAGCACCCGAGGCAGCGGAGTTTTGCTCCATCGAAGCGATGCCCCTGACACGGATGGCGGAAGCGGCATTGGCCGACGGGATGGCCCTGAAGCGGACCTCCTTCCGTTACCGGAACCCTGACAACGCCCCGGACCAGGCGGAGGAGATGGCACTTCGGTACTTCGAGGACGCCATCCTGGCCGGTGGAACCCCCCCGGCCCACTTCATCCAACGGGTCTCGGAGGAGGAGCTCCGGTACTACAAGCCCCTTTTAGTCGGAGAGGTCTGCCTGCAGTGCCACGGAGGTCCGGAGACCTTGGACCCGGGGGTGCAGCCGATCCTGGAAGACACTTACCCGGGGGACCTGGCCAGCGGTTATCAGGCCGGGGATTTCCGCGGAGTGGTTCGAGTTTCTGTACCGGCACGGTTGGTTCGGGAGTAGGGCGAGAGGGCCCTCGATTCCTCGAAATGGCTCTGCCGGTCAGAGGGAGATGTGGAGGCCGGCACCCATGTAGTGGACCTGTTCCTGGAAGAACTGGCCGTAGGGGGATGGGCCGTCATAAAACTCCGCGAACAGACCCCACATCCGCGGCGGGTGATTCTCGTCTCTCCAGATCGCGATCTCGATCCCCGCCCGACCGCTCCACCCCGGCTCCCATTCCTGCTGCTCCGTGGCCTTCACATCCAACGCTCCCAAAAAGCGGATTCCCCTGAGCTGGCCGATCCGGAGTTCCACGCCGGCATGGGCCAGGGTGGATTCCAGCGTTTCCGGGTCCCGGTTGAAGAGGACCTCTCCGCCGCCATATGCCCGAAGGGGTCCGACCTCCTGGGAAATGAGGAAATCCAACGCCTCGAACGAGAGGTTCTCCCGCTCGAGGCCGGTGTTCAGGAGGAACTCGTCTCCGAGGTGGGAGCTCTGGTGGTACAGGCGGAGGCGGGAGGAAAATCCGGCCCAACGGAACGTCACAGGAACGCCGACCAGATAGTCGGCGTTGATGAGATCGAAGGATTCCGCATCCAGGTTGAACTGGGCGAAAATGCCTCCGACAAGACCGATCTGAAGCCCGTTCCCCGGTGCTCTCCCGGCCCATCGCACCAGAGGAAAGGCGTCGCCCAGGCCAATGGAGCCGATCCTGACGTTCCCGTCGGGGTTCTCCTCGTCTTCCAGCGGGGGGAAATCTCCGGTCAAGAAGCTGATGAAGGAGTGCTCCGCCTTGGGGTCGGCCAGCAGTGGACAGAAAAGGTCTCCCTCCGGAAGAAAAACGACCCCTTCCACTTCCCCGGGATGGACTCCATTGAAGCACCAGGGGGTCGCTGGCTGGGCGAAGGCTGAACTCGGGATGCCGAGAATCATCGGAGCGCCTGCCAGAAGCGCGAGGGAAGTCAGCTTCATCAATTCTCTCCGGTCGGGACCACATCGCTCGTGAGATCCAAATGGTGTTCGATCTCAACCTGAAGGCCATCAAGGGGCCCGTTCCACCGCTTCTTCACTTCTCGATCGCGTAACCGGCTGCGTCCCAGGCTCGGAACCCCCCGTTCAGGTTGGACACGTCGGTGTATCCCAGGGACGCCAGGGTAGTTGCCGCCTCCGTGCTCATCCTCCCGCTCCGGCAGTAGAGAACGATCTGCGCGTCCCGTGCCTCGGGTAGCAGATCGAGATGTTCAGCGATCTCATCGAAACGGATGCTCTGGTCCGTTCCGGGAATGTCCCCCTCGAAGGGGATGTGGACGTTCACCAGGAAAGGGTCGGCATCGACCAACATCTGCCTGAGTTGCTCCACAGTGATGTCCTCAAACGCAGTGCCTCCCTCTTCCACGGGGGCGGACGACGTCTGTGAGGATGCGGGCTCCTCTCCCTGATCCCTCGCACAAGCAGCGGTGATCGCGCCGAAGGCCAGAACGATCACAGGGAGAAGTCCTCTACGATATCTGAACATCCGAGCCTCCTCATCGGTATTGTCTGGCTGGATCGAGGAGTGCCACTCCTGGGAGGAGCACTCCCGTCCGGGAACGGGTTTCGGCCAGGGCCGGCCTTTAAACCCCTGGATACGCCGTTCCATCCGTTGTGATCCATTCCTCCTGGCATCAGGGGGGAGGCATCATCATCTTGAGTTCAGGTGGATCTCATGCAGACCTCTCCTAACAGCATCGAAGCCTTCCGCGGCGTCTGTCGGGTGGGGCCGCGGCCGACCCTCCTTCCCCCTCTGGGCAACATAGCCGCATCCGATTCATCGGGATTCCGGAGGTCTACGTGCGCATCTTAGTGGTTGAGGACGACAAGAAGGTGGCCAGCTTCCTGGAGCGGGGGCTTCGAGAGGACGGGTATTCGGTCGACGTGGCCCACGAGGGCGCGGAAGGCTCCCTCAAGGCCCACGTCCACGACTACGACCTCCTGATCCTGGACGTCATGCTCCCGGGGAAGACCGGATTCGAGATCTTGTCGGAGCTCAGGAGGAGAAAGTCATCGGTTCCGGTCCTCCTCCTGACGGCCAGGGACGCGTCGGAGGACATTGTCCGGGGACTGGATGCGGGGGCTGACGATTACCTCACCAAGCCGTTCAGTTTCGAGGTCCTCTTGGCCAGGGTACGCGCCCTGGTGAGACGGGGTGGCGCCCAACGACTCGAGATGCTGCGGTATGACGATGTGGAGATGGATCGGATCGGCCACACCGCTCATCGCGGTGGTCGAAATCTCAAGCTCACTGCCAAGGAATTCCAGCTCCTGGAGTTCCTCCTCCTTCATCCTGCGGAAGTGGTGAAGCGAACTCAGCTCCTGGAGAAGGTCTGGGACCTTCATTTCGATCCCATGAGCAACGTCGTGGACGTCCATGTGGCGAAGCTCCGCCGGAAACTTACGGCCGACGGAGAGCCCCCTCTGATTCACACGGTCCGGGGCGTGGGATACCTGCTGAGCATGGAGGAGCCAGCGTAATGGCCTCAGGGTGGATGGCAGATCGGATGAGGTCCTTCCGCTTTCTCCTGGCCGTCAGGTTCACCGTCGTCATGACCGGGGCGGTGGCCGCGGTGGCGGCCCTGAGCTACTTCGCCCTACGGCAGGGATTGGTCCGAGAATTGGAAGCGTCGATGCTCAACGTGGCCTCCATCCAGGCCGCGGTTGTGACCGATGACCCCACCGGAGCCATGCACTTCCACGAGTGGGCGCTCACTGCCGACGAGGCTGCCTCGGTCCGAGACCTCATCCGTTACCTGCAGATCTGGAACACAGCGGGGGAAAGCCTGGTTCGAAGCGCCTTCATCACGGAAGATCTTCCCCTGGACAGGGCCGCCCTGGCGAGAGCCGGGGGAGGCACACTGACCTGGACCGAAGGGACCTTCCAGGGAATCCCCGTTCGGGCCCTCTACTATCCTCTGGAAAGATTGGGTGAGCTCCACAACAGGCACGTCCTCCAGGTCGCCGCTCCACTGGAGGCTCAGCGCCGGATGCTCCGTACGGTTGCCTTCCTCCTTTTGTCCCTCGTGGGTACGGTCGCCGTGCTGACCTTTCTGGGTGCGTGGTGGCTGGGAGCCCGGGCGGTGAAGCCTGTCGACGCCATTGTGGACCAGGCCGAGGACATCGCAGAGGGGAGTCCGAGGCGGACGATCGAGGCTTTTGCAGACACCTGGGAGTACCGGCGATTGGTGAGCGTATTGAACCGGATGCTGGACCGTCTGGAGCAGGCTCTGGAGACCCAGAAACGCTTCACGGCCGACGCCAGCCACGAGCTCCGGACCCCCCTCACCGTTCTACGAGGTGAGCTGGAGGTGGCTCTCCGCAGGGAGCGAACGCCGCAGGAGTATGCCCGGGTCCTCCGGAGCTCCCTGGAAGAGGCGGAGCGTCTTTCCCGGCTGGCTGGCGACCTCCTGACCTTGACCCGTTCCGAGGCCGGGGCCCAGCAGCTACAGCTCAGGGAAGATGACCTGGCTGTCCGGGTTCGAATCGCCCTGGACCGTTTCCAGCGACAGGCCGCCGACAAGAGCGTCCAGGTCCAGGGTCCGGCGTCGCCCGGCGTCCTGGTGAGACTGGACGTGGATCTGATGGATCGTGTCATCTGGAACCTCCTGGACAACGCTCTGAAGTTCACTCCTTCCGGCGGCAAGGTGGAGGCCTCGGTGGTGGAGACGGATGGAAACGCGGTCCTGGAAGTGTCGGACACCGGACCCGGACTTCCCGAAGGCACGCTGGACAAGGTCTTCCAGCGCTTTTTCCGGATCGACGAGGCCCGGACGGCGGAGGTCGAGACAGGGGGAACGGGCCTGGGCCTCGCCATCGTCAAGGCCATCGTCGAGTTGCACGGTGGTACGGTCTCCGCGGAAAACGCCCCGGAGGGCGGATCGGTGTTCAAAGTGACCATACCCTCCTGCGGGATCATGAAGACTCCTTCATAAACGGTTAACCCCCCCTTCACCTCCCTTCCTCTAGACTCAGCTCGGTTCGGTTTCTCATCCGCCAGGGACCTTGCGTTCGGGGCTGAGCATTATGATGGCATTCATGAGTGTCCGGAGGCTTCTGATCCTCCTCTTCTTACTGGTGTTCCTACCCGTACAGGGGGTTACAGGCCAGGTCTCGCGTTCCACCGGGGCGCCGGAATCGATGACGGTGATCTCGGCGGCATCCCCCGACCGAGGCGGGCCAACCCCGCAGGATCCGCCGGGCCTCAAGCTGGAGGAAGTCCTGGAGTTGGCGCGGGAAGTGAGCCCTCGGGTCCGAGCCGCCTTGGAGATGGTCGAGGCGGCCCGAGCGAGAGAGCCCGGTGCGGGCTTGCTCCCCGATCCGAACCTCCAGGTGGGCGTGATGAACCTGGCTCTTCCAGAGTTCTCGGCCACCATGCCGGCATCCATGGCGCCCACCTTCCAGGCCATGCAACGCATCCCCATCGCCGGGAAGTTGCCCCTTCGGTCCGACCTGGCAAGACAGACCACTGAGATCGCCCGCCTCGGCTCCGACGAGGTTTGGTGGGAAGTGAGAACCGAGGCCGCGTCGGCATTCTACCGGATCTACCAGATCGACGGGCAGGTCGAGGTGATGCAGCGGACGCTCGAACTTCTGGGGGATTTCCAGGCGGTTGCCCGTTCGATGTATGAAGCCGGGAGTGGAAGACAGGCCGATATCCTGCGTGCCAATGTGGAGATCGCCCGAATGGAGGCCGAGATCGAACGGATGATGGCGATGCGGGCGGCGGCCGGGTCCCATCTGAACGCCATTCTGAATCGCCCCTCCGAGACACTCGTTCCCCTCCCCGCTCTGGACCCGCTCCCCGCCTCCGTGCCGGAGCGAGCGGTTCTGAGGAATTGGGCTCTCGAGAGCCGGCCTGTGCTGGGGAGCCACCGAGGGGAGGTGGAGCGAGCCGGGACCCGGAGGTTGTTGGCCAACAGGGAGATCTGGCCGGACCTGACCGTCGGGATCCAGTACGGCCTGGGCCGCATGGCAGGAGACCTGAAGAGCATGGGAGGCGCTTCGGTGGGTTTCTCCATCCCTCTGTATGCCGGAAGACGACAGATGAAGGTCAGGGACGAGGCAGCGGCCATGGAGTCGGCCGCCCGAGCCCGTTTCGAACATGCTTTCGCCGTTGTGGATGCCCAGATCGGAGCGGGCCTCGCGGACCTCGAGCAAAACCGGACGCTGATCCGGCTGTACCGTGAGGAGATCCTTCCCCAGGCGAGAGCGACCGTGGAGTCTTCCCTCTCATCGTATCGCGTGGGCGCCGTGGACTTCATGACCCTTCTGGATGCGCAGATGGCCCTGAACCGGTTCGAGGGAGAGTACTTCGGACTTGTGGCGGCCTACGGGAGCACTATCGCCCGTCTCGAAATGACCATTGGCCGTGACCTTCCGGTCACGGATGAACTGCTATTGGAGGAATCATGAGCACCCGGAACCAGATTATTCTGGCACTGTCGCTGGCCGTCGGCGCCGTAGTTGTCGTGGCCGCGTTCGGCTCAGGCCAGGAGGGCCAGGGTGGGGGTGGCGACCCCATGGAGGGCCACGACCATTCCGCCATGGCCGCGGCAGACGAGGCGCAGCCTGTGCAACTGGATGCCGAGGCGAGTCGGAGGATCGGAGTGACCTACGCCACGGTCACCCGCGGATCCCTACCCAGGACCGTTCGAAGCGTCGGTTTCGTCACCTACGACGAAACCCGCTTGGCCACCGTGAATCCCAAGATCGACGGGTGGGTGGAGCGCCTGTTTGTGGACTTCAACGGAGCGCCCGTCCGGGCCGGTCAGCCCCTCATGGAGGTCTACAGCCCAGCCCTGGTTACCGCGCAGGAGGAGCTGCTCCTGGCCCGCCGGCTTATGGACGAGACTCGCGCCGGCGGCGGAGTCCGATCGGTGGAGAGAGCGGAGGAGCTGCTGGCTGCCGCCAGGCGTCGGCTCGCCTATTGGGATGTCCCCGATGATGAGATCAGGGCCATTGAAGAGCGGGGGTCAGTCACGAAGACGCTCACGCTGCGTGCTCCGGCGGGGGGGATCGTGATCGAAAAGGATGTGGTGGCGGGAGTCAGGATCATGCCGGGAATGAACCTGTACCGTATCGCGGATCTGAGTCGTGTTTGGGTGAACGCCGAAGTGTTCGAGAAGGACCTCTCCCTGGTTCAAGATGGTCAGCACGCCATGGTCTCCTTCGAGGCCTACCCGGGCGAGACCTTCCATGGCTCCGTCACCTATGTGTATCCCACGGTGTCCTCCTCGGCACGGACGGGTCGGGTGCGGCTGGAGCTCTCCAACCCCGACCTCAAGCTCAAGCCGGGGATGTACGCCCAGGTGGATCTCCACGGTCCGCCCATCGAAGACGCCCTCCTGGTTCCCCGTTCGGCGGTCCTCCAGACCGGTGAGCGATCGGTGGTCTTCCACAGCATGCCCGACGGGCAGCTCCATCCCATGGACGTCGTCACCGGGATCGGCAGCGGTGATCAGATCCAGATCCTCTCCGGGGTGCGAGAGGGCCACGTCGTAGTTGCCTCGGCCACCTTCCTCATCGACGCCGAGTCGAACCTGGGCTCGGCGATGGCGGCCATGGCCGGAATGGACCACGGCGCCATGGACCACTCCGGGATGGACCCGGGCGAGGCCGGCACGGAGGAGATGGACCACTCAGGCCACGTGATGCCGCCCGACACGACGATCTTGCCCGACACTGGCGCAGTCTTGGACCACAGCCAGATGGATCACTCAGGCCACGTGATGCCGCCCGACACCGCGAGCCTGCCTGACACCACCGGCGCGGCCAAATGGATTCCCGCCGGCAGTTCGCAAGGAGCCGGGAGGGACTGATCATGCTCAAGCGACTCATCGAGTGGTCGGTCCAGAACAAGTTCCTGGTCCTCCTGGCGGCCCTCTTCGCCGGGGCCGGGGGTCTGCTGGCCATGGCCCGGACACCTCTGGAGGCCATCCCCGACCTGTCGGATGTGCAGGTTATCATCCAGACCGACTACGCCGGCCAGGCCCCTCAGCTCGTGGAGGACCAGGTCACCTATCCCATCGCCTCGGAGATGCTGAAGGTGCCAGGGGCCCAGACCGTGCGGGGCTACTCCTTCTTCGGTGTCTCATTCGTCTATATCATCTTCGAGGACGGCACCGACCTGTACTGGGCCCGAAGCCGTGTCCTGGAGTACCTCTCCGGGATTCGGGGCAGACTCCCCCAGGGGGCCAACCTGGTCCTGGGACCCGATGCCACCGGGTTGGGCTGGGTGTTCCAGTACGTCCTGGAGGACACTTCCGGCACCCAATCCCTGGCCGACCTCCGCTCCATCCAGGACTGGTTCCTTCGTTACCAGCTCACCTCCGTTCCGGGGGTGAGTGAGGTGGCATCTGTGGGGGGGTTCGAGCGGGCCTACGAGGTTACCCTGGATCCGGACCGGCTGCGGGGCTACGGCGTCTCCGTCCACCAGGTCATGGAGGCCATCCGGGCGTCCAACCAGGACGTGGGGGCCATGGTGATGGAGATGGGGGACCGGGAGTACATGGTCCGGGGGCTGGGCTATATCCAGAGCTTGGCTGACATCGAGTCTGTGGTCTTGGAAGCCGGTCCCACCGGGACCCCGGTGATGTGGCCGACGTCCAACTCGCTCCCCAGGTCCGGCGGGGCGTGGCTGACCTGGACGGTCGCGGGGACGTGGTCGGCGGGATCGTCGTCATGCGATTCGGGGAAAACGCTCTAGCCACCATCGAAAGGGTGAAAGAGAGGATCGACGAGATCCGTCCTCAGGCCCGTCTATGACCGGTCCGAGCTGATCCTCAGGGCCATCGACACCCTGAAAGAAAAGCTCATCGAGGAATCCCTCGTCGTGGCGCTGGTCTGCCTCGTCTTCCTCTTCCACGTCAGAAGCGCCCTGGTGGCCATCCTCACCCTTCCCCTGGGCATCCTCATGGCCTTCATCGCCATGCGCCTCCTGGGGATCAACGCCGACATCATGAGCCTGGGAGGCATCGCCATCGCCATCGGGGCCATGATCGATGCCGCCATCGTCATGATCGAGAACATGCACGTTCACCTCGAGCGTGAGATCTCGAAGAAGCGGGCACGGCTCGTGGAAGACGGCGTGCCTGCGCCAGAGGATGACGGCCGTTTTCCGACATCCCTCCTCACGGCGAAGGAACGGTGGGGGGTGGTGATCCGGTCTTCCAAGGAGGTTGGACCGGCCCTCTTCTTCAGTCTCCTCATCATCACGGTCTCCTTTCTCCCCGTCTTCGCCCTGGAGGCCCAGGAAGGGCGCCTCTTCAAACCCCTGGCCTGGACCAAGAGCCTGGCCATGGCTGGAGCCTCTATGCTCTCCCTGACCCTGGTCCCAGTGACCATGGGTCTCTTCATTCGTGGTAGACTCTTTGCGGAGGAACGGAACCCGATCTACCGCTTCTTGGTCTGGGTCTACAAGCCCGTCCTGGAGTTCGCCCTCAAATGGCGGTGGCCGGTCTTGGGGGCCACGGTGGCGGTGCTGGTCCTTACCTGGATCCCATTCAAGAGGATCGGCTCGGAGTTCATGCCGCCCCTGAATGAAGGGTCGATCCTGTACATGCCCATGACCCTACCGGGGATTTCCGTGCGAACAGCTCATGAGGCCATGAGGAGACAGGACAGTATCCTGGCCACCTTCCCGGAGGTGGAATCCGTCTTCGGGAAGGCCGGGCGGGCCGACACTGCCACGGATCCGGCCCCCCTGGCCATGTTCGAGACCACCATCGTTCTGAAGCCGGAAGAGGAGTGGCGGGAGGGCATCACATGGGACGATCTCATCCGGGAGATGGATCAGGCCATCCGTTTCCCCGGAATTCCGAACTCCTGGACCATGCCCATCAAGGGCCGCATCGACATGCTGGCCACCGGCATCCGGACCCCTGTTGGGGTCAAGCTCTTCGGGCCCGATCTCGGTGAGTTGGAGCGGTTGGGGAAGGAGGTGGAGAACGCCGTGGCCATGGTCCCGGGGGTCCGGTCGGCGGTGTCGGAACGGCCCCTGGGGGGGAGCTATCTGAACATCGAGATCGACCGGACGGCAGCGGCCCGTTACGGGGTGAACATCCGGGACGCCAACATGGTCATCGCCTCGGCCATCGGCGGAATGGAGATCACCCAGACCGTGGAGGGTCGGGAGCGGTACGGGATCCGCGTGCGGTACCCACAGGAGCTCAGGGATCAGCCCGAGAAACTGGCTGAGGTCCTGATTCCGGTGAAGCAGATGCGGGGGGGGGACGGATTCGGGGCATCCCCCGGCGCGGTGGCCTCTTCCGCCATGGCCATGCCCTCCTCTGCGATGATCAATGGTGGCATGGGATCCGGGGGTGCCTCGAACGGGATGCCCGGTTCCACCGCCCAGATCCCCCTGGGCCAGATCGCCGACATTCGGATCGAAAACGGACCCATGTCCATCAAGACGGAAGGGGCCTTCCCCACCGTCTGGGTCTTCGTGGACACCGACGAACCGGACCTGGGCGGCTTCGTGAGGGCCGCCCAGGACATGGTTGACGCCATGGTGACGCTGCCCCCCGGCTACACCATGCAGTGGTCCGGCCAGTACGAGTTCATGCAGCGGGCTCAGGCCCGGCTTCAGCTGGTGGTGCCTGCCACCCTCCTCATCATCTTTGTCCTCCTCTTCCTGAACTTCGGGCGCATCGGGGAGACCCTCATCGTCATGGGCTCTCTCCCCTTCGCCCTGGTGGGAGGCGTCCTCATCATGGCCATTCTGGGCTTCAACTGGTCCGTGGCCACCGGAGTCGGATTCATCGCCCTGGCGGGGGTGGCGGCGGAGACCGCCGTCATCATGCTCCTCTACCTGAACCATTCCTGGGACGACCGGATCCGGGCAGGTCGGAGGGATCTGGCGGCCCTTTACGAGGCCGTCATGGAGGGGGCGGTTCACAGGGTGCGGCCGAAGATGATGACGGTGACGGCCATCATCGGAGGGTTGCTTCCCATCCTCTGGGGTCACGGCACCGGGGCAAGCGTGATGAAGCGCATCGCCGCCCCCATGGTGGGAGGGATGGTCTCGGCCACCGTCCTCACCCTCGTTGTAGTGCCGGTGATCTACTACATCTGGCAGGGAACCGCAGTGGCCAGGGCCGAGGCCGGGGAGCTGGAGGTCCTGGGAACCCCCGAGCTGGGATTGGCGCCCGGTGCAGGGGATTGAGCGAGCCATGTGAAAGAGTCCTCACGGTTCCTTCACCGAGGGTTCATGGGCG
>JBDHCH010000179.1:0-8280 GCA_039592115.1 Gemmatimonadota bacterium | reverse complement strand
TTCTACCTGACGGGGAACGAGGATCTTGGTGCGGCCGTGTACATCGACGCAGGACGGTGTGCGGCCGTTCTCTTCCTCCCCCACCAAACGGAGCGGGAGGCGAGCCGTGACGGGTGGAACGTGCTCTACCAGGAAGGTGCGGCTGCCGCTTATGGGTTCGCTGCGATCCACCCGCTGACCTACCTGCCGGAGTTCCTGGCCCGGAACAGGACCGGTGGTCCTCAGGATCTCTGGGTCCGCCTCTCCGAGCGCACCGAAGTGGATCAATCCAGGGGGGACGTGGCGCTCTATATGGCCCGTCGGAAGGCAACGCCGTGGGGAGCATATCCGTCAGAAGACGCCTGGAGGGCGGAGATGCTCCGGACCCGCTTCCCCTACTACGAGTTGCACGACATCAGCCCCCATATCGACAAGCTCCGGATGATCAAAAGCCCCCGGGAGGTGGAGGCCCTCCGGCGGAACGGATGGGTCAGCGCTGAGGCCCACCGACGGGCCTTCGAGGTTACCCGGGTTGGGGGATGGGAGTACGAGATCGAGGCGGAGGCCACCCACACCATGCTCGCCCATGGAGCGGAGGGGGCGGGGTACCCTGCCATCGTGGGATCGGGGCCCAATGGGAACATCTGGCACTACCAGGAGAGCAACCGGCAGCTCCAGGAGGGGGACCTGATCGTCATGGACTACGGTGCATCCATGGGCTACCTGACCATGGACATCACCCGCACCTGGCCTGCATCGGGGGAATTCACGGAGCTTCAGGAGCGGGCCTATCGTTGTGTTCTCGAGGCAGAGAAGGCCATCATCGCCGCAATGAGGCCGGGGGTCACGCGGGGAGAGACCAGCAGGATCGCCGCTGAGATCTTCGAGCGATGGGGGTTTCCCGATCAGTTCCCCGGCGGCGCCGGCCACTTCGTTGGGATGAGCGTGCACGATGTGGGGGACTATGAGCTGCCCCTCCAGGCTGGCATGGTGATCGCCGTGGAGCCCATCATCGACATCCCCGAGGAAGCGCTCCACATCCGCATCGAAGACACCGTGCTGGTCACGGAGGACGGGCCGGTGGTCCTCTCCGCCCACGTCCCCAAAGAGGTAGACGAGGTGCTCGCCCTGATCGGGACTCGGGCGGGCGGGAGTTGAGGAGGGAGGGACCGGAATCGAGGACCGACCCGGTTGGGGTGGCCGACTTTCCAACCTGGTGAACTATCCTCACATTGCACGGCGTCTTCCGGTACCGGGGGCTGCCCGGCTCTTGTTGGCGGTCCTCCCGGGACACGGAAAGCGGAGCCGAAACACCGATAACCTGGAAGAGGGAGGACCGATGCTTCCCAGAGCGAGAATCCCCTACGGAACCTGGGGGAGTAGCTACTTCCCGGCCTGGCAAACCTCAGCCCTGGCGGAGGTGAATATCGGCCAGTTCGCCGGGGAATCCATGGCCCGGATCCTGGGCATGCGGGGCGTGAAGAAGACCGAGCTCGACTACCTGGTCATTGGGTCCACCATCCCCTGGCACTGGAAATTCTGGACCGCGCCTCTGGTCGCGAGCTGCATGGGGCACCGGATTCCCGGTTACCACATGGAGCAGGCCTGCGCAACGGGTCTTCAGGCCGTGCTACTGGCCGGCGCCGAGGTGGACAACGGTGGTGCGGACGTGGTGGGAGTCCTGACCTTTGATCGGACCAGCGACTCTCCGGTGGGGGTTTTCCCAGAACGGCGGGCCCACGAGCGGACCCAGGCCATCGCCGACGTCTGGGACAACTTCGGCTTCGATCCCGCCACCGGGAACGCGATGATCACCGCCGCCGGAATCACGGCCCGAAAGTACAAGGCCTCGAGGGAGGAGACGGACGAGGTCGCGTACCAACGGTACCAGCAATACTTCGAGGCGAAGGACTCCGGGTTCCTGGACAGGGTTCTGGTCCCCCTCGAGATCCTCAACGTCCAGGGGCGCCCCCTGGGGAGGATTGACGACGATCTGGGGGTGAGGGAGATCACCCTCGACGGCCTCAGGGCGATGAGGGAGCTGGACACCTGCGTGACCGGCGGAACCCAGACCCATGCCTCCGACGGGATGGCTACTCTCCTGGTCACCACCGAGGAGCGGGCCAAAGAGCTCAGCTCCCGGCCGGAGATCGACATCAGCTTCGTGGCCAAGACGGAGGTCAGAACCCGTCCTAGCCTGATGCCCGAAGCCCCGGCCTTCGCGGTGCAGAAGCTTCTGGACCGGACGGGTCTAACCATGGCGGACATGGCGGTGGTGAAGAACCACAATCCCTTTGCCGTGAACGACGTCGTCTTCGCCCAACTCCTGGATTACGACTGGAGGGAAATGAACAACACGGGCTGTCCTCTGGTCTGGGGTCACCCCCAGGGGCCCACGCTTACCCGGGTCGCCATCGAGGCCTTCGAGGAGGCCGTGGATCTGGGAGGAGGGCACGTGCTCGTTTTCGGCTGCGCCGCTGGTGACGTGGGCATCGCATCCATCTTCAAGGTTTCCTGAGGAGACAAGGCAAAATGACTCAGCTACTGAGAGAGCCGACCCTCCAGACCCTTGGACTGGGTACGGTCCTGGACATCTTCAAGAACGCCCGCCTTCCCGCCGATCCGGCGAGCCTGGTGGACGAGGTTTTCGGCAAGAACGGGAAGCGGGGTTCCCTGGTCATCTCAGGCGCCAACGGAATCGTCGGGGCCGGGAAGACCATGCAGCTCGGTTCCAGGCTGCACCCCTTCGGCGTGCCCGTGGTGGCGCTGGACCTTCCCGGCGCCCCTGACGGGATCGGTGCCCAGTACCCCGGGCTCGTTCAGGCATTCGGTAAAGAGGGCGCGAATGCGGTCATGGGGAGCATCATCCGCATGAGCTATGACGGGAAGAGCCTTCCCGATGAGCTGAAGGAGCTCAGGCCACGGTTCCTGTTGGAGGCCATCCCGGAGGTCCTGGAGGTCAAAAAGGCTCACTACAAGGTGTTCCGGGACGAGTTTCCGGATATCGCCATCCGCTCAGTTACATCAGGCTTCCCCAGCTCAGAGTTGGGCGTGGGCATCGCGCATCCGGCCTTCCCCCACGAGATCAACAAGATGTGGGAGATCGTGGAGCCGGAACCGTCCGATCTGACCCAGCTTCTCTGGGCCCTGGGCCTGATCCCGGTTCCAGTGAGCGACCACTGGTCTTTCGTACTGGATGTGCTCTTCTGTGGCATCACCCTGGCAGGTCTCCGTTACCACGATGCCAGCAACATGCCCTTCTGGAAGATCGACAAGCTCGTCCGGAAGCGGGTCGGCCCGAATCCCTTCCGTGCCCACGACGTCATCGGTGCGCAAGGGGCCGACTTCCTCACGTGGTCCTGCCTTCATCACCTGAGCGGAATGTACGGGGAGGTTTTCAAACCCACGGAGGAACTCGAGGAGCGAAAGGAGACGGGGCAGACCTGGTATCCCCCCAACCACTTCCGCCCGCTGGTGGACTGGAAGCTGGACCAAGAGGAGGACAAGGCATTCCGGACCTGGATCCTGGGTCCCATCTACCAGATGACGAGCCTCCTCGTCCACGAGAGCCGGAGTCACTTCACCAACATGAATGCCATCGGAGAGCTCTGTGCCCAGTTCCGGAAGGGGGTCCTCGCAATGGCCAGGGAGGATGGGCCCGATGCGGTCATCGGGACCGTGGAGGCGTATCATTCGCTTCATCCCGAGGCGGCGAAACAGGCCTGGCACCCGGAGGCCTTCCAGGGCATGGACTCCCCCGCGTGGCAGCAGCTCTACGTGAACGCCGAGCACGACGGAACGGTGGGCGTCGTCACCCTCAGCCGGGAGAGCTACAGCGGCGACGTGGACGCGGAGTTGAACCGGGCACTGGACTGGTTGAAGGGAGCGGGCATCGAGAGCGTCATCCTCACCGGGGACTTCCATCTTTCCACCCAGATGATCGGAGCCGATGTAACGGAGTTCTTCCCGGCCATCGAGGAGGAGGAGGAGGGCTTCCGGATCTCCAGCTCCTGGTCCCGTACCGCCCGGCGCCTGGACGAGGAGTTCCGGGTGTCGGTCGGCGTGGTGAACGGGAAGCGCTGCCTGGGTGGGATGCTGGAGCTTCTCATGCACTGCCACTACCTGGTAGCCGTGGACGGGGCACAGCTCGGGATGCCGGAAGTGACTCTCCCGGTGATCCCGGGAATGGAAGGGTGCCACTGGCCGTTCCGGAAGGCAGCGTCCGACGATTGGGGGAAGGTCCTCACCCTCCTCCTGAGCGGCAAGGCGGTCAGGGCGTCTGACGCGGTGGGCTGGCTTATCGACTTCACAGGCCCTCTGGAAGAATCCCTCGGGATGGCGTGGACCATGGCCACCGGAGGAGGAGGGGCTCCTCCCCGGCGGCCGGTGGAAGCCGGAATCCTAGAGGGAGTTCCGACCGAAGTCCCGGACCTTCCGGATACCGGGGGTACCGCTGGCCGAGCAGCCCGGAAGGCGATGGTGGCGTGCGTGCAGGGCGCGTGCGGATCTCCGCTTTCGGAAGCCCTGGAACTCCAGGCCCGCCACTCCGCCGCTTTCATGACCTCCTCTGCGTGCAAGAAGGGGGAAATCGGAGGTATGTACACCAAGACCATGGCCGTCTGAGGGGCTCCCAGAGACCGAGAGCAGGGAAGACAAGGAAGAAAGGCGGGTCGTTCAGTGGACCTCGGACTCAGTGGGAAAGGTGCCATCGTCACCGGAGGAGGCCTGGGGATTGGCGCGGCCATCGCCCGGGTTCTGGCCAGCGAAGGCTGCCATGTGGCCATCATCGACCAGCGCCCGGAGGAGGAGGCAGGGGGAGTCGTAGGCGACCTGGAGGCCCTGGGCGTGAAGGGGTTGGCCATCCAGGCCGACGTATCTGTCTACGCCGATGCCGAAACCGCGGTCGAGACGGTGGTGGAGAGGTTCGGCCGCCTGGACATCATGGTCTGCAACGCCGGGATCACCTGGGACGGGGTCATCTGGAAGATGACCGAGAAACAGTGGGACCAGGTTATCGGCGTGAACCTCAAGGGCTACTTCAACTACAACCAGGCAGCCTCGAGACACTTCAAGGAGATGAGAGGCGGGAAGATCGTCAACATCTCCTCCATCAACGGCCTGCGGGGGAAGTTCGCCCAGGCGAACTACACGGCCAGCAAAGGCGGTGTGATTGCCATGACGAAGACCCTGGCCAGGGAACTGGGGCGCTTCAACGTGAATGTGAACGCGGTAGCCCCGGGGATGGTCCTCACCGAAATGATGGACAAACTGGCGCCGGAGTTCAAAGCCACCGCCCTGGCCGAGACGGTGCTGGGTCGCTTCGCCACACCCGAGGACTGCGGGAACCTGGTGGCCTTCCTCTGCTCGGACATGGCCAGGCACATCACGGGTGAAGTCATCAAGATCGACGGTGGGCAGTACATCTGACCCGGTGCCACAAGCGGAGAACGTGATGTCACGAGTGGGCGTCGTCGGGATCGGGCACGGACGCTTCGGCAACCGGTCGGATGCCACAGTGCAGGAGCTGGCCTTCGAGGCCTTTCGGTCGGCCATGACGGACGCCGGGATCGACCGGACTGAGCTGGATGCCTCCGTCATCGCCGCGGTGCCGGAGTACCACAAGCAGCGCTCCGTGGCCGGTGTGGTGCAGGAGTATCTCAACTTGAACCCCCTTCCCACCTGGCTCACCGAGGTGGCCTGCGCCTCGGGTAGCGCGGCGATCCGGACGGCATGGATGGCCATCCAGTCCGGCTTACACGACGTGGTGGCGGTCATTGGCTGCCAGAAGATGACCGAGCTCGAGACCGCCGACATCCTGGCCCTGATGGGGCGGGTGGGAGAGGTACAGTGGGAGAGCGTGTTCGGCACCACCTTCCCCGGCTACTACGCCATGTTCGCCACCCGGCACATGCACGACTTCGGCACCACCCGGGAACAGCTCCTCCAGGTCGCCATCAAGAATCACCACTACGGCGCCAGGAACCCCAACGCCCTCTTCCAGAAGGAAATCACCATGGAGAAGGCGATGGCCTCGGATCCGGTGGCGTCGCCCTTCTGCGTGTACGACTGCTGTGCCAACGCCGACGGGGCCGCCTGCGTGATCCTGGCGAGGGAGGAGAGAGCCCTGGAGATGGCCGGAGAAAAAGTGGTCTGGCTCGACGGGGTGGGGTGTGCCACATCAAGCATGTCTGTCCTCAGGCGCCCCGACCTCACGGGCCTCCCGTCGGCCAGGCAGGCGGCGGATCAGGCCTACGCCCAGGCCGGTGTCACGGCCGGCGATGTCAAGGTGGCGGAGGTTCACGACTGCTTCACCATCGCCGAGCTCATGGCGTACGAGGATTTGGGTTTTTGCGGGAAGGGGGAGGGAGGGAGGTATATCGAGGAGAGGCGCCCCTACATCGACGGAGGGGGAGTGGCGGTGAACGTAGATGGAGGGCTGAAGGCGAAAGGCCATCCCATCGGCGCTACCGGAGTGTCCATGGCCTACGAGATCTGCCGACAGCTGCGGAGGGAATGTGGTGATCGGCAGGTGCCCGACGCAGACATTGGACTGACCCACAACGTGGGCGGGATCGGGCAGTACTGTTTCGTGCACGTGTTCAAAAAGCGCTAGGAGGGGACGATGTTCAGTTGGTTCGGCAGAGTCAGCTTCGTTCCCTTCTCCAAGGTGCAGGATTTCGCCCCGCACCTCCGGAACGGGTACCTCATGGGATCCAGGTGCCAGGAGTGCGGTTATCAGACTTTCCCTCCCCGAGCCGACTGCCCCGAGTGCATGAGCGGGGAGTTCGAGTTCGTGGAGTATTCGGGCCGGGGGAGGGTGTGGACGTACACGCGCATCGACGCGGCCCCCACGGGCTTCGATAACGACGCCCCATATACTTGTGTCGTGGTGGACCTGGAAGGAGGAGGTCGGCTACTGGGGTGGTCCGGGGAGACGCTTCCCCAGGACGAAGTGGAAATCGACATGGAGGTCCAGGTAGTGCCTCGTATCTTCGAGGACACCCCCGACATCCGGGTCTTCTACACCATCGAAAGGCCCGGCACCGAATGGCACAAGGCCCCCTGACGGGCGGAACGCGAATCCATGGGTAGCCCTGCGACCGCTGGCGGGATAGCCGCCGTCGGCCGCTCTCAGTGACCTCCGCCCTCCTCACTTCGGTCCCGCTCCCAAGGCGCTGAAGCCCCTATTCTTTCGATCGTCGCGAGAACCTGTTGGACCCTTTCTCAGAGGAACGCAGAATGTGGAAGATGTCTGGATTCCTGTCTCCCCTGGTCGTCACTGCCCTGCTGCTCGGCCCACCATCGTCAACGCTTGCGAAGGAAGAGGCCGATCCCGCCGCACGGTCGCGTGTGGCTCCAGACACCATCAACCAAGCGCTCTTGTCGGGCCTGAAATGGCGTGAGATCGGACCGTGGCGAGGGGGTCGCGTGACCGCAGTTACGGGCGTGCGAGGAAACGACCAGCTCTACTACATGGGCGCCACCGGCGGTGGTGTCTGGAAGACCGAGAACGCCGGCATCTCCTGGCAGAACATCTCGGATGGGTACTTCAATGTCGGCACCATAGGGGCCATCGGGGTCGCCGAATCGGATCCGAACGTGATCTATGTCGGCACGGGTGAAGCCCCCATTCGCGGCGTCACCACCAGTCATGGTGACGGCATGTACAAGTCGATGGATGCGGGCACGACGTGGACACACGTCGGGCTGCCCGATGCCGGTCAGATCGCGCGGGTGATCGTGCATCCACAGGAGCCGGAGCTCGTGTATGTGGCCGTACAGGGGCAGATCTGGGGCCCAAGCAACGACCGCGGCGTCTACCGGAGCAGGGATGGGGGCGCAACCTGGGAAGCTGTGCTTCAGGTCGACGAGGAGACGGGCGCGACGGACCTCTCCATGGATGCGACGAACCCACGAATCCTTTATGCGGCGATGTGGGAGCACGGACGCAAGCCGTGGTTCGTCAAGTCAGGCGGAACGGCCGGTGGCATCTTCAAGTCGAATGACGGTGGGGATAGCTGGGAAAAGCTCGGAGGCGGCCTTCCGGAGCTGATCGGGAAGATCGGGATCGACGTGTCCGCCAGCAGGCCGAGCCGGGTCTATGCTATTGTCGAGGCCGAGTTGGACAAGGGCGGTCTCTATCGGAGCGACGATGCCGGAGACACCTGGACCCTGATGAGTGGCGATCGAATCCTGTGGTCGCGGGCCTGGTACTACAACCACCTCAAGGCGGATCCCCTCGACGAGAACACGGTCTATGTGCTCAACGCGCCGTTCATGAAATCAATCGACGGTGGCGTG